>NZ_CP024866.1:5893022-5948143 GCF_004136015.1 Pseudomonas sp. ACM7 | reverse complement strand
GCGCTTGAGCCAAAGGCAGAAGCCGTTGCGCTCCCAGTACAACACTTTGACGCGGTTGCGGTGGCGATTTAGAAAGACGAAAAGCACAGGGTCGAACACCGCAACTTTGATGTCCAGTTCGACCAATGCAGCCAGGCCGTCGATGGACTTTCGAAAATCGACAGGCTTTGGGTAGAGGTACACTTTTTCAACGCTGGCATTGGGACGCATCATGGTGATGGGCTCCTGATGGAAATCGGGAGCACAGCATCAGCCGTCAGCTATCCGCTTGGAATGTGGAGTTCATGGAGCGGATACTCTTCGTTGGCGTATCCTGCGCGATCTATCAAGGCGACGAAGCGAATCAGCAGGTCGGTGCGATGCAACAAAATGCAAAGACTGATGACTTGAACACACTCTTCATAATGGCCAGGCGAATCGTCGATGGTCAGGGGTGAAATGTCAGTTTCGCTTTCCTCGGCAGCCAATGCTTGTTGGTAAATCTCGTAGCTACTGATCAGCTTCTCCAGCCGGGGAATGAGGCTGTCAATCGATTCGCCCGCCGTGTAACTGATCAGCAAGGCACTGAACGCCGTTTCCTTGAAGTACCCCGTTCGCAATGCCCTCTCCTGGTCTGGAGAATCTGCCTTCATCGTCCTGCCAGCCCAGCGCGATTCGGTTGTGTCGTACAGATGGATGGACTTTTGATAGTAGGAGTCGACGATGAAACACTGGCGTTTGTTCATGGCGATCCTTCGCGGTACAAAGTTAAGGGGACGGATTTATTTGGCTAAGCAATGGGCGATTGTTCGCCCATCCGATCAATGATTGGCTGAAGTCAAGTCAATCGGTCGCCGTTATTATTCTTCACCTGACCAATACCAAATAGTATCGCCCCATTTTGATTCGCTGAAGCACGGCATGATTTCGCCTTGTTGGAAGTGGCGTCTTGAGTTGGCTTGAGCTGGGGTAAACCAATAGCCTGTTTTGCTACATGGTTCGCCAGCAACAATGCGATTAATCTGGGATCCAATATCGCCCTTATAACTTCTAGCGTATTCGACTAATGCTTTTGGATACACCATATGATCGATTTTGCTGTCGTCTATGCCGTATAAAAAAGCAATTGCTCCTGCCTCTATAGCCCAATAGCCTACATAATTACCTTCCTCTCCTTGAAGATGAGTATCGTGCCAAGGAGCTTGTTTGAAGGCTGGATACCATTGTTGGCAATATTTTTTGAGTAGCTTTGAAGCCTCTTCTTTACTATCGATGTAGACAGCTTGGATGAGTGGCGTATATACGTTGTGATACCACCGGTCGACATCGTGCCGATGAGGAAGGACTTTCTTCAGTAAGTCTTCATAAAGAGTATCGTCACCGGCATAGCCGGCTTCATCTATGAGCTTGACGAAGCGCGGTAGCAGGTCAGTACGGTGCAATAGGATGCACAGACCGGTAACTTGAACGGCTTCTTCGTATTGATCCGGCCAGTCATCCAATGCCAGCGGCGATATTTTTGGTGAATTTTCATACTCAGCTAGAGTTTTCTGACGAGCTTCGTACTTATCAATCAAGTCCTCAAGCAGAGGAACAAGAGATTCTATGTTCTCCCCTGCGGTATAGCTGGCAAGAAGTCTATCGAGAGCTAAAGTCTGGAGAAATGCTGAGCGAAGAGAAGCTTCTTCTTCGATAGATTCAGATTTGAATTTGTTGGTTTTGAAAAATTCTATGACCTCATCATGTTCTCTAAGGAAATTTTCGTAGTGTTTTTCACTAAAGAATTTTTGTCGTTTGTTCATAGATATCAGCAAAGGGGGAGGTTGTTCTGTGATGTAGGGGCTTTCACCATGATTCAATGGGCGGTTGTCCGCCCATCTGACTAATGACTGGATGAAGCCAGGTCAATCTGTCGCCCTTATCATTATTCTCCCGACCAATACCAAATAGTATCGCCCCAATGGGAGTCACTGAACCCTGGCATTATATCGCCTTGATTAAAGTGGCGACGAGACTCTGCTTTTGCCGGCGTAAACCAATAGCCAGTCTTGCTACATGGTTGTCCTGCATCTACACGAGCAACCTGGGACCCATTGGTCGGTTGGTAATTTCTCGCGTATTCCACCAAGTCCTTTGGATAAACCATATGATTGATTTTTCTGTCATCGATCCCATATAAGAAAGCAATGGCCCCAGCCTCGAACGCCCAGTATCCGACATAGCTTCCTTCGTCGCCTTGCAAGTGTGAGTCGTGCCAAGGGGCTTGCTTGAACGCGGCATACCATTGCTTGCAATAATCAGCTAGTAGCTGAGAGGCCTCATCTTTTTCATCTGCATATATGGCTTGTATTAAAGGGGTGTATACGTCGTGATACCATTCATCTATATCTCCTCGATCAGGTAGATTTTTGCGGAGTAGGTCTTCATAAAGAGTATCTTCGCTTTTGTAGTCTGCGCCATCTAAAAGCTTCACGAATCGCTTGAGCAGATCTGTTCTGTGAAGCAAGATGCATAGGCTAAAAACTTGTACGCATTCTTCAAATTCATCTGGCCAAATGTCAATGGCGAGTGGTGAAATGCTTTCTATTTTTTCAGAAACTGAAAGTTTGTTTTGGCGCTCTTCGTACGCTGATATAAGCTCTTCAAGCAATGGCGCAAGCAAAGAGATCTCAATTCCGGCGGTATAAGATATAAATAGTTTTTTTAATGCCAGATTTTTAAAGTGATTTGCCCTTAGAGACGCTTCTTGCTCAGGGGAATCTGACTCGAATTTGTTGTTTTGCCAGAAAATTTTCGTCTCCTCGCTGTAAGCCAAGAAGTCTTTGTATCTGGTCTCGCTGAGAAATTTTTGTCTTTTGTTCATGATGAATATTACTCAGTAGCCAGCGATAGTAATGTCCCGTGTTTTGCTGCAAGAGATTTTTTTCGCTTGTTCACAAAGGACTTAATTTCGCTGTCGGTGTAATGGAATGCGGAGTGGTTGGCATGGGTTGTTTCGTCGCTGTTGTTCAGTCGAGCTTCGGCATGCTCTTTCGGACTTTGTTTCAGGTGGTACAACGGGGCGTAAAACAAATGACGGCTGTATGATGCTGAAACCTGGTCAGCCAGTCGTTCGGAAACAGCATCTCCAATGTTTTTCTGAATCCACTCGTTGCTCATTTGAACAAGAATTTCTCTTTTATCTTTGGCTGGCTTGTTGGTTTTTTTATCGTTGGGAGGTGTAGGGTGCTTGGACTTTGCAGATTTCCCTTTTTTCTTTTGAGTGGTCTCAGGCTGCTCTGGCTCTTGAGGCTCCAGTAACGTACTCGGATCTGTAACGCCGGAGACTCCCAATTTTGAGGCGACACCAGGTTTACGGGTGTTATTGGGCTTGCGGAGGAACTTTGGACCGTCCTCGTCACGGCTTGCTTTAGCCTCTACAATCGCAAATTTTTTCCCGTCGTTTGTGGCAGGATCTGCACGCCAGACAGCATCAATACCGGTTCCGTTGGCCCCATCTGTCAGTTTGTACAGAACATGTCGGGCCTTCGGGCTGCCGCCCTTTGATAGTTTCCCCGTTTTACTCGCACTAGGCACACCCTCCAACAACTTCCCATCCGCCCCCTTATCGTGCCCATCCCAATCCTTGCCCCAACCAAACTCCACTGCACAAATGTAATCGGCAATGTGCTCCCCACTAACCCCCAGCCCTTCATTCAAAATACTGGAAGGGGCCTGAAGACCTACTTTGGAGGCTTCGACCTGGTTGGAATGGGTGCCGCTCGCACCATCGGTTCCCTTTGCCGCAACAGCCGAGTCTTTGCTTGCAGGCTTTTCCACTCTTTTCGGGTGGCTTGACCCGGAGGAGGCCGCCGAACTATTGCGTTGCATGCCTTTCCATTTAACCAGCCGCTTCTCAACAATCCCCACCATGGCCGGCATGTTGTCGCGGGAGGCGGCGAGGACGGTGACGACCGATGTTTTTGCCCAGTTTGGAAGGCTCTGGAACGTCGATGAGCCTTTTACGCCGGTGATGATCTCGTCGAGTTCGGCGCGCAGTTTGCCTGCATCGAATACTTGCTTGAGCAGTTCTTCGGGGCTGGTTTTGACCCCGCATTCTTGCAGTACGAAGCGAAGCAGGTCGAACAGTACCGGGGCGTAGCGTTGCGGGTCTTTGTTGACGATGCGCAGGCTCTTCTTCAGCCCGTCGCCCGGTCCTGGAACCCAGCCAATGACGGCCATCAGCAGGTCAAACTGCGCGTCTTCCTTTCCGTCCGTCGACTCTGCGTTGTAGAGGACGATTGAGGATTCGATGGTGTCGTAGGCGTCGATGGCCTGGCCAAGAAACGGTACTGCGCCGAGCGCGATGCCTTTTGCCAGTTCTACCGCGGCCTCTTGGTAAGCGGAGCTGCGGTCTTCGTCACCTTCGTTTGCGCTCTCAACTACTTCGTCACTCATGACAGCCTCCCTGCGGCTTTCTCCACTAATGCTGGTAAATCAACCTGGTCCGGGTCCAGGCCGAGCTTGCGTAAATCTGCGTTAACCTTTTCGTCCGAGTTCTGCACAATCGCTACGCTTTCACGGTTGTATGGCCTCGGATCCTCGCCGTAATACACCTTGGCCGGTCCTTTCGGAACGTCCTCCAACCGGGCAAAGCCGTCATCGTCGAGCACACCCTCACGGGTCGAGCCGTCCGCAAAGTCAACGCGGTAGGACGCGCCCGGTACGGGCTCAAGGTTGTCGTAGTGCAGGTTCAATTCCAGCCAGGTCGGATTGGACTTGGCTTCTTTCATCAGCCGCCCGGCGATGTCGGCGGCGGCAAGGCCTGGAATCAGCGGGGCGAGGATGCCGATGCCGGTGCCGGAACCTGGCCCGCCGCCGGAGTTGACCTTGACGTTGGCGCCACTGATCGTCACGCCCCCCGCGTCCACCTTCACAAAGCTCCCGCCAGCCTTGGCCGTCAGCTCCATGCCACCCTCAACCACAACCTTTTCCCCAGCGTTGTAGTGAATCTCCTGACCCGCCTCAACAAACTGCGCCGTCCCAATTTTTACGTGCTGAGTCACGCCAACGGTGAGGTGATCATCAGCCCGGGTTTCAGTCTTCCGATCCAGGTGGGTAATCCGATGTTCTTCAACCTTGAATTCGCTTAAAACATTGGCCTCGACCGTGTCGTGTCGCTCGTTGCCGACGCGAATCTTCTGGTCATGCTCAATGTTTTCATCCCAATCGCGCTGGGCATGCAGGTAGATCTGTTCTGCACCTTTCTTGTCTTCAATCCGAAACTCGTTGTAACCGTTGCCGCCCGGTGAGCTCAGGGTCTTGAAGGTGCTGCGGGTCTTGTTCGCCGGCAGGTCGTACGGGACGACGTTTTCCTTGTGGTACAGGCAGCCGGTGATCAGTGGTTGATCGGGGTCGCCTTCCATGAATGACACCAGCACTTCCATGCCGATGCGCGGGGTGGCGATGCCGCCGTAGGCGCTGCCGGCCCAGCCGGTGGCGACGCGCAGCCAGCAGCTGGTCTTGTCGTCGGCCTGGCCTTCGCGATCCCAGTGGAACTGGACTTTGACGCGGCCGTACTCGTCGCAGTGGATTTCTTCACCCGCAGGGCCGGTGACGATGGCCGTCTGGCTGCCCAGGACTTTGGGTTTCGGGTGTTCGAGGGCAGGGCGGAAGTGCGCGTCCCACGGGGTGGCGAGGAAGCGGTTGCGGTAGCCCTGGTGGAAATCGTCTTTGTTCTGGGTGACGTCGCTGATGATGTTTGCGCCGAGCACTTGCGGCTGTTTGCCTTCGTGCACCACTTCCAGCAGCAGCCAGAGGTCGTTCCACTCGGCGCGCGGGTGTTCGCTCAGGGCCATGAAGTGGCCGCTGACCGGTCGGTGACTATGGTTTTAATTCTCACCTGACCAATACCAAAGCGTATCGCCCCAGTTAGAACCACTGAAACTCGGCATGATTTCGCCTTGTTGGAAATGGCGTCTTGAGTTGGCTTGCGCTGGGGTGAACCAGTAACCTTCCTTGGTACAAGGTTTGCCTGATTCAACGCGCGATGAGGTTGTGGCGTTATCGTCACGGTCAAAACGCGCATACCATCGAGCGGTACTGTCTTCTTCGAAGCAGTTTCCATATGGGGAATAAGTGTGCAGTTGATCTGGATTTGGAATGCGCAGAGGTTTTACGACTTTATTGATCGCCACATAGACAGAAGGAAGTGGTTCGTCTTCGGCACCCAACTGAGGGAGGTCGCCCGCACGAATAATCAGTCCGTTGTCGTAACTCAATATCTCTACATCGCCACGACCGCTGAAAGCATGGCGTAGCAGGGCTTCGCCGCCTAGACGTTCTACAAACGTCGCCCCAAGAATGGTGTACCAGTTCACACCCTTGATGTGATCAAGCAGTTCTCGCTTAAAGTTGTGCACCATGGAGTCGACTTCAAGTCCGGGGAACTGCTGAGCCAACTGAAATTCCATTGGCATGTAGCTATCGAAGTCATAAGGCAGAACGCTGGAAAGACCGCCATAACCATGTTCAGCTTTTACCTGATTGCAAAGGTAAACCAGCCAGTTCTGATATCGTGCGGCACCGTCAGCTTGCTGCAAAAAATCCCAAGGAAAAGTGATCTTGAGATACGAACGTTTCTGGTCACCATGGACCTCAAAAGAGTTCAACGCCGAAAGGCTGTATTCAGCGGCCTCACTTGCGGTTGGAGCACTGCTGATGTGCCATTCATATTGTTCGTTCGAA
The DNA here is from genome assembly GCF_004136015.1 of Pseudomonas sp. ACM7. Lineage (NCBI taxonomy): Bacteria > Pseudomonadati > Pseudomonadota > Gammaproteobacteria > Pseudomonadales > Pseudomonadaceae > Pseudomonas > Pseudomonas sp. ACM7. The sequence goes on along the minus strand of NZ_CP024866.1, from coordinate 5,941,438 downwards.
TCAGTTTCAAGAATCTTTAGAGTCGTTTTTTTGAAACTATCATCGGTCAGTTTTTTATAGCGGTCATAAAATTGTCCTTTTAGATGTTGCCCAAACTCTTCCTTGAAGCGGTCGAAGCACTCCATGACGTTTTTCTTGCTTTCAAGAAAATAGCCTTCTTTAAAATACACTGTCGCGATCAGCCCCAGCTTGACGACTGGTGTGTTATCCGGCAACTCAAAGGCCAAATTTGGAGCTTGTTTAGTCAATTTTTCCAATGCGTTCATAGTCGCCTCTTCTATCCGGCAGTAGCTGCTGTATTAATTACCACACCACTCAAAATGCTGGCTAACAAGAGCCACGAAACCCGAGCCAGGTGCAGAATAATCATTAGACCGGTAACGAGTGCTGCTGGAATACCCACTGCTACAACGGCTGATCCGATGGCCGCTCCGATGGCAAGCACGATTACCACTTCGGCAGCGAGAACTCCCATATCGATCAAAATTTGTACCCAATCGACCCGCCGAAGCATTTCGAGGTTTATATCTGTAAAGTGTTGGACTTCTTTCCAGATTGCTCTCAATTGTTCATCTGTCCAGCGAATAACCTGAGCCCCCGTTTCACTGACCCACTCCCACGCTTTTTGTGATTCGCGTCGAACCCATTCACCTTTAACGCCGATCCATGTCGCAGCGTCTTCGAGATGTTGTTGTACTTCCTGAGAAAGTTTCCGAATACCTTGAGCTCCCTGTTCTAGAAGCCCATCTACGGCCTCCTGAACCTGTTGAGTCCAGCTTTCAACATGGGCAGGCCGGGACGTCGGCGTAGGTCCGTACGCAGGTACTGGAACAGGGGCGGGTCTTGGCGTTACACCAGGATTTCTGGGGGGTAATAACACCGGCCATTGTAGAGGGTTGAATTCTCCAGTTGGCTTGTGCTCTCTGTTGTACTGGCGATCTCGTTCGCGATCACCATCATCGCGGCAGTCGCTAATTTCTAAAACGGAGAATCGGGTCGACCCACCAGCAATATCTAAGTAGGCTTCTCTCTGAGCCATTCCAAGCACGTCCCCTGGAAATTTCACTTCCACTAAACGTTCTAGATTATTCGAGTGAGCAATACCCTGATGGTCCGGACCGGCCTGTCCCGGCCAGCGGGTACTCCGATTTTTTACGATGATCACGTCTGGGCGTCGTAGCAAGCCTTTGACTGAACCTTTGGGAAACGGAAACAAGGTATGGCGTCGCAACGGATCGGGTTTCTCTTCTTCACCAAACCACGTGGAGCTGAGAAATGGTTTGGGTGGAAGAGATGCCATATCAAAGCAGACTTCCGCTTTATAGTCCCAGAGAAAATCCCAACGATACTCGTCCGCTCGGATCAATCCACTCATGACAAGTTGTTTGAGCTCCAGACCTGTGACATCGCCATCCTTTGTTTTCTTGAAGGATAACTTCGGAAACCGCGAAGCGTAATTTGCCTTTTCCATCAAATAAGGCTTGTTGTCCGGGTTGGGCAGTGGAGCCTGTTTGATCGTGCCTTCGATGCTGGTATTGGTGCAGCCCTGCGGCGTTTGAGGCGGTTGTATGACTGCCATATATCAGCCCTCCGAGTTGGCGTTTTTGAAGTCCAGGGTCATTTCTTTCGGTGCACTTTCACCCGCCCTAATCAATGGCTCCTCAGGCTCGGGTTTACGGATGGGCGTCAGCAGTTCTACTTCGGCCGGGTTGGTGCTATGGGCCTGAAAGGTCTTACCTTCTTCATTGGTGTAACCGGCAATTCGTGTGCCGTCTGCCAGTTTCAATGTGTAGGGACTTCCCGCTAACGGTTCGCCTGTTTTTTCGTCTTGGAGCAGATAGCGGGCCTTATGACTTCGCGGGGCGCTTTCTAGCAACTTACCAAATTTATCCTTGTCCGCCAGACCAGGCAAAAGAGGCCCCAATATCTGAATACCAGTCCCTGCTCCCGGCCCACCCCCGGAGTTGACCTTCACATTGGCGCCACTGATCGTCACGCCCCCCGCATCCACCTTCACAAAGCTCCCGCCAGCCTTGGCCGTCAGCTCCATGCCACCCTCAACCACAACCTTTTCCCCAGCGTTGTAGTGAATCTCCTGGCCGGCCTCGACAAACTGCGCCGTCCCCACCTTCACATGCTGGGTCACGCCAACGGTGAGGTGATCATCCGCCCGGGTTTCAGTCTTGCGGTCGAGGTGGGTGATGCGATGTTCTTCAACCTTGAATTCGCTTAAAACATTGGCCTCGACCGTGTCGTGTCGCTCGTTGCCGACGCGAATCTTCTGGTCATGCTCAATGTTTTCATCCCAATCGCGCTGGGCGTGCAGATAAATCTGTTCCGCACCTTTCTTGTCTTCAATCCGAAACTCGTTGTAACCGTTGCCGCCGGGTGAGCTCAGGGTCTTGAAGGTGCTGCGGGTTTTGTTCGCCGGCAGGTCGTAGGGGACGACGTTTTCCTTGTGGTACAGGCAGCCGGTGATCAGTGGTTGGTCGGGGTCGCCTTCCATAAACGACACCAGCACTTCCATGCCGATGCGCGGGATGGCGATGCCCCCGTAGGCATTGCCGGCCCAGCCGGTGGCGACGCGCAGCCAGCAGCTGGTCTTGTCGTCGGCCTGGCCTTCGCGATCCCAGTGGAACTGGACTTTGACGCGGCCGTACTCGTCGCAATGGATTTCTTCACCCGCAGGGCCGGTGACGATGGCCGTCTGGCTGCCCAGGACTTTGGGTTTCGGGTGTTCGAGGGCAGGGCGGAAGTGCGCGTCCCACGGGGTGGCGAGGAAGCGGTTGCGGTAGCCCTGGTGGAAATCGTCTTTGTTCTGGGTGACGTCGCTGGTGACGTTTGCGCCGAGCACTTGCGGCTGTTTGCCTTCGTGCACCACTTCCAACAGTAGCCAGAGGTCGTTCCACTCGGCGCGCGGGTGTTCGCTCAGGGCCATGAAGTGGCCGCTGACCAGGGTTGGCTCGTCACCTTTGCCTTCGGCAAGTTTGTAGTCGCTGCGGTGGCGTTCCAGGGCGCGGGTTGCCAGTTGCTTGCCGCGTTCGCGGTCGGTGAAGCGGCCGGGGTAGTCGTAGTCTTCCAGGTCCGGGGCGAACGCGCTTTTGGCGGAGCCCTCGGGCAGGATGCGCGGTTTCTCGAAGTCGTAATCGCGGCGGCTGACGCGGGTGGTGCGGGTTTCCAGGCGCAGGTTGAAGCGCTTGGTCACCGGTTTCTCGGCGGCCATGCCGGAGTCTTGCTGATAGGCCACGGGCGCGAGTTTGCGGAACACCGTCTGGTCATCGCCGAACACCAGTTTGTGACCGCTGGACGAGTGCTGGAAGTGGAAGTGAATGCCTTCTTCTTCGCACAGACGCTGGATGAAATGCAGGTCGGACTCGTCGTACTGCACGCAGTAATCGCGTTCCGGGTAGATCGCGCCGAGCTGGAAGCTGTAGGCGTCGGCCAGGATGCCGCGCGCTTCAAGGATCTTAGCGATGATCTTCGGCACACTTAAATGCTGGAAAATCTGCTGGTCATGGTTGTGGCGCAGGTAGGCGAGTTGCGGCACCAGGCTGATGCTGTAACGGGTCAGGCTTTTGCCGGAGTCACCTTGCTCGATGCGGTACACCAGACCGTGGATGATGCCTTTGCCGGTGGCGCCGAAGGTCAGGCAGCCGGGCTTGTGCAGCAACTCTTCGAGTTTCAGGTCGGGGCGGGCGCTGACCAGTTCGATGTCGAAGCAGAACGGCTGGTTGAGGGTTTCGCGACCGACGAAGCTGAGTACCTGAAGGTCAACGGAAACGCCTTCCAGCGTCAGGGAAATATGGGTTGCGTTCGCGTCCAGCATGCCTTTAATTCCGTCCTTTGAATAAGCTGGGGCGGATGGTGCAGGATTAAAGCGCCTCGTTCAAGGAAACGAGCCTTCATTTACCGACTAAAGTCGTCTGTAGCCGGTAACATCCTATGCCATCATTGCCGTTGACTCCCGATTGATGGCGGTGCAAGTGATACCGCCTTCGCGAGCAAGCCCACACACACACATTGGATCGCGGTCGAATGTGGGAGCGGGCTTGCTCGCGAAGAGATCATCAGCCTCAGCGAAGATCCAACTCCTGGCGATATGGCAAATCCGGCCCGGTCTTGCTGCAAGTCAGCGCCGCAGCTTGCACCGCAAACTTCAACATCCCGTCGATCTGCTCGCGGCTGAGCTGCTGCACACCCTCAACCGAATCCAGCTGCTGCTCGGTCAGCCAGGTAATCAACGCCGCCTGGAACGTATCGCCAGCGCCCACGGTGTCGGCGATTTTCACTGAACTCGCCGGCACCGACCAGGAGCCATGCAGGCGGCTGAACACCGTCGCCCCCTCGCCACCACGGGTCAGAAACACCAACTGACAACGATGCTGCAGCCAGCCTTCAATCACCCGCTGCGGATCCTGCTCGGGGTACAACAGGCTCAAATCTTCATCACTGACTTTGATCAGGTCGGCCAGCTCAACCAAGGTCGCAATTCGCGAACGCCACAGGTCGATATTCGGCTCAGGATTGAGCCGCACGTTGGGATCAAGGCTGATCAAGCGTTTGCCGCTTTCCCGTTGCACCAATGCCAACAGCGTGTCGGCAATCGGTTGCACCACCAGCGAGAACGAACCGATATGCAAGCCGCGCACTTCAGGTCCCAGTTCCGGCAGATGCTCGGTTTTCAGCTGACGATCCGCGCAGCCTTCACCCCGGAAGCTGTAATGCGGCGAACCATTGGCACCGACGGCCACCATCGCCAAGGTCGTAGGCGCAGCGAAATCCACCAGGTAATCCGGCCGCACGCCTTCATCCTGCAGGACCTGCTGCAAGCGCCGACCGAGATAGTCGGTCGACAACCCGGCAAACAGCGCCGCGTCCACGCCCAAACGGCGCAAACCCACCGCGACATTGAACGGCGAGCCGCCGGCAATCGCCTTGAAATTCACTTTTGAAGCCAGGCCGCTGGCATCGTCTTCACTGAAGAAATCGAACAGCGCTTCGCCACACACCAGGTACATAGTTATTCACTCTTTAAAGGGTTGCGACATGCTGTTGATAGCGTTCGTAGGCCTGCTGACAGGCTGCCACATTGTCTGCCATCGGCAAGGTTTCGCTGGCTGGATCGAGCTTCACGCAACGCTCGCAAAGGTCCGCCAGACTGTCTTCATGCCCGTTTGCCCAGGACTTGCACCACGCGGCCTGAATCGCGGCGCCAAGGGCCGCGGCTTCGCTTTGTTCGGTGCAGATGACTGGGGTGTTCATGATGTCAGCGACGATCTGCCGCCACACCGGGCTTTTCGAGCCGCCGCCGATCAGGCAGATGCTGCGGCTTTGTAAGCCATTCTGGCGCAGCAGGTCCAGTCCATAACGCAAACCGAAGGTCGTGCCTTCGACCACCGCGCGGCACAGGTTGGCCTGAGTCAGGTTGGTCATCGTCAACCCCAGCAAGCTGCCGGTGGCATGGGGCAGGGCGGGGACGCGCTCGCCGTTAAGGAACGGCAGCATGCACACGCCTTCGGCACCGATGGGTGCTTGCGCGACGAGGGCATTGAACTGTTCGATATCCAGCTCGAACAACTCCCGAATCACACCGGTCGCGTTGGTCAGGTTCATGGTGCAGATCAGCGGCAGCCAGCCACCGCTGGAGGAGCAGAACGTTGCGACTGAAGCGTCCGCACTGACCTTCGGTTGATCCGCATAGGCGTATATCGTCCCCGAAGAACCGAGGCTCATGGTGATAGCGCCGGGCTTGATGTTGCCGGTGCCGATGGCGCCCATCATGTTGTCGCCACCGCCGCTGGAGACCAGCGCCTGCGGGTTGATGCCCAGGTGTTCTGCGATGCTCGGCAGGATCGTGCCGACCGCTTGATGAGCGTCGATCAGCTCCGGCAGCGCGGCTTGCAGTCGCCCGGTGGGATCGATGTCACGCAGCAGCTGCAAATCCCACTGGCGGGTGCGCACGTTGAAATAGCCGGTGCCCGAGGCGTCGCCGTACTCGCTGCAACTGCGGCCGGTGAGCCAATAGTTGAGGTAGTCGTGGGGCAGCAGGATGCGCGCGATGCGAGCGAAAATCTTTGGATGTTGTTCTTTGCTCCAGAGCAGTTTTGAGACGGTGTAGCCCGGCGCGATCACAACGCCGAGGCGTTCCAGCGAGCCTTTTTCGCCACCCAGATGGGTCAGCAGACGGTCGTTTTCCGGGGTGGATTCGGTGTCACACCAGAGTTTGGCCGGACGCAGCACCTGGCCCTGATCGTCGAGCAGCACCAACCCATGTTGCTGGCCGGAAACGCCGATGCCGAGGATGTCCTGGCCGTCGACCTTTGCCGCGAGCAATGCACGGCGGGTGGCAAGCGCGAAGGCTTCCAGCCATTGCGAGGTGTCTTGCTCGCGGTGGCCATTGGCGCCACTGATCAGGCTGTGCGCTGCAGCGCCCTGGCCCAGCACCTGACCGCTGACGGCGTCGAGGATGATGGCTTTGGTGCCTTGGGTGCCGCAGTCGATGCCGAGGAATAGTTGTTGGTTTGCCATGGGATGTCCTTGGTGTGTCAGGTCGATCTCGTTGAACCCATTAGCGAGCAAGCCCGCTCCCGCACTTGATCTGAGGTGGCCACAAATGTTGTATACGCCAGCTATCTAATGTGGGAGCGGGCTTGCTCGCGAAGACGGCAGCAGGTTCACCGCCGTACTTACGCCAGTACCCGCTCCAACGTTTTTGTCACCCCAACATCCCGCAAGCTGTTACAGCACCACTCAAACGCCGCCACGAACTCCGGTGAATGCGGAATCGCGGCACCAAAAATTTCCTCAACCTCCAGCAACCGCTGGGTGATCAACGCATCATCGGTCACCAGTGCCTGGCAGAACGCCGCCCGTGGATCCGGAATGGAATACGTATCGCCATTCTCGTCCACGCCCTTCAAGTACAACGCCCAAGCGGCCACCACCAATGCCGCACGCGTCGTCTCTCGTCCATCAGCAATCAATCGATTGATCGTCGGCACCGTGAACTTCGGAAACTTCGACGAACCGTCCGAACACACGCGCTCCAGCTGATCGGCAATCGCCTGGTTGGAGTAGCGTGCTTCCAGGGTGTTTTTGTACTCGGTCAGGTCAATCCCCGGCACGGGTGACAACTGCGGGGTCACGTCCAGGTCCATATAGGCACGCATGTAGCGCACGAACAGCGGGTCGTTCATGGTTTCGTGAACGAAGCGGTAACCCTTCAAAAAACCCAGATAAGTGAGTGCGAGGTGACTGCCGTTGAGCAGTTTGATCTTCATCTCTTCATAAGGCGTGACGTCGTCAGTGAACTGCACGCCGACCTTTTCCCAGGCCGGACGACCATTGACGAACTTGTCTTCCAGCACCCACTGCACAAACGGTTCGCAGACCACCGGCCAGGCGTCGTCGATAGCGTGTTTATCGTGCAGTTGCAGCTTGTGTTCGGTGCTGGTCATCGGCGTGATGCGGTCGACCATGGCATTGGGGAAACTCACGTTGGTGGCGATCCAGTCCCCCAGTTCGGCATCGCGCAGGGCGGCGAATGCCAGTAACGCTTTGCGAGTGACCGCGCCGTTGTGCGGCAGGTTATCGCAGGACATCAAGGTGAACGCAGGCGTGCCGGCTGCACGACGTTTGGCCAGCGCGGCGCAGAGAAAACCGAACACGGTTTTCGGTGCGTTCGGGTGTGCCAGATCGTGCTGGATCTGCGGCAGTTGGGCCATGAACTCGCCGTTGCTGTCGTCGATGCAGTAGCCGCCTTCGGTAATGGTCAGCGAAACGATACGGATCTCGGGGCTGGCGAGTTTGTCGATCAGCGCTTGCGCACCGTCTTCGGCCAGCAGCATGTCGCGAATCGCGCCAATGACCCGGACTTCGGCGTCGTCGGTATCGCCCAGCTCGAACAGGGTGAAGAGGTAATCCTGCTCTTTGAGATCGTCCCGGGCGCGGCGGTCTTCGGCGCGCAGACCGACGCCGCAAATCGCCCAGTCCAGGTCTTCGCCGGTATTCATCAACGCATCGGTGTAATACGCCTGATGCGCCCGGTGGAAACCGCCGACACCGATGTGCGCGATGCCTTGGCGGGTGTCGCTCAGGGCGTAGGCGGGCAGGACCACCTCGGGGGCGAGGCGGTTGAGGTTTTGTTTATTGAGTTTCATCACAAGGTCTCGAAATCAGGCCGCAGCGCGTAGTGGGCGGGTCAGCGCCACACCGTCGGCATCGAATAAATGGCAGTGTTCGGCGTCCAGATGCAGGCTCAGCGACTCGCCATAACGGCTGGCCAGGTCGCCGCGAACGCGCATCGTCAAGGCTTCGTCGGACGAGGTCACCACGTGGCAGAAGGTGTCGCTGCCCAGGCGTTCGCTGACGTCGGCCGTGACCTGCAAAGTGCAGTCGCCGGTTTGCGCGAGATTCAGATGCTCCGGGCGAATGCCCAACGTCACCGCTCCGCCGACACTCAGGTTGGCACCGCTCAACGGCAAGGTAATCCGGGTTCCGGCGTCCAGCAGCACTTCACAGCTCTGGCTTTCGACGCGGGTGACTTTGCCCTTGAGGAAACCCATTTTCGGCGTGCCAAGGAACCCGGCGACAAACAGGTTGGCCGGCTGGTGATACAGATCCAGCGGCGAACCCACTTGTTCAACCTTGCCGCCATTGAGTACGACAACCTTGTCGGCCATGGTCATGGCTTCGACCTGATCGTGGGTCACGTAGATCATCGTGGCTTGCAGTTCTTTGTGCAGGCGCAACAGTTCCAGGCGCATCTGCACGCGCAGGGCGGCGTCGAGGTTGGATAGTGGTTCGTCGAACAGGAAGATCTTCGGATTGCGCACGATGGCCCGGCCGATGGCCACGCGCTGACGCTGACCGCCGGACAACTGTTTTGGTTTACGTTCGAGCATCGGCCCGAGTTCGAGGATGCGCGCCGCTTCGCCGACTTTCTTCTCGACTTCGGTTTTCGGTACGCCGGCCAGGTCGAGGGCAAACGACATGTTTTTGCGCACGCTCATGTGCGGGTACAGGGCGTAGGTCTGGAACACCATCGCCAGGTCGCGCTTGGCCGGGCTGACTTCGGTGATGTCGCGGCCATCGAGTTCGATGGTGCCGCCGCTGACTTCTTCCAGGCCGGCGATCAGGCGCAGCAGGGTGGATTTGCCGCAGCCCGACGGCCCGACGAACACCACGAACTCGCGGTCGTTCACTTCCAGGTCGATGCCTTTGATGATGGAAAAGCCTTCGAAGCCTTTTTGCAGATTCTTGATTTTCAGGTTGGCCATGGTGGTGGGCCTCCGCTTGTTGTTTTTTAAGATCAAAAGATCGCAGCCTTCGGCAGCACCTACACGGAACGTCCGGCCGATGCGGTGCCCCTGAGCTGCCGCAGGCTGCGATCTTTTGCTTTTGATTCATTTCACGGCGCCGAACGACAGACCGCGGACCAATTGTTTCTGGCTGATCCAGCCGAAGATCAGGATCGGCGCGCAGGCCAGCGTCGACACCGCCGACAACTTGGCCCAGAACAGACCTTCGGGACTGGAGTACGAGGCGATCAATGCGGTCAGCGGCGCGGCTTTCGACGAGGTCAGGTTCAAGGACCAGAACGCCTCGTTCCAGCACAGGATCAGCGACAACAGCACCGTGGACGCCAGGCCACCCTTGGCGATCGGCAGCAGCACCCGGACCATTTCCTGCCACAGCGTGGCACCGTCCAGGCGCGCGGCTTCGAGGATGTCCTTGGGGATGTCCTTGAAGTAGGTGTAAATCATCCAGACCACGATCGGCAGGTTGATCAGCGTGTAGATCACGATCAGCGCGATGCGCGTATCGAGCAGGCCGAAACTCTTGGCCAGCAAGTAGATCGGCATCAGCACGCCCACCGGTGGCAGCATCTTGGTGGAGAGCATCCACAGCAGCGTGCCTTTGGTGCGTTTGGTTTCGTAGAACGCCATCGAGTAGGCCGCCGGCACCGCGATCAGCAGGCACAGAGCTGTGGCGCTGAAGGAAATCACCACCGAGTTCCAGGCGAAGCTGAAGTAATCACTGCGCTCGTTGATGTGCAGGTAGTTCGCAAGCGTCGGCGTGAAGATGAACTGCGGCGGCGTGGCGAACGCATCGATTTCGGTTTTGAAACTGGTCATCACCATCCAGAAGATCGGGAAGAAGATCAGGATCGCGATGGCCCAGGCCAGGGTGCCGAGCAGCAGGCTTTGCAGGCGGCGGGATTGTTGAAGGGTCATGGCGCAGGCCTCAGGCTTTGTCTGTCAGGTTTTTGCCGATCATCCGCACCAGCACGATGGCTGCGATGTTGGCGATCACCACCGCGATCAAGCCACCGGCGGACGCCATGCCGACGTCGAACTGCACCAGCGCCTGGTTGTAGATCAGGTAGGCGAGGTTGGTCGAGGCGTAGCCGGGGCCGCCGTTGGTGGTGGTGAAGATTTCGGCGAACACCGAGAGCAGGAAGATGGTTTCGATCATCACCACCACCGCAATCGGGCGTGCCAGGTGCGGCAGGGTCAGGTGCCAGAAGATCGCGATCGGCCCGGCACCGTCGAGGCGCGCGGCTTCTTTCTGCTCCTGGTCGAGGGACTGCATGGCGGTCATCAGGATCAGGATCGCGAACGGCAGCCATTGCCAGGACACAATGATGATGATCGACAGCAGCGGGTAATGCGCCAGCCAGTCCACCGGCTGCGCGCCGAACAGCTTCCAGACGTAGGCAAGGATCCCCGAGACCGGGTGGAAAATCAGGTTCTTCCAGATCAGCGCACCGACGGTGGGCATGATGAAAAATGGCGAGATCAGCATCACCCGTACGATGCCGCGACCGAGAAACTCACTGGCCTCCAGCAGCGCACTGATCAACACGCCGAACACCACGCTGATCAGCAGCACGCTGCCGACCAGCAACAAGGTGTTGGTGGCGCCGGGCAGGAAACCCGAGTCACTGAGGAAGTAGCTGAAGTTCTCCAGCCCGACGAACTCGTTCTCACCAGGGTAGAGCAGGTTGTAGCGGATCAGCGAGAAGTAAACGGTCATGCCCAGCGGCACGATCATCCACAGCAACAACAACGCCACCGAGGGGCTGACCAGAAACCAGCCGGGGTTGGCCAACCGGCTTTTACGCACCGGTTGGGGAATGTCCATGTGAGCTTTGGCAGTTGAAATATTCATGGCGATAGAACCGATTCATGCAGACCTATGAAGATCCTGTGGGAGCGACGGTGCGGCGATCCGACTTGCTCGCGATGGCGGTGGATCAGTCACCCACAATGTTGAATGGGAGGCCGTCATCGCGAGCAAGCTCGCTCCCACAGAAGGCGATAGCTGCGGGGTTACTTGGGGTAACCGGCGCGCTTCATTTCACGTTCTGTGGTTGACTGGGCAGCGGTCAGGGCCTGGTCGACCGTGGTCTGGCCGATCAGTGCCGCCGAGAACAGCTTGCCGACCTGGGTGCCCACGGCCTGGAATTCAGGAATGGTCACCAACTGGATGCCGATATACGGCACGGGCTTGAGGGTCGGTTTGCTCGGGTCCGCAGCTTTCAGCGACTCGAGGGTCACCTTGGCGAACGGCGCAGCCTTTATGTACTCATCGCTGTACGTCGAAGCGCGAGTACCTGGCGGCACGTTGGCAATGCCGTCTTTCTCGGCAACCAAAGCGCCATATTCCTTGGAAGTGGCCCAGGCGCTGAAGGTTTTCGCGGCGTCCTTGGCCTTGGAACTGGTCGGAATCGCCAGCGCCCAGGAATACAACCAAGCCGAGCCCTTGTCGGTGGTCTCGTGCGGTGCGTAGGTGAAGCCGACGTGGTCGCTGACCTTGCTTTGGGTCTTGTCGGTGACGAAGGAACCGGCGACGCTGGCATCAACCCAGATCGCGCACTTGCCACTGTTAAACAGCGCGAGGTTTTCGTTGAAACCGTTGCTCGATGCACCCGGTGGACCGGAGTTCTTCATGGTGTCGACGTAGAAGTTCAGCGCGTTTTTCCACTCGGGGCCGGTGAATTCCGGCTTCCACTGCTCATCGAACCAGCGCGCACCATAGGCATTGGCGACGGTGGTGATCAGCGCCATGTTCTCGCCCCAACCGGCCTTGCCGCGCAGGCAAATGCCGTACTGTTCTTTATCCTTATTGGTGAGCTTGCTGGCGAATTCACTGATCTGGGTCCAGGTCGGATGCTCGGGCATGGTCAGCCCGGCTTCCTTGAACAGGTCGGTACGGTAATAGGTGATGGAGCTTTCAGCGTAGAAGGGCAAGGCATAGAGCGAACCCTTGACCGACAGGCCTTCACGCACCGATGGAAACACATCGTCGAGGGCGTAGCTGGCCGGCAAATCCTTCATCGGCTCCAGCCAACCCTTGGCGCCCCAGAGTGCGGCTTCGTACATGCCAATGGTCAGTACATCGAACTGTCCGCCCTGAGTGGCGATGTCGGTGGTCAGGCGTTGGCGCAGGACATTTTCTTCCAGCACCACCCAATTGAGCTTGATGTCCGGGTGCTCGGCCTCGAAGGTTTTCGAGAGTTTTTGCATGCGGATCATGTCGCTGTTGTTGACGGTGGCGATGGTCAGGGTCTGGGCGCCGAGGCTGACGCTGCTGAGGGTCATGCAGGTGAGGGCAAGCAGAGCTTTTACAGAAGGTTGCATCGTGCACTCCTTTTCTGCACCCGGCGGGTTACAGAAGGACAGTTATTGTTTTTGTGTCTTCCGACGGCAGGAAGAATGTGCACTGATTACAGCCTTCAATTGATGACGTGACAAATCATCCATCGCACTTGAATCGATACTATTTTGCACTTGGGTTTGGAAGGAGAGGTGCAGGGAACGGCTTTTTAGCGGTTAGACCCTATGGATTCCGTACAGGTTTTCGGGCCCCAAGATCAAAAGATCGCAGGCTCCGCCAGCTCCTACATTGGAATGCGATCCCCTGTAGGAGCTGGCGAAGCCTGCGATCTTTTGATCTTTCTTTACCCGAGATTTTGCTCAGTCAACCGCTGCACCGCCAACCGCCGGTAATGGGACGGCGTCATGCCCTTGAGTTGCTGAAAGCGCCGATTGAAGTTGGAAATATTGTTGAAGCCCGATTCGAAACACACATCGGTTACCGGTTTGTCACCGTCGGCCAACAGCTCACAGGATTTGCTGATGCGCAGTCGATTGACGAATTCGATGAAACAGCGGCCGGTGGCTTGCTTGAACACTCGACTGAAATAAGTCGGCTTCATGCCCAAATGCTCGGCGACTTCCTCCAGCGGCAGTTCACGGGCGTAATGCGCGAAGATGTAATCCACCGCCCGGTTGGTGCGATCAATATTGTGCTCGTCGGCCAATTGCGGTGTCGTGGCCCCGGACAGCAGCTGATAGTCGTCAGAGGTCGCCAGCAACTCCAGCAGAATGAAAAAGTGCCCGAGGCGCGTAACGCCTTTGGTGTCGGCGATGCGCTGCATCAAAGTCATGGCCTGGCGGATAGTGCGCTTGCAGCGAAACTCGATGCCGTACTGGGCGCGCTCCAACAGCGGCGCCAGCGTCTTGAGCTCGGCAAACACCAAGTGGCCGCTGTCGAACAACTCGTCCGTGAAATTGACCAGCATGTCGCGCTTGGGCACCACTTCGTCTTCGGCCACCTGGCTAATCCAGTTGTGGGGCAGGTTGGGGCCGGTGAGAAACAGCGATTCCGGATAGAAGTTACCGATGTAGTCACCGATGAACACTTTGCCGGAGCTGGCGACGATCAGGTGCAGTTCGTATTCCTTGTGAAAATGCCAGCGCACCAACGGGCAGGGAAAACCGTGCTGACGATAGATGATGGACAACCCGTTATGGTCGTCCATCAGTTCGTAGGAGGGGTCTGTCACGCGGGCTGTTCGGGTCATGTCAGGACGCTTTTCTTGTTATCGCTATCGGATCATGCCTCTTTTGGCGCCTGCTGTGCCAGCCTGCTATGGCTTTCGCTTAGGCCGGCGCGTGCAACCTGTCTCCGTAAACCGCTTTCATGCTGGTGGCGCTCCAGCAGTAGCGGACAATATCCGCCTCGTCAAAAAAATCGGTGCTGATGATGCTGCAACGGGTGACCCAGTCGCGGGTGGTGTGGAACCAGTCGTTGATTTGATTTTTGATGTGCTGCGGGCCACCCAACAGCGAATAGCACGTCGCCGGCAAAGACCAGAGAAATCTCTCGTAAGGCGCCCCCACAAGGGTGGTCTGGATATGCGATTGCAGATCGATGGTGTCGGTGAATACCTTGCCGTTCCACTTGTGAGGTATTTGCGGCCAGAAATAATCACTGTCGAGTCCGGGTTTTGCCTGTGCTGCCATGACAATGCGGCGCTGCGAACTGGCGCGCTTGAGCTGTTCCACTGTACTGCGCGCGTCCGAAGGACGGATCAAGCGCGAGCCCAGGCGGCGCATCAGTAGATCATTGAGTTGTTGGTAGTCGAAAAGCTTCGCCGCATCCCCTAACTGGTGGAAGTCGAGGACGATGAATTCGTTCGGGTTTCGGTCGAGGAATGTCGTCACCGCGTCGATCAGTTCATCAAGAATGCGGTGGGATTGATAGCCGTTGTGATGGAAGTAGAACACCGGTACTACCGGGCCGGCGGTACAGCCAAGCCGGATATCGAACGCCCGTGCGCCGTTGGCCAGTTGCCAGGCAAATGAGTCGCTCTGGCACGTTGTCCAGTTGCCGACCACCACCTCATAGTTGGGCGCTTTTTTGTCCATGCCAGCGTTGTGCGTGCCGGGCCAGACAATATCAGTCAGCTTCAACTGGCCGATATCCAGTACGTTGCTCATCCATCGCTGTTTGTCGAGTGTGGTTGCTGTATTGCGGGTCATGACAGTTCCTTGTCGTTGATTCGCCCCATCCATGGGGAGAAGAAGTTCATGTGTCGGATGTGGCTGGGTGCTACATCCGTATCACTCGCCTGAGACAAAAGGCTTCATGACCCAGCATAGAGGTGCGTGGCAGTATTGCCAGCGGTGGAAACACTTACACAAGAATAGCTATTTGATGGCGCGAAAATTGTTAATTTCGCTTGCTCGCTTTGGTCAGGTTTACAGTTCGGCAATAAGAGACAATGTTGGACTCTTCAATAAAGTCGACATTGATGATGTTGCACTTTAACGCCCAGTCATTTTTCTTCGGGTCGAACCAGGAGTTAAGCTCATCATGAATGTCCACGGGGCCGCCGAGAGCGCTGTAACTGGTGGCGGAAAG
The DNA here is from genome assembly GCF_004136015.1 of Pseudomonas sp. ACM7. Lineage (NCBI taxonomy): Bacteria > Pseudomonadati > Pseudomonadota > Gammaproteobacteria > Pseudomonadales > Pseudomonadaceae > Pseudomonas > Pseudomonas sp. ACM7. Next base: position 5,926,225 of record NZ_CP024866.1, on the reverse strand, counting down.
CGACCATGGTGCCCATGTGCCTGGCGGGTATTTCAGCACATTAATAATGTGCTTTTCCAAATCCGCGGTGCTGGTAATACCGCTGCCAGACCATTTGTGCTTGATCTGCTCATGAAATACATTTCGATCAAGAGCACTGTGCCATGGGGTCGCGACCAGTATCCTTTGGCGTGGACTGATTTGCTTGAGTCTATTAAGGCTCAGGCCCTGGTTTTGGGCAGGAATCATTCGATCGCCGATAAACCTCAATATCATGTCGTTGAAGTATTTGAAGTCAAATGGTTGCTTGCCGTCCTTAAGTTGGTGAAAATCCAGAATGACAAATTCATCAGGGTTTTCCAAAAGGAATTTATTTAGATCGGTTACCAGGTTTCCCAACGTGCGGTTAGAACGGTAACTGTCATGTAAAAATATGAATTTTCCTAACCCTGGGGCAGTGGCGTCATAAATCAAACGGGCATCAAGTGCTCGGGACCCATGACACAGTTGGTTGTAGAACGATTCATGCTGACAGGCCACCCAGTGGGCGGGAGGGCCGAAAAACGGCCAGGACGCTTTCCAGTCGCAGCCAGCATTATGAGTGCCAGGCAGAGTCAGTTCGCAGAGCGATAAAGTGTCAATGGCCGGCGTGGCGGACATCCAGTTATTATTGGCGTAGTTGCTCATTTAATGCATCCTTGCATTTATTTATAAGAAGGGTTGATGGTGCCGAACTTAACTAAGTTTGGCTGGGTGTTTATAAGGAGGATGTTGGGTTCGGTCAATAACAGCGGTAATGCAAAATGTTTGTTGTTGGTGTGAGTTCTATAACGGATTTCGATTCTTCGCTTCAATCCATTGCGCCATGTATTGCGTACTTTTATGGTGGTGATGACGCAACATGCTTCCCGTAAAGTTGTCGCTTCTAAGTTGTGCCAAGTATTGTTGGCAATACAACAACTTTTCGATCAGCGCCGGACCATGTTCCGATTGTCGATAACGATCGGCCAACAATGTCTTCCCTTGGGATTGGGCGTCCGTCCACAGAGCCTCGTCCTTGTACAGCTGAACCGCGCTATCGGCGAACGCCTGTGCTGTACGGGTCACAGCCCCCGGCCAGAGATGTTCGCCATGCATTGCTTCTGCGCCGATTGGCGTTGTGATCGTGGGCGTGCCACACAACATGGCGTCGACAATCTTGCCTTTGATACCAGCACCAAAGCGTAGGGACGCAAGACAGATACGCGCGCCAGACATGACTTCTAACGCATCTTCTGCCCAGTTCATTACATGAAAACCCTGGCTGGCGTTGTGCAGCGCAGTCGCCTTGGGGGGCGTGTAAGCACCGTATATGTGCAACTGAGCGGCGGGCAGTTGCGCGCGGATCAGCGGCCAGATAGTGGTTTTCATCCAGAGCACCGCATCCCAGTTGGGCGCATGACGGAAGTTGCCGATGCTGAGAAAGTGCGCGCGGTCTTCAAACGAAACCGGGGGCGCGCTCGGTAGATCAACCATCAGCGGACACCAGTGCAGCAAGTGGCGCGGCAGCTTGAATTGCTCGACCAGCAACTCGATCTCTACTTCGGAAACCATCAGACTCAAGTCGCAACGATAAATCGCTGCGATTTCCCGTTTGGCCAGATCGGTCTGGGCCATGAGCTCAAACTCTTCACGTAATGCCGGCGCGAACAGTTGATTGAAATCATTGGCGTCGTCGCTGGCCTTCAAGCGCTCCTTGAGGCGTTGATGGCGGGCATCTCGCAGGCTTCGCAGATCGGAGGTCTCAAGCACGCGCAAGGCAGCGGGACAGTGTTTTTCAACGCGCCAGCCGAACTGTTCTTCCATCATGAACTGATCGAACAGAACGATATCGGGGGCCAGTTCGCTGATAAAGGTGTCGAAACTGCTGTTGTTCAATTCGATCGGGACTTCGCGAATGCCCAAGACCGTCAGGTCTGCCCGGTGTTCACCGGTGCCGGCCGGGCTACTGAACGTAATGTCCCAGTCTTGCTGCAAGAAGGTCTCGAGAATTTGCATCATGTGCCCACTGGCCGCTGAAGAGCGGGGCTCGGGCCAGACGTAACCAATGACCAGGACGTTGGTTGCGCGGGGCTGGGTCATCGGTATTCCTTGAGACGGGTAATCGGGTAGGGCGCAATTAAACCACAGCAAGTGTGGCATTGAACTGAACGCTCCGGTGTCAGGCGCAAAAAAATGGATGACCCAGAACAGTCAAGGAAACACGACAACCCCACAGAGCAAAAGGGTTGAGATTGTCGTGTCTTGATTTACTGACCCAGGGTGGCGGGTAGCGTTCTGCAAAACGCCTCGTCGGCGGGTGGTGCCTGATTCGGATACGTATCCGGAAGAACCTTGACCATCGTCGTCTCGACAACGCCGTCCGCGTACTCAGCTTCGAAGAACTCTGCGCTCCAACCCACCTTGGGAGCACGGAGAGTCGTCTGGACGTCCATTGAGGCCGGCAATTGTACTGCGGTGTAGCGCACGCCGCAGTTGTACCGGAAGTCCCGAGCCTGCGGGTTGCGGGCTGTCCACTGGGTCATCCTGATCGGTATTTCGGACAAGGTCAGGTGCAACTTGGTCGATGTGGCGTCAAGGCGTTGTTCCTGTGCCTTTAATCTCGGTGCGGTATTGCCGGTCTGCCGCCGCTTGATATAAGGAATCAGGTTCGCTTCAACAAACGCCCGCACATCGTGGGCGGAATTGGGAATGACCCGAAGTGTATTGTCACCCGGCAGATCCGCAAGATACTGGCGTGAAGCATCCGGGATGAAGAAGTCATCGCCACTGGCGTTGACGATGTATTTCGGGATCTTCAAGCGGTCGGTGTAGCCGGACAGATTCCGATAGGTCATCGGATCTTCGATCTGCATCAGCTGCTTGAACGGCTCGGTCTTGCGTTGGGCTATCACGCCTTGCATGTAGTAGTCGATGTACGCCAGTGGCCAGTTACCGCCGTAGGCGAGAAACGTCTGGTCGAACACTTTTTCCGTGTTCAAGACGTCAATAACAAACGGCACGATGCTATCGACGCGTGAGTCCGCAAGGGCGGACAGCCATACCGCCCAACCGCGTTTCGATGCGCCGGTGGCCAGGAAACTCCGCACCTGGCCTGGCTGCGTTTCCTTTTGCGCCAGGTCCATGGCCTTGACCAGCGCTTCCATCATCGGCACATGCAGCGACATAAAAGGCTGTTGTTTCGGACCCTGCATGAACAGCTTCCAGCTGTGGGCAACGCTGCCATCTTCTGTACGCGGCACGCCGTCATCGTTGTAGGTCAAATACTGGTTAGGGACATTACTGACAGCCACTACGATCAAACCGGTTTGGCGGGCAATGTTGAGCAGTGTTTGCTGCGAAAAGTTGTTGGGTGCTCCCGGAGACTCACCGGACAAAGGGTTGTTGACGCCGTCGTTGGCGACCAGCACGGCACGCGTACCCTTGACGTTGTCGGGAATGTACAGGTCGACTCCATGGGTCCAGCCGGCCGGGGCGACTTGACCGCCCTGGCCCCAGGACTGTGACGTCAACTCGAAGCGCCGGATGTTGACGCCGGGCTGTTGCTCTTGTCCCTTACTGATGTAGCGCAGCGGTTGCGTCGCTTCGGCTTTGCGATAGCAGCTCAATACTTCGCTGAACGCCTGTCCGCTCTGTTCAAAGCAGTGCTGGGGATTGTCGGAAGAGGCTGACTGGCAACCATATCCGGCGATGAGCATCAGCAATAATCCGCTGATTTTCAAATTACGTGCGTAGCGTTCGGTTCGACTCGGCATGGACTCGGTTCCTTATGAGTGGGATCACCGGTCCAATCAAACGCCAGGCGGGCGGCCTTTTCTACTGTCAAACTTGACAGGTCAGAGCCCAAAAACGCCGAAAAATGCAGCCTTACGTCGGTTTATGCAGAAAAGTGCTGGGGCCAGGATGCCCTGTCAACTGTCTCAGACCAGCATGCCTTTGACCTTGTCGCGCAACTGATCAATGGAAAACGGTTTACCAATCACGTGCATACCTTCGGGCACATCAATGCTTTCGGCATAGCCACTGGCAAACAGGATCGGCAACTCAGGGCGCAGCATCCGGGCCTGGGTGGCCAATTCACGGCCGTCCATCACCGGCAAACCGACGTCTGTCATCATCAAATCGATGTACTGATCTTCATCGTTGAGGAATTCCAGCGCCTTTTCACTTCCATCGGCCTCAAGCACCTTGAACTCCAGCTCCTCCAGCACATCGACAATCAGCATGCGCACGATGTCATCGTCTTCGACTACAAGGATGATGGACGTGTTGGAGTACATAGTGGGGGGTTCTCAGGTTGAATTCGCGGTTGCCGGTCGATCGAAATCGCCGGGCTCTTGTTTGAGTAAGTGACGGAACCCGACAAGTTCCCAACGCCGTGGAAAAAAGAATAGCTGTACTCGTGCTGACAAGGATAACCGCTCCTTTGCGTTGGAGCAGTGGAATGTAGGATTTTGCGCGAAAACGCGTCAGAAAATTGGATCACTCCGCCGCTTTTGGGGCAAACTCCTTGGTTTTCAACAGCTCGACAAGGTTTCCCCCATGACATCCGCGTCTTCGGTTGATGAGCAACGATTCCGTAAACTCCTGAGCCGCAACGTCAGCCTGCCGTTGGGTGTCGGCGTGCTCAGTGCAGTGTTCTTTGTTTCGCTGATTACTTATCTGCTGTCGATGATCCAGTGGGTTGAGCACACCGCCCGGGTGATCAATAACGCCAATGAATCGATCAAGCTGACCGTCGATCTGGAAACCGGTATGCGCGGCTTCCTGCTCACTGGCGACGAGCACTTCCTTGAACCGTACGAAATGGCCAAGCCGCGAATCGCTGTCGCCCTCAATACCTTGCTCGAACTGACCGCGGACAACCCGGTGCAGACCGACCGTCTGCACCGGCTCCAGGCCTTGCAGAATGAATGGGCCACTTACGCGCAGGCAATAATTGAATTGCAGCGATCCAGCGGCGATTACCGCAGCGCGGTAAAGGCCGGGCGCGGCAAGCGGCTGACCGATGAGATCCGCAAGCAATTCGAAGACGTGATCGACATGGAGCAACAGTTGCGCACCACGCGCAACGAGGACGTGCGCCGCACCACGATCTGGAGCATCAGCCTTTACCTGTTGTTCATCGCCGGGATCAGCGCATTGCTGGCCTACATTGGCCGTCGGGACTTGCTCAACCTTTCACAAAGTTACAGCGCCAACCTCGCCTCGCAACAGGCCAGCGCCCAGCGTCTGGAGCAGCAGGCCTGGCTGCGCAATGGGCAGACCGAACTGGCCGAACAAGTGCTGGGGCAACTGTCGCTTAATCTGCTGGGCCGCAACATTCTGCAGTTCTGTGCGCAGTACCTGGGCTCTGCCGTAGCAGCCATTTATGTCCGCGAAGACCATGGCGGTCTCAAGCGCATTGCCTCCTACGGTTTCTCTCGCGAGCAGGAAGCGCGCGAACAGCAGATTTACAGCGATGAAGGCATTGTCGGCCAGGTAGCGAACCAGGCTCGCTTGATTCGTCTCGATGACGTACCGAGCGATTACTTCAAGGTCAGCTCCGGCCTGGGCGAAGGTCTGCCGCATAGCGTGCTGGTCGTGCCGACCAGTGACGACGATCGGGTCAACGGTGTGATCGAACTGGGCTTCCTGCGCCCGCTGACGGACCGCGATGTCGAATTGCTTCAGTTGATTGCCGGCAACATCGGTACGTCCATCGAGGCCGCTCGCTATCGCCAGCGCTTGCAGGAAGTGCTGGCCGAAACTCAACAGCTCAACGAAGAGCTGCAGGTTCAGCAAGAAGAACTCAAGACCGCCAACGAAGAACTGGAAGAGCAGTCGCGGATTCTCAAGGAATCTCAGGCGCATCTGGAGACCCAGCAGGTCGAGCTTGAACAAACCAATGAGCAGCTCGCCGAGCAGGCCGGGAGACTGGCCGAGCAGCGCGACGCCATGGACCTGAAGAACACCGAGCTCAATCAGGCCCAGACCCAGCTCGAAGAACGCGCCGAAGAGTTGCAGCGCTCGAGCAAGTACAAGTCTGAATTCCTCGCCAACATGTCCCACGAGTTGCGCACGCCGCTGAACAGCTCGTTGATCCTGGCCAAGTTGCTGGCGGAAAACCCCCAGGAAAATCTCAGCGCCGAGCAGGTCAAGTTCGCCGAGTCGATCTACTCCGCCGGCAATGATTTGCTCAACTTGATCAACGACATTCTCGACATCTCCAAGGTCGAGGCCGGCAAGCTTGAGATTCGACCGGAGAACACCAGTGTCGCGCGTCTGGTGGATGGCTTGCGCGGGATGTTCCAACCCCTGGCGACCGACAAGAAACTGGATTTCCAGGTCGAGGTGCAGGCCGGTGCGCCGATGATGATCTTCACCGATCGCCAGCGTCTGGAACAGGTGATTAAGAACCTGCTGTCCAACGCGGTGAAATTCACCGAAAGAGGTACGGTCAGCCTGACGGTCGCCAGCCAGCCAGGCGACGGTATCGCCTTTATCATTCGCGATTCGGGGATTGGCATTGCCGCGGATCAGCAGGAGAGCATTTTCGAAGCCTTCCGCCAGGCCGATGGCACCACCAATCGCCGTTACGGCGGCACCGGCCTGGGCTTGTCGATTTCCCGTGACCTGGCCGCCTTGCTCGGCGGTTCCATCAGTGTCACCAGCGAGCCGGGGCAGGGCAGTGTGTTTACGCTGGTTTTGCCGCAGCAATACGTTGAACCGGGCGAAGAGCCTGTCGAACCGATGAGAGCCACGCCGGTGGCCATTACACCGAGAGTGACGCCGGCCGCGCTGGTGCCGTTGATTGCTGATGTCGATATTCCGCGTTTCGACGACGATCGCACCAAGGCGCCCTTCGCCACTCGTTGCATTCTGGTGGTGGAAGACGAGCCGAACTTTGCCAATATTCTTTATGACCTGGCGCATGAGCTGGGGTATCAATGCCTGGTGGCGCACGGCGCCGACGAGGGTTACGACCTGGCCAAGGAGTTCATCCCGGACGCCATTCTGCTGGACATGCGCCTGCCGGATCATTCCGGGTTGACTGTGTTGCAACGCCTGAAGGAACACGCTGAAACCCGGCACATTCCGGTGCATGTGATTTCGGTGGAAGACCGGGTCGAAGCCGCGATGCACATGGGCGCCATTGGTTACGCGGTCAAGCCGACTACCCGAGAAGAACTCAAGGACGTGTTTGCCCGCCTTGAGGCCAAGCTGACCCAAAAGGTCAAACGGGTCCTACTGGTCGAAGACGATGATGTACAGCGCGACAGCATTGCCCGGCTGATCGGCGACGATGACATCGAGATCACTGCCGTTGGCCTGGCGCAGGACGCGCTGGAGCTGCTGCGCACGACGATTTTCGACTGCATGATCATCGACCTGAAGCTGCCGGACATGCTCGGCAACGACCTGCTCAAGCGTATGTCCACCGAAGATATCTGCTCGTTCCCGCCGGTGATCGTCTACACCGGGCGCAACCTGACCCGGGACGAAGAGGCGGACCTGCGCAAGTATTCGCGCTCGATCATCATCAAGGGCGCGCGCTCGCCAGAGCGTTTGCTGGATGAGGTCACACTCTTTCTGCACAAAGTCGAATCCAGGTTGTCCCATGAGCGCCAGAGGATGCTCAAGACCGCGCGCAGCCGCGACAAGGTTTTCGAGGGTCGCAAGGTGCTGCTGGTGGACGACGATGTACGCAATATCTTCGCCCTCACCAGTGCCCTGGAGCAAAAGGGTGCAGTCGTGGTCATCGGCCGGAACGGCCGTGAAGCGATTGAAAGACTGAATGAAGTCGAGGACATCGATCTGGTGTTGATGGACGTGATGATGCCGGAGATGGATGGCTACGAAGCCACCATCGAGATTCGCAAGGACCCGCGCTGGCGCAAGCTGCCGATCATTGCGGTGACGGCCAAGGCCATGAAGGACGATCAGGAGCGCTGCTTGCAAGCGGGCTCCAATGATTACCTGGCCAAGCCCATTGACCTGGATCGCCTGTTCTCGCTGATTCGCGTGTGGTTACCAAAAATGGAACGCATTTAGTGGAACGCAATTTTTCAGTGGAGCGAAATAGCGAAATCGAAATTCGCTTGTTGATCGAGGCGATCTACCTCAAATACAGCTATGACTTTCGCGACTACTCCGGCGCTTCGATCAAGCGCCGGGTCAATCACGCGTTGAGCCAGTTCGAGTGCACGACCATTTCAGCGTTGCAGGAAAAGGTCCTGCACGACCCGACGGCGTTCATGCAGTTACTGCAACTGCTGACGATCCCGGTCAGCGAAATGTTCCGCGACCCTTCGCATTTCCTGGCGATCCGCAAGGAAGTGGTGCCGCTGCTCAAGACTTACCCCTCGATCAAGATCTGGATCGCCGGTTGCAGCACGGGGGAAGAGGTCTATTCGATGGCTATTCTGCTGCGTGAAGAGGGCTTGCTCGATCGCACCATCATCTACGCCACCGACATCAATCCGCGCTCGCTGGACAAGGCCAAGCAAGGGATTTTCTCCATGGAGAATGTCCGCGCCTACACTCATAACTACCAGCAGGCAGGTGGCCAGCGTTCGTTCGTCGACTACTACACGGCGGCTTACGGTTACGCCATTTTTGACAAGACACTGTGTGAGAACGTGACCTTCGCCGATCACAGCCTCGCGACCGACAGTGTCTTTTCAGAAACTCAATTAATTTCGTGTCGTAATGTTTTGATTTATTTCAACAAAAAGCTTCAGGATCGTGCGTTCGGTTTGTTTCATGAATCCCTTTGCCATCGAGGATTTTTGGTGCTGGGCAGCAAGGAAACCCTGGATTTTTCGGCCTACGGCAACCAGTTCCAACCGTTGGTCAAACAAGAACGGATTTACCGCAAATCATGAACAGTGCAGCGAATTTACCTTCTATAGAGGCCATCGTGATCGGCGCCTCGGCCGGCGGTGTGGAGGCATTGCTGAACATCCTCACTCCACTGCGAGAAGGCTTCAAGCTGCCGATCATCGTGGTTTTGCACCTGCCGGACGAACGTCGCAGCCAACTGGCCGAGGTGTTCGCACGGCGAGTAGCCATGCCTGTACTGGAAGCCCGCGACAAGACGCGGGTCGAAGCGGGAACGCTCTATTTCGCGACACCGGGTTATCACTTGTCGGTGGAGCAGGACCACAGTTTTTCCTTGAGCCTGGAAGCCCGCGTGCATTATTCGCGACCGGCCATTGATTACCTGTTCGAGTCGGCCGCCGATGCCTACGGTTCAGCCTTGGCCGCCGTGTTGTTGACCGGCGCCAACCGCGATGGCGCCCACGGCCTGGCTCAGGTCAAGCGCCGTGGCGGCATGACCATCGTCCAGGACCCGGATGAAGCCCAGGTCGCGACCATGCCTCAGGCTGCGCTTGATATACACCAGCCGGACCATATTCTCCCTATACGCGGCATCGGCCGTCTGCTTGTCGAGCTGGAACGAATCGCATGCTAAGTACTATCCAGGCCAAATTGCTGATCGTCGACGATCTGCCGGAGAACTTGTTGGCGCTCGAAGCGTTGATCAGGCGCGAAGACCGTATCGTCTATAAAGCTTTGTCCGCCGACGAAGCCTTGTCGCTGTTGCTCCAACACGAGTTTGCCATGGCCATTCTCGACGTGCAGATGCCCGGCATGAACGGCTTCGAACTGGCCGAGCTGATGCGCGGCACGGAAAAGACCAAGAACATCCCGATCGTGTTCGTCAGTGCCGCCGGTCGTGAGTTGAACTACGCGTTCAAGGGCTACGAAAGCGGCGCCGTGGATTTCCTCTACAAGCCGCTGGATATTCACGCGGTCAAGAGCAAGGTCAACGTGTTCGTCGAGCTGTTTCGCCAAAGCAAGGCGATGAAACAGCAGGTCGAAGAGCTGGAGCAAAGCCGCCGCGAGCAGGAAACGCTGCTCAAGCAATTACAAAGTACCCAGCTGGAACTGGAGCAATCGGTGCGCATGCGTGATGACTTCATGTCCATCGTTGCCCACGAAGTCCGCACGCCGCTCAATGGCCTGATCCTCGAAACCCAATTGCGCAAGATGCACCTGGACCGGGATAACGCCGCGGCGTTCACCCTGGACAAGATGCACGCGATGGTCGACCGCGACGAGCGGCAGATCAAAAGCCTGATCCGCCTGATCGAAGACATGCTCGATGTGTCGCGCATTCGTACCGGCAAGTTGTCGATCCGACCGACGCGCTTCGATCTGTCGACGCTGGTTCGCGGCTTGTTGCAGAACTTTGCACCGCAGATCGATGCTGCCGAGTCATCGGTCACCCTGGAGGCCGAGCAACCGGTGGTGGGCAGCTGGGACGAATTTCGCGTTGAACAGGTGATTTCCAACCTGCTGACCAATGCTTTGCGCTACGGCGCCAAGAGTCCGATCACCGTTAAGGTGTACAGTGGGAGCGGTCAGGCTCGGGTGGAAGTGCGCGACCTTGGGATCGGTATCAGCGAAGAGAACCAGAAGCGTATTTTCCAGCAGTTCGAACGCGTCACGGCCAAACACGCTGTCGCGGGGTTGGGCCTGGGCTTATTTATTTCCGAGCAGATTGTGGCCGCCCATGGCGGTTCCATTACCGTCGAAAGCCGGATTGGCGAAGGCGCCTTGTTTCGCGTTTGTCTGCCGCTGTAGGAAAACAGCCAGAAAAACGCAACCTCTGATCGACCCCACGGTCGTATCAGCAGCTATTGACCGAACAAAGGCTTCCCATGAGTGAAGATGCACAAGACGTCGTATTGATCGTCGAAGATGACCCCTCGATTTTGATGGTGCTGTCGGCCTATCTGTCGGGTGAGGGCTACCGGGTATTGCAGGCCGAAAACGGCGAGCAGGCCTTCGAAATTCTGTCGAGCAAACCGCACCTGGACATGATGATCACCGACTTCCGCCTGCCGGGCGGAATCTCTGGCGTCCAGATTGCCGAACCTGCCGTGAAGCTGCGACCGGAACTCAAGGTGATCTTTATCAGCGGTTATCCGCAGGAGATCCGCGAGACGGACAGCCCGATCACCCGTAAAGCACCGATCCTGGCCAAGCCGTTCGATCTGGAAGTGCTGCAAGAGCTTATGCAGGAAATGCTTTCCTGATATCCCGCGTACTATCGTAGGAGCTGCCGAAGGCTGCGATCTTTTGATCTTATAAAAGCAAGATCAAAAGATCGCAGCCTTCGGCAGCTCCTACACGAGTGATCTTCAAATCCGGATCATCTCCCGCACCTTCGCCGTCAGCAGGTCGAAGGTGAACGGCTTGGTGATCATCTGCATGCCAGGATCAAGGAAACCACCGCGCACCGCCGCGTGTTCGGCGTAGCCGGTGATGAACAACACCTTGAGATCCGGCCGGTATTGGCGGCCGATTTCTGCCAGTTGCCGGCCATTCATGCCGGGCAATCCAACGTCGCTGATCAACAGATCGATACGCTGCCCGGAGTCGAGAATCGGCACCGCGCTGTCGGCATCGCCAGCCTCGACGAAGGCATAGCCCAGATCACTCAGCACCGTACTGACCAACACCCGAACCGCCGGATCGTCCTCGACGATCAGCACCGTTTCTCCATGCTGTGCGAACGGAGCGTGCTGGACGTCCACCGGGCTGTCCTGAGGCACGACACCGCCGAATCGCGGGAGAAACAGACTCACCGTGGTGCCTTTGCCCACTTCGCTGTGAATGGCGACGTGGCCGCGTGATTGCTTGCTGAAGCCATATATCATCGACAATCCAAGGCCTGTGCCCTGGCCGATGGGTTTGGTGGTAAAGAACGGATCAAAGGCCCGGTTGATGGTGCTTTGCGGCATGCCACACCCGGTGTCTGTGACGCTCAGCACCACGTAATCACCTGGTTGAAGGTTGCTCTGGGCCTCGGTGAAGCCAATGTCCAGATACTGATTGCTGGTTTTCACCACCAGTTTGCCGCCGTCGGGCATCGCATCCCGAGCATTGATCACCAGATTGAGCAGGGCGCTTTCCAATTGGTTGGGATCGGCTTCGGCCACCCAGAGTTGCTCGTCTAGCTGCATGTCCAACTGAATGCTTTCGTTGATGCTGCGCTGAAGCAATTCACCCATGGAGATCACCAGGGTGTTCATCTCCACAGGTTTGGAGTCCAGCGACTGACGCCGTGAAAACGCCAGCAGACGGTGGGTCAGGCCCGCCGCGCGATTGGCTGAGGTCACCCCAAGATCGATCAGACTGTCCAAGTCTTCTGTACGACCCCGGGCCAGGCGTCGACGCAGCAACTCCAGACTGCCGATGATGCCGGTCAGCATGTTGTTGAAGTCGTGGGCAATACCGCCGGTGAGCTGGCCGACCGCTTCCATCTTCTGCGATTGGCGCAGGGCTTCTTCATTGTGTCGTAGCTGGGCGGTGCGTTCCTCGACCTGCTGTTCGAGGGTTTCGAGGGTGTTTTGCAACCGCAGTTCGCTTTGACTCAGATCGATCAGCCGGTCCCTGGCTTCGTACTGTCGTCGACGTCCGCGCAACGCGGTGGTCACCAGGCTGATCAACGTGACCGGGTGAAAGGGGCGCTCAAGAAAGGTCACGTTCCCCAATTGTGGGCCGTAGCGCGACGCCGGGTTTTGTTCCGGGCCGCCATGGTAGGTCATCAATACAATCGGAAGGTCCGACCAGGCCGGCTGTTGCTCGATCAGGCCGAGCAGCGGTTCAAGATCACCGCCCAACAAGGCCTCGGAAGAGATCAACAGCAATCCTGCCCCTTGCTCCAGCTCGCTGCATAACGCCACCAGGTCCCGAGTAATCACCCCGTCGTAACCCGCTTCATTGAGCATCATCAGCGCAATTTGGCTGTCGCGACCCAGCGGCGCGAGAATGATCGCGCGCTCGGACATCGCTTCCTGGGCAATCACGGGCTTTGTTCCTCAAGCAAAGGATTGCTGGCACCCAGATAGGTCGGGACACCCCGCAATACCCCCTGAAATGCATCCAGCGGTTCACCAATGGTCATGCCCTGAGCGCTGATGCGGTATTCACGAATGGTCGATTCATGGCTGCCGGTGCGTTTCTTGATGATCGAGATCGCCCGGCGAACCTTGCCCAATGCCTCGAAGTAGCGCAGCAGGATGACCGTATCGGCCAGATAGGTGATGTCCACGGGGGCTTGCATGTCACCGACCAGTCCATGCTGGGCGACGGTCATGAAGGTCGCGGCACCCTGGCGATTGAGGTACAGCAGCAGCTCGTGCATGTGCAGTACCAGCGCGTTTTCCTCTGGCATCGCCGCTTGATAGCCGTTGATGCTGTCGATCACCACGGTCTTGATATTGCCCTCATCGACGCAGCGACGAACCCGGTAGGAAAACTCTCCGGGGGACAACTCTGCCGCGTCCACTTGCTCGATCAGCAGGTTGCCGGTGTCTTGCAGCGCCTTGAGGTCGATGCCGATGTTCTTCATGCGCTCGAACAGCAAACCGAGCTCTTCATCGAAAATGAACAGCGCGGCTTTTTCGCCACGGGCCACGGCGGCAGCGGCGAAGATCATCGAGATCAGCGATTTGCCGGTACCGGCCGGGCCGAGGATCAACGTGCTGGAACCGGTCTCGATCCCGCCGCCGAGCAGGGCGTCCATGGCCTTGATGCCGCTGGTCAACTGCTGGCGGACATAGCGACCGCGATGCTCGGCGGCCACCAGCCGCGGAAACACATGTACGCCATCGCCCATGATGGTGAAGTCGTGAAACCCGCCTCGGTACTTCTGACCACGGTATTTCACCACACGGATCCGCCGACGCTCGGCGCCATAATTGGGGGTCAGTTCCTCAAGGCGAATGACGCCGTGGGCCACACTGTGCACGGTTTTGTCGAGGGATTCGGTGGTCAGGTCGTCCAGCAACACCACCGTGGCGTCATAGCGCACGAAGTAATGTTTGATCGCGAGGATCTGGCGACGGTAGCGCAATGAGCTTTGGGCCAGCAGACGGATCTCGGAAAGACTGTCGAGCACCACGCGGGTCGGCTTGACCCGTTCGACCACTTCGAAAATCTGCTTGGTAGCTTCGCCCAGCTCAAGGTCCGAGGAATACAACAAGCTCTGCTGATGCTCGGCATTGAGCAGGCTTTCCGGGGGCGTCAGCTCGAAGATGTAGATGTTCTCATCCAACTCCCAGCCGTGGGACAACGCACCCTGTCGCAGCTCCCGCTCGGTTTCCGACAACGTGATGTACAACGAGCGCTCGCCGGCTCGGGCGCCGGCCAACAGAAAATGCAAAGCGACGGTGGTTTTGCCGGTTCCGGGTTCACCCTCCAGTAAAAACACATGGCCGCGGGACAGTCCACCGGCCAGGATGTCATCCAGACCTTCGATGCCGGTGGCGGCTTTTGCACTGATCAACTCGTTTGATGTAGACAAAAAATGCCCTCTCATGACTAGGGGAAACGAGGCAGCAGGCCGTAAGTGCCTGAATGGACTGCCTGTTCTCTTGACCCTTGACCGAGACGACGAGTTCAACCAAATTTTTGCTGTTGTTAAAGCCCTTGCTGCAAGGCGGGGTCGTCGGGATTGAGTTGTTCAAGTTGCGCCAACAGAATCTGCACGTTCTGCAGCTGGCCGCTTTCTTTCCAGTAATTGATCAACAATACCCGGGCTTTTCGGTCGGCCGGGTGCCGCTGGACAATCTCCTGCAACTGTTTCTGCGCCGCTTCCAGCTCCTGTTCATCGTGAAGTGTGGTGGCCAGGTCGTAGCGGTAATCCTTGTTGTCCGGCTCCAGCTCCACGGCTTTGGAAAGGCCGAGCAGGGCGAACTCACTTTGCCCGTGATGCAACAGCCAAAGCCCCAGGGCATGTTGCAGGTAGGCCGAGTCGGGCTGAGCCTTTAGCTGCTTGGCCAACAGTTGCCGGGCCGCATCGTTTTGGCCCAGGCGGTCCAGCACGTCGATTTGCATCACCAGCGCGGGCAGGTTGCCGGGCGCAAGACGCAAGGTGTTCTGCAGTGCCTGCTGAGCCTCTTTCCATTCTGCGTTGTGAAGATGCAGCCAAGCCAATTGATATTGGTTGTCGGCGCTTTCCGGTTGACTCTTCAGGTCCTGTTCCCAGGCGTCGATGGCTTGCTCCAGCGGCCCGAAGTACAAACCGAGATCGTCCGGCGACAGCCCCAGCAAGGCGTTCACGGCGGCATAGCGGACGCGCTGTTCGCTGTCATCGAGTAACGGGCCCAGCAGCAGGCTGCGCTGACCGCTGGGCACCAGACCGCTGATGCTTTTGATCGCCGCGATGCGCACGTCTGGCGATTCATGCTGCAAGTCCGCATCCGCCAGTTTCAGGGCCACGGAGCTGGGGTAGTTGGGCAGTTCGGCATGCAACCAGACGCGGCGTTTGGGCGATATATCAGGGCGGCCCAATTGCTGGTAGAGGACCCGCGCTGCGCCCGGTTGGCCTGCGCGAGCCTGGTTCAGCGCCTCGCTGTAGCCACGCTTGATCGCCTCCGGCACGGCGGGGGTTGTGCTGCGCAGGGAAAACCAGGCAAGGCCGATGGCAAACAGGACGCAGAGGCTGATGAGCAAGTAGCGGCGGGACTGGGGCATGCAGGAATCCGGGAGCTGGCAAGCTGTTTCAAAGTTGCCAGCTTCGGTCAGGTAAGGCTGTGAGTCAAACCAAGACTCAGTTGAATACGTGAGTCAGTCGATTCAAGGCAGTCTGGCTTTTCAATGATTTTGCCTACAGGTTGCGTCGACATTGAAACCCGTCGAGGCGCCTTGGCAGTGACTACGCTTGCTGGAGATGACTCGATGAGCGTTCCCATGCAACCGCTGCTTCAGTACTTCAAAGCGATACTCAACCCCGGGCCCGGAGTGGCGTTGTTCGCCCTGCGGACCATCGTGGCCGGGCTGCTGACGTTGTATCTGGCGTTCCTGTTCGACCTTGAGCAGCCCAAGTGGTCAATCATGGCGGTGGTCATTGTCAGCCAGCCATTGGGCGGCATGGCCCTGGCCCGGAGTTTCGGCCAGGTCATCGGCACCACGCTCGGGGCGGTCGTGGCGGTGTTGATCATGGCGATCTTTCCCCAGGCGCCCCTGCCTTTCATCCTCACCCTGGCCTTGTGGCTGGCGCTGTGTACCGCCGGCGGCACCTTGTTGCGCTACACCAGTTCCCAGGCGTTTGTTTTGAGCGGGTACACGGCGGTGGTCGTGGCACTGCTGGCGGTGCCCGATCAGGACGGTACGTTCCTTCTCGCTGTCACCCGCGTGACCGAGACGCTATTGGCGGTGGCTTGCGTGTGCGTGGTCAGCCTGCTCACCGCGCGACCGGAAGCTGTGGCCCGGGATTACTTCGCCAAGATCGATCAGGTCATCAAGCTGCTTGCGACCCACGCCGCTGCGGTCATTCGAACCGAGGAAAGCGAAGCCGATTTCCATCGACGGCAGATGCAACTGCTCGGCGCGATCAGCGCCTTGGAAGGCGTACGGCGGCATTTGTATTTCGATGCGCCACGGTTGCGCAGCTCCAATGAGTTGGTGCAGTTGCTGGGCAATCAGCTGGTGTTGTTGACGTCGCGGCTGACGGCTTTGCGTCACCAGCGGGAGCTGCTTGCCGAGCGCTGGAAAGGTGCGTTGCCGGAGGAGATACAGCGTTTGCGCGCCGAAGAACTGGTCTTTCTCGATGACCTTGCCCAGCAGGGACGCTCGCTGTCGACCGAGGCGCGGCACCGTTTCGCGGCGCTGCAACAGCGTTTCGATGACCAGGCCTACAAGGCCGAACAACTCACCGAGACGATGCCTGCCACGCTGCGTTCACTGGTTTGGGCACTGCGCTGGGAACAGGCGCGGATGCTGGAGCAGCTCGGCCAGATTCTCGAACTGAGCGACGCAATCCAGGACGGGCGTGCGGCCAGTAGCATGTTTCGCGGCCAGGACAACCCCTTACATCTGGACTTCACTCTGGCAGCAATGAACGCGATCCGCGCATTTACCGCATTGGTGGTGGCCGGTCTGATCTGGATCGAGACCGGTTGGGACGGGGCGCGTGGCGGGATGATCGTGGCGGGTATTCTCTGTTCGCTGATGGCGACTTTTCCCCGGCCGTTGCTGGCCAGCCAAAGCTTTGCCAGGGGGCTGGGTCTGGCCTTGGTGGTATCGGCGCTGTATCTGTTCCTGCTGATACCGATGATCAGTGACTTCGAGTTACTCGCCTTGTTGTTAACCCCATTGCTGTATGCCGTCGCGGTGGGGTTGTCCAGTCCGCCAACCACGGGCACAGGCATTGGTCTTGGACTAACGACAATGCTGTTGTTGGGCCCGCAAAACACAGAAATCGGCCAAAACAGTGCCATTCAGTGGTTCGAGTTTGCCGGTTCCTATATCTGCGCAACCGCGCTGGCGCTCAGTGTCTATGCCTTGATCTTCCCGTTCAGGCCCGTTTTGCGAATACGCCGGCTGTTCAATGAAAACTGTGAGCAGGTCTACGCTTTACTGAAGACACCGGCCACCGATGAGCAGCAATTTGCGTTTGAAAGCCGCATGGTCGATCGCCTGACCATGATGTTGGGATTATTGCCGGCTACCAACGACAAGCAATCCAGCGAGCTGTTCGAAGTCAGCCTCGGATGCATGGCACTGGGTGTGGCGTTGAACCAGCTCAGGCAGCAGGGGCAAAGCAACACGTTGCTCAGTACTGAGCAACAAAACCGTTTACTCGCTGCTGTCCGTGAGACAGGACGATTGATCGCCGGGCGGCCCGGGATTGACTTTGAGCAGCTACTCCGAAACTTGCGTGTCTTGGGCGATGAAATGGACGACTTGCATTTAGACGTTCATGAACACCTGTGGTCGGTATTCAGGATGCGCGTGGCGTTGTTGATCGTGGTGTCGTTTCTGGAGCGACATCGTAAATACTTTTCACCCGCAGAAGCGGAAGGAGTGCCGACCCTTGCCCATTGATTTTGAATTGGGTGGTGTCTACTTGCCGCCGATTGCCCAGGCGTTACTGCTGGCCCTGCCGATTTACCTGCTTCTGGACTGGATCTTGCGCCGTATTGGCGTGCTGCGGTTCGTCTGGCATGAAGCCTTGTTCGAAGGCGCGTTGTACGCCTGCGTTTGCGCAACGCTGATTCTGGTAATGGGAGCTTGATGCTTTGAAGGAGATCCTTGCCCGACTTGCGACGGTGGCGGTGGTACTGCTGGCCTTTGTTCTCGGCTGGTTTGCCTGGGAACATTACACCCGCGCCCCCTGGACCCACGATGCACGGGTGCGTGCCGATGTGGTGACGTTGTCCGCCGATGTCTCGGGGCGCATCGTTGGCCTGGGCGTGCAGGACAACCAGCATGTGGAGAAAGGCCAGTTGCTGCTGGAGATCGACCCGGCGCGCTATGTCCTGGCGGTTGAGCATGCCAAGCGTTCGGTGGAAGTGGCGAAAGCCACCCTTGGTCAGTCTGAGGCAACGATAGTCGCCAGTGAAGCGTTGCTCCGCCAGCGTCAGAGTGAAGAGCGCCGACGGCGC
Organism: Pseudomonas sp. ACM7; assembly: GCF_004136015.1. Classification (NCBI taxonomy): domain Bacteria; kingdom Pseudomonadati; phylum Pseudomonadota; class Gammaproteobacteria; order Pseudomonadales; family Pseudomonadaceae; genus Pseudomonas; species Pseudomonas sp. ACM7. The sequence continues at coordinate 5,907,761 of NZ_CP024866.1, read as the reverse complement.
ACGCTCAAGCAGCGGTTCGCAATTTCTGGCGAAGAATGGGAGAAATCCAGCACGGAAGTGGCGGTGGCGCAGGCTGAGTTGCTGCGCAACCAGGCCAACCTCGGTTTAGCCCACGCCAACGTGCAACTGGCCATCGCCGCATTGACCCAGGCCGAACTGGACTTGCAGCGCACGCGGGTCGAAGCACCCGTGACGGGTTACGTGACCAACCTGCTGACCCGTCAGGGTGACTATGCCGCGGCCGGAGGCGCGTTGTTGGCGCTGGTGGACAGCGATTCGTTTTATGTCAGCGGCTACTTTGAAGAAACCAAGCTGCCGCGAATCGAGGAGGGCGACCGGGTCAGGATCGAATTGATGAGTGGCGAAACCTTCGGCGGCACTGTGCAAAGCATTGCTTTCGCCATTTCCGACCGGGAGAACCTGCCCGGCGGCCGATTACTGGCCAACATCAACCCCAGTTACACCTGGGTAAAACTGGCGCAGCGGGTACCGGTGCGAATACAGATCGACGCCGATTACGCAGCCAAAAACCGACTGCGTGCCGGCACCACCGCCACCGTAACGATAATGGAAACCCGCGATAGCAGCACAACCCACTAACCCTGTGGGAGCGAGCAAGCCCGCTCCCACAGGGATATGTGTGGAATTTGGGACAGACAAAAAAAAGCCCCGCGACCGAATGAGGCACAGGGCAAAGGAATTGGTTGGTTGCGGCCAACCAAAGGAGCTCGTTAAGACATTACTTGCTGGCGACCGTCTCTGGTTGCCAGCCACCGCCCAGGGCTTTGTAAATCGCGACAATGCCGCGATACAGATCGACTTCGGCCTGGGCCTGAGTGTCTTCCGCCGCCAGGCGCTCACGCTGGGCGTCGAGCAGGACGAGGAAGTCCGCAGTGCCTTCGCGGTAGCGAATTTGGGCGAGGTCGGCCGCGGCGCGGCTGGATTCGCTTTGACGAATCAGCGAGATCAGGCGTTGCTGGCGTTTGCCGTAGTCGCTAAAGGCGTTTTCCGATTCTTCCAACGCCAGCAGTACTTGCTGCTCGTAGGTCGCCAGGGCGCCTTCGGCATCAGCATCGGCACCACGTAGACGGGCGCGCACGCTGCCAAGGTCGAACGCGGCCCAGGTAATGCTAGGGCCCAGTGCCCAGGCGTTGGCTGCCGAGGAACCGATCTGCGAACCGCGTCCGGCGGTGAAACCAAGGAAACCGCTGAGGCTGACCCGTGGGAACAAATCAGCCTTGGCTACGCCGATACGGGCGGTGGCGGAGGCCAGTTTGCGCTCGGCGCTGAGAATGTCCGGGCGACGTTGCAGCAGTTCACCCGGATCACCGATCGGCAATGCCTTGGCGATCGCCGGTAAGTCTTTTGGACTCAGGTCGACGGTCAGCTTGTCCGGACGTTCACCCAACAGGGTAGCGATGCGGTTTTTCTGTCGAACCTGTTCAGCCTGCAATTGCGGCACGCTGGCTTCGACGGATGCCAGGCGTGCATCGGCGCGAACCACATCGAGCTGATCGCCGACACCGGCATCACGCAGACTGACGGTGATCTTGCTCGATTCTTGCTGGTTGTTCAGGTTGGCCAGGGCGATCTTTTCCCGCAGCTGCGCACCGCGCAGTTGACCGTAGGCATCCACCAGTTCAGCAATCATCGAGACTTGCAGTTGGTACAGATCGGCTTCGAGCGCTTGCTGTTCGGCGTCGGCGGACTCCAGGTTGCGCTGGATACGGCCAAACAGGTCGATCTCCCACGCCATGTCCAGGCCCAGGTCGTAGCGTTCGCTATTAACCCGCTTGGTGGTCTGGCCCGGGATCTGACCCTTGGCCAGGTCACTGCTGACCCGGCTGGTGATGGTTGGCATGGCGTCATTGCTGACGTCATCGCGAATCGCTCGCGCCGCTTTCCAGCGAGCGAAGGCTACGCGTAAATCACGATTGCCTTGCAGCGATTGAGTCACCAACTGGTTGAGAGTCGGATCTTCGAACTGCTGCCACCAGATGCCTTCGAAACGCGAGCGGTCGTAGTTCTTCTGACCGGCGCTGCCATCGGTAGCGGTCGTGATGTTGGCCGGCTCAGTGGCTGGGGTCTTGTAGTCCGGGCCGACGGCACAGGCACTCAGGGCCAGTACCAGAAGGCTCGGCAGGAAGGCTTTCAGGCTCATTGTTGCGCCTCCAGTTTCAGGGCCTTGGCCGCTTTGCGCTTTTCACCGCGCTCCACAAAGTTACGAATCAGTACGTAGAACACTGGTGTCAGCAACAGACCGAAGAAGGTCACCCCGAGCATCCCCGAGAACACCGCCACACCCATGGCATGACGCATTTCGGCACCGGCGCCGCTGGAGAAGACCAGAGGCACAACACCCATGATGAATGCGAAGGAAGTCATCAGGATCGGCCGCAGACGCAGGCGGCAGGCTTCCAGTACCGCGGCGAGCGGGCTGAGGCCTTCGTCCTGCTGTTTGTCCTTGGCGAACTCGACGATCAGGATCGCGTTCTTACAGGCAAGCCCCACCAGTACGATCAAGCCGATCTGGGTGAAGATGTTGTTGTCGCCTCCCGACGCAATCACACCGGTGATGGCCGACAGCAAGGTCATCGGTACGATCAGGATCACCGCCAGTGGCAGGCTCCAGCTTTCGTATTGAGCCGCGAGTACCAGGAACGCCAGCAGTACGCAGAGCGGGAACACGAACAGTGCGGTGTTACCGGACAGAATCTGCTGGTAGGTCAGGTCGGTCCACTCGTAGGTCATGCCGTTGGGAAGTTCTTCCTTGAGCAGTTTCTCGATGGCTTTTTCGGCTTGGCCGGAGCTGTAGCCGGGGGCTGCTGCACCGTTGATTTCAGCGGTGATGAAGCCGTTGTAGTGCATCACGCGGTCCGGGCCCGAGGTGTCGCTGACCTTGATGAAGGTCGCCAGCGGGATCATCTCCCCTTTGTTGTTACGCACTTTCAGCTGACCGATCTGGTCCGGTTCGAGACGGAACTGCTGTTCAGCCTGAACGTTGACCTGATAGGTACGACCAAAGCGGTTGAAGTCGTTGGCATACAGCGAACCCAGGTAGATCTGCAGGGTGTCGAAGATGTCGCTGACGGCCACGCCGTGAGTCTTGGCTTTTTCGCGGTCGATAGCCGCATCGACCTGTGGCACGTTCACGGTGTAGCTGGTGAACAGGGCGGCCAGTTCCGGCACGTTGTGGCTCTTGGTGATGATGTTCATGGTTTCTTTGTACAGCTCGTCATAACCCAGGTTGCCCCGGTCTTCGATCTGCAGGCGGAAACCACCAATGGTGCCCAGGCCTTGTACGGGCGGTGGCGGGAAGATCGCCATGTAGGCTTCCTGAATCCCGGCGAACTGGCCGTTCAATGCACCGGCAATCGCACCGGCGGACATGCTCGGGTCTTTACGCTCGTCGAACGGTTTCAGGGTGACGAACACGATGCCAGCGTTAGGACTATTGGTGAAACCGTTGATCGACAGGCCCGGGAAGGCCACGGCACTTTCCACGCCTGGCTGTTTCAGTGCCAGGTCGGACATGCGTTTGATCACGTCTTCGGTACGGTCCAGGCTCGAGGCGTCAGGCAGTTGCGCGAAGGCCACCAGGTATTGCTTGTCCTGGCCGGGGACGAAACCGGTCGGGGTGTTGGCGAAACCGAAGAAGGTCAGCACCATCAGGCCTGCGTACAGCAGCAGGGCGATGCCGCTGCTGCGGATAACCCGGCCCACGGTGCCGACATAACCATGGCTGGCCTTGTCGAAGAAGCGGTTGAACGGACGGAACAACCAGCCACCGAAGATCTTGTCGAGGACCTTGGAGAAACGGTCCTTCGGCGCGTCATGGCTTTTGAGCAATACCGCAGCCAGGGCGGGCGACAGCGTCAGCGAGTTGAACGCCGAGATCACAGTCGAGATCGCAATGGTCAGGGCGAACTGCTTGTAGAACTGCCCAGTGAGCCCGGAGATGAAAGCCGCCGGGATAAACACCGCACACAGCACCAGCGCCGTTGCGATGATCGGGCCGGTCACTTCACGCATGGCCCGTTTGGTTGCCTCGACCGGAGTCAATCCCAGCCCAATGTTCCGCTCGACGTTCTCCACCACCACGATGGCGTCGTCCACCACGATACCGATGGCCAACACCAGGCCGAACAGCGACAGGGCGTTCAGCGAGAAGCCAAACAGGTGCATCACGGCAAACGTACCGATCAGCGAAACCGGCACCGCCACCAACGGAATGATCGAGGCGCGCCAGGTTTGCAAGAACAGGATCACCACCAGAACCACGAGGATCAGTGCTTCGAAGAGGGTGTGAACCACCGCCTCGATGGAGCCGCGCACGAAGATCGTCGGGTCATAGACGATGCTGAAGTCCATGCCTTCCGGGAAGCTCTTTTTCAGCTCCGCCATCTTGTCGCGCACTTCGTTGGAGATTTCGATCGCGTTGGAACCAGGGCGCTGGAAGATCGGGATCGCCACCGCCGGTTGGTTGTTCAGCAACGAACGCAACGCGTATTGGCTGGAACCCAACTCAATGCGAGCGATGTCTTTCAGGCGAGTGATTTCACCGTTTTCGCCGGAGCGAATGATGATGTTCTCGAACTCTTCTTCAGAAACCAGACGACCTTGCGTGTTGACCGACAGCTGGAACGCCGTGGCATTCGGCGCAGGCGGCGCACCCAGTGCACCGGCAGCCACCTGACGGTTCTGTTCACGAATCGCGGTCACGACGTCGGTGGCGGTCAGGTTGCGCGAAGCGGTCTTGTTCGGATCGAGCCACACACGCAGCGAGTAATCACCCATGCCGAACAGCTGCACATCACCGACACCGCCCAGACGCGCCAGCTCATCCTTGATGTTGAGCAAGGCGTAGTTGGACAGGTAGAGCATGTCGTAGCGTTTGTCCGGCGAGGTCAAGTGCACGACCATGGTCAGGTCGGGCGAAGCCTTGTCCACGGTGATACCGATGCGCGTCACTTCTTCTGGAAGTTTTGGCTCGGTCCGGGTCACGCGGTTCTGCACCTGTACCTGTGCGTTGTCCAGGTCAGTGCCCAGCGCAAAGGTAATGGTCAGGGTGATTTTGCCGTCAGCGGTGGACTGCGAGGACATGTACAGCATGTTCTCGACGCCGGTGATGGCTTGCTCCAATGGAGCGGCTACGGTTTCACCGATGACTTTTGGGTTGGCACCCGGGAAGTTGGCACGGACCACAACGGTCGGCGGAACCACTTCCGGGTATTCGCTGATCGGCAACTGGAACAGCGAGATGGCGCCAGCGATCAGGATCAGCAGCGACAGTACTGCTGCAAAGATCGGCCGTGAAATGAAGAATTGGGAGAAATTCATCGGAGTTGTCGTCCCTTAACCGCGTGGAGTCGCAGCAGCCAATTTCACAACCGAACCCGGCGCGACCTTGGCAGGTGCGACTTGGGGCAGGTTGCTGGCTTCCAGCGCTTGTCGTTGTTGTGCGAGTGCCGCGAGGGTTTGTTCACTGGCCATCGGGATCACTTCTGGCGTGACCGGCGAACCAGGGCGTACCCGTTGCAGACCCTTGACGATGACGGTGTCATCCTTGCTCAGGCCGCTGCGCACGATGCGCAAACCTTCGATCTTCGGACCCAGCTCGACTGAGCGGTAAACCGTTTTGTTGTCGGCATCCATCACCAGTACGAACTTTTTACCCAGATCGGTACCGACCGCTTCGTCGTTGATCAGCACGGCGGAATAGGTGCCGCTGCCGACCAGTTTCAGACGTGCATACAAACCAGGGGTGTAGGCGCCGTCGCTGTTGTCGAACACGGCACGACCGCGGATGGTGCCGGTTTTCGGGTTGACCTGGTTGTCGACGAAGTTCATCACGCCCTGGTGTGGGTTGCCGTCTTCGTTGGAGAGGCCGAGGTAAACCGGGGTGGTTGCACCGCGTTTGCCTTGGCGAGCGAGCGCGGTGTATTTGAGGAACACGCGCTCGTCGGCGTCGAAGTAGGCGTAGACCTTGTCAGTGGACACCACACTGGTCAGCGCGGTGGTATCGGCGGTCACCAGGTTGCCGGCGGTGATTTCCGCACGGCTGACGCGGCCACTGATCGGCGCGGTGACACGGGTGAAGCTCAGGTTCAGTTTGGCCAGGTCCAGTTGCGCCTGGAGGGCACCGACGGCGGCGCGGGCTTCTTGAGCAGCGCTGGTGCGCGAATCGGCCAGCTCGGCAGAGATCGCGTTGCTGGTGCGCAGGCGTTCGCCACGCTGGGATTCGTTTTCGCTGCGGGTGGCGTTGGCGCGGGACTGGGCAACCAGGGCTTCGAGGCGGCGAACCTCGGCCTGGAACGGACGTGGGTCGATCTGGAACAACAGGTCGCCTTTCTTGACCAATGCGCCTTCAGTGAAAGCCACTTCATCGATCTGGCCAGAGACCCGTGGACGGATTTCTACGGTTTCCGGCGCTTCAAGGCGCCCGGTGAATTCGTCCCACTCGTTAACCGGTTGTTCCAGCACCTTGGCCACGCTGACCTTGGCTGCGGGCATAGTGGCGGCCGTGTCCGGAGTCTTGCCGCAGGCGCTCATCACCAGTACGGCCAATAGGGCCAACGGGAAGCGTAAATGTTTGAGTGATTGTTCCATGGATGCATCCGCCAATGTATTGAGAATGGACGGATGATGCTCGGCGAGGATGTATCGCACGAATCGAATGAGGCAAAGGTAACTATCATTCGGAATGATATAAGTCCGATGCAAGCTCTCTAGCGTGCACCTTTCGTTAGGCGGCTATCAATTAGATTAATGACAATTCAGTGTTGTGGGGAATGCAAAGGTTCAGCTTGAGACCGCGTTGCGGCCTATCGCGAGCAAGCTCGCTCCCACACTGGATCGGTAACGGACACAAATCCCCTGTGGGAGCGAGCTTGCTCGCGATAGGGCCAGAAGCCCTCATGCAAAATCAGGATCAAGCAAGGCTATCCGGATCCCCAAAGAACATCTGAATCCTCGACCGCAGCCAACGCTCGCCCGGATCATTATCCTGCGACCCGCGCCAGGCCATGTGCAATTCAAAACTGCGCACTGGCAACGGCGGGTCTTCAGCCCGCACACCACCGGCCGCCGTTAACGCTTCAGCCGTGTAATCCGGCACGGTCGCGACAATATCGGTCCCGCTGATGAGTGTGCTGAGTCCGTTGAACTGCGGCACCGCGAGTACCACATGGCGTTTGCGCCCGAGCTTTTCCAGCTCTTCATCTATAAAGCCGCTCAGGTCACCGGCGAACGACACCAGCGCATGAGGCCGTGCGCAGAAATCATCCAGGCTCAACGGCCCTGGCACCGTGTCGGCCCGCAACAGCTTCGGCATGCTGCGACGCAGTACTTTGCGCTTGGCGTTGGCCGGCAGGTCGGCGGTGTAGCTGACGCCGATGGAAATTTCGCCCGAGGCCAGCAGGCTCGGCATCAGGATGTAGTTGGCCCGACGCACCACCAGCACGATCCCCGGTGATTCGGCGCGCAGGCGCTTGAGCAGCATCGGCAGCAACGCGAACTCGACATCGTCCGACAGACCGATGCGAAACACCGCGGTGCTGGTGGCCGGGTCGAATTCCGCTGCACGACTGACCGCGGTGGAAATCGAATCCAGTGCAGGAGAGAGCAGGGCGAAAATTTCCACCGCCCGGGCGGACGGTTCCATGCTGCGGCCGGTACGCACGAACAACGGATCATCGAACAGCCCGCGCAGGCGCGAGAGTGCCGCACTGATGGCCGGCTGGCCGAGGAACAGTTTCTCCGCAGCGCGGGTCACACTGCGTTCGTGCATCAATGTTTCGAAAACGATCAACAGGTTCAGGTCGACACGACGCAGGTCATTACGATTCATCTGGAGTCCTGGCAGAGTCATCAAGCTTGACGAGAGCGGCCATATGAGAACAATGGCCGGCATGAATATTACGGGGAAAGGCTGCTACTCTGCACCGAGTAATTCAGTTTTCCTGAAATGGCTGCTTCGGTTTTCACGGCATTTGATGATGTCACCGGCGCTGCGGAATCAATGACAGGCATGTCGACTATTAATAGCCACTGATAGTCTTGGGTAGAAAGCCCAGATAGAGTTCAGGGCATTAGAGGTTTCTTTGACGAGGTTTGCGATGTCCCGCACGATCCGTTTTCACAAGTTTGGTCCAGCCGAGGTGCTCAAATGCGAAGAGCATGCGGCCGCTCTCCCTGCGCCGGGCGAAGTGCAGGTGCGCGTCGAGGCGATTGGCATCAGCTGGTACGACATTCTTTGGCGCCAGAACCTGGCCTCTTCCCACGCTCGACTGCCTTCAGGCCTTGGCCATGAAATGTCCGGCGTCGTGACGGCGGTCGGCGAAGGCGTCGATGATCTGGCAGTCGGCGACAAGGTCGCCAGCTTCCCGGCTGAAAGCCCCAACGATTATCCGGTCTACGGCGAGCAGATCGTTCTGCCGCGCTCGGCACTTACCCGTTACCCGGACGTGCTCAGCCCGATCGAAGCCAGCGTGCATTACACGCCGCTGCTGATCGCTTACTTCGCTTATGTCGATCTGGCACGGGTCAAACCCGGGCAATTCGCCTTGGTGACCGACGCCAGTCACTGTGCCGGTCCGTCCTTTGTACAACTGGGCAAGGCTCTGGGTATCCGGGTCATTGCGGCGACCAAGACGGCGGAAGAGCGTGAGAATCTGCTGTCCCTGGGTGCCGAGAAAGTCATCGTCACCGAAGAACAGGATCTGCTGATGCAGATCAACAAGATCACCGACAACCGCGGCGTGGACGTTGTGTTCGACGGTCTCGGCGGTCCACAGATGTCGTTGCTTGGCGATGTGCTTGCACCTCGCGGCAGCCTGGTGCTGTACGGCCTGCAAGGTGGCAACCAGACGCCATTCCCGGCCTGCGCAGCGTTCCAGAAGAACATCCAGTTCTTTGTGCACTGCATCGGCAACTTCACCGGCAAGCCTGAACTGGGCATCATCCAGGACCAGGTCGCACTGCAACGCGCCTTGCGCGACATCAACCAGATGACTGCCGACCGCGTGCTGCTGCCGCTCAAGACTCGGGTCTTCCCGTTTGCCGAGTTTGTCGAAGCACACCGCTACATGGACGAATGCCCATGCCGCGAACGGGTCGCCCTCCAGGTCGAGCCTGCATAAGCCCTTCATGTAAGCCCCCTCTGCAAGAGTCCGTGCCCCCACGGACTCTTCTGTTTTCAGCACCTGCCAAAATGAGACGTCCCATTGCCCCGTCAATGGGTCAGTTCAGCAACTGAACTGGTTTTTGCTCTCAATCTGTATCTTCTAATCATCATATAAGCCTTGATAATTGAATGATCACTTTCATCTCAAGGAATGAGTCATGGCTGGGTATCAGGTTGATACTTTTCAATACACACTGTTAATACATATCCGACCAATAGTTCGTCGTTGCGCAGTTGCCAAAAAAACATGGGTGACTTCTTTCTCTATTTCTTGTGCTAATTGTCTGTGGGACGCTGTCGGACATTTCCTAGGATGTCGCTCGCAACCGCAAGAGGCCGGCTCTACAGGGCCTGGCGGCCACCTGCCTCTGGACGGAGCAGGGGAGACCTCCAGTTATTTCAAATAATTACTAAAAGCTTAAGTGCTAGCATTTGGCAATAACGTCCAGTACTTCAATCGTGGCAAGCAACCCATTGCGCAATGCGTGTCGTTGTTGGTGCGATATCGAACTTAAAAGCATCAGGTAAATAAAGATGACCAATATCCATGTCCAAGCGATGAACTATGTCTATCAGCAAGTGCTGCAGCGATTGCTGAGTTTCTTTTCGCGCGCCGAACGCACGGCATTGCAGCTGATGATTCAGCGACTGGTGGTGGCCGCCGGGGGCATGGAGCGTATTGGCGATTACAAAGTCTTGGCGATTCAGTCCGGGTCCCGTGACAGTTGTTACACCCTGGCGCTGCTGCGCGCTGCACAACTGAGTATCGCCGGCCGGGCACCTGCGACATTCCAGTTGCGAGTGGCATCCTTGCGCTTGAACGACGTAAGCCCGACGGCCCTGGAAAACATCCATCGCAGCTACAGCGCCTTGTTCCTCTACGACGATCCTCGGGTCGAAGTGTTGATGGTCGATAACCGGGAAGTCCTGCCGTTCAACCACCTGACGCCGGTTTCCGAAGGCGGCCGTGAGTCGAATCGGCTCAATCTTTTGATGGTGGGCCATCGTCGCGCCTGGAACGGGCCGCTTGATCTGTGGGACGACGGGTATCTGGCCACCGGCGAGTTCTATGGGCAAATAGCTCGTTGGGACAGCGGTGTCGATGCATTGATCAGTAGCGATTCACCTCGTCAGCAGAAGCAGTTTCTCGACGGGTTGAAACGTGCTGCCGCCAAGGCCGGGCTCAAGACCTCGAATCACCACGAAACCGGCTATGAGGCGCTTTTCGCGCTGCTCGATGAACTGGGCAGCGACTGCTACCGCGCTTTTTATGCTGAACATGAGCAGGTTGCGTGGCGTCCGGCCGAACGATTTGAGGCCTGTCGTCGCGCCACGTACATCGACATTCACGACATGCTGGTCAGCAACCTGGAAGAGCGTTGGCCGCTGCTCACAGAGTTTCTCGGTTTTCAACCTGACGAACTGGCGGCCCAGCTCAGCGACAACGAGTACGTCAGCCTTTCTATCTCTGCACACATGCGGGGTTTGCAATCGTGCTTCGTGCACGACCGCGGCTACGAGACGGGTGTCGCCGAATACCTGCAACGGGCATTGGTGATGATGCGGCGCAAACAACTGGCGGAACGGTTGTGCGAACAAGCGGTAGAGGCGTTCGGCAATCCGGCAGCGTTGGCCGAGCAGCGTGTGCTGGCAGCGGCCGAGGCTCAAAAAAACCTTGGCCTGAGCGAGGCTCAACTGGTGTGCCTGCTCTTTTCACCTTTCGTCGAGAATGGCGCGGCGCTTGAGCGTTTTCTGCGCCAGTGTCACCCCGGCATGCTCGTGGCGATGCCTGATTTGCACCGGGCAATGCAGGGCAATCCGGTGCCGGAGCAGGTTCTGCAATGGATGATTGACGTCAGCGGATTGCCTGTCAGCTTGATCGGCAAGCTTTACCGCATGGGCCCGGTGTTTGCGGATGAGGGTAGGGCAGGCGCCCCGGAACTCGGCGGCGCGGGTTTGCAAGCCGAAGCAGCCGACTATGACGACGACACGGCTGTGGCGGATGAATGGTCAGCGGGGCGCTGAAAGTGTCTGGTTTGACGGACTTCTCGACGATGCGTGATGACGTTCACATGGCATTCGGCCCTTGCCCATGAAAGGGCCACGAGAAACTGACTTCGCGTATCAGGTGGTGTACCGATATCTGACTAACCTGATCAACGAACCGGTCAGTGACACGCGAGTCCGTCTGCCTTCGTTGCGACAGTTGGCGGAGCGTCTGAGCGTGTCGATCTCGACCATTCAGTACGCTTATTCGCTGCTGGAGAAGGAAGGGCGCGTTTATTCGGTGGCCAAGTCTGGCTATTACGCGTTACCGGTGTCCTCCATCAGCATGCTCAGCAGTGGCAACGACCTGCTCGAAACCGTTTATGTCAACGCCAGACGTCCAGGAATGCTGGTCTTGAGCGCCGATGAACCGGCGTTGTTGCAACCCCTCGACAGTCCGTTGTTACTGCTGGAGCGAGAACTGCTGCGCCAGTATCCGCGTCAGCCGCAACCGACATCGCAACCTTGCGGCGAGCTGGAGTTGCGCATTGCCTTGGCAGCGCGCTACACCACCTCGCCGCTGCGCTGCTGGCACGCCGACGATGTCTATATTGGCGCCGACCTGCGTGGCGTGCTGGAAATACTGATCGCTGTGTTGAATCTCAAGGACGCCACGGTGTTGGTCGAGTCGCCGTGCGACTGGGCGATTCTGCGGTTGCTGCAGGCTGCGCAGGTGCGAGTGATCGAGCTGGCGGTGCAATCCAGCGGTGGCCTGGACGTCGAATGGCTCAAGGAGTTGCTGGAGACCGAGCCGGTGCGGCTGGTGATGGTTTCATCCGGGCTGAACATGCCGCGAGGCAGCCTGGCACCCGACGACAACCGACAAGCCGTCGCGCAGTTGTTGGAGCGGCATGGCAGCTGGGTGTTGGAAAACGACTGCTACGGCGAACTCGGATTCGAACCGGACGGCCAGCGGTTTCGCGACTTGCTGGACCCCGATCGGCTGATCGTGTTTTCCACCTTCGAGAAAATCATCGGACCGGAGGCGCCATACGGCTATCTGCTGTCGCGGCATTTCAGTGCTGAACTGCAACGGTACTTTCTACTGCGGTCGTTCCGCTTGTCACCGATTCGCCAGAAAGCCATCGCTCGCTTGTACGGCAACGGCCGTGTCGATCAGCACCTTCAGGTATTACGGCGGATGCTCAAGGACCGCAAGGTGCAGATGACGCAGTTGTTGCAGGAGCGTCTGGGCGATGCCTTGCACTTTGTCGAACCCCAGGGTGGTGCAACCATCTGGGTTCGTTCGCTGCGCCAGGTCGATGTACGTCGCGTGTTTCAGCGCCTGCTCAAGCATCAGGTGGTGATCGCGCCGGGAGAGCTGTTCAGTCTCCAGGGCTTGCATGCGCAACACTTGCGCCTGAGTCACACCTTCGGTGGTGATCACGACCTTGCCGCGGCAGTGGGCTTGTTAGGGGACGCCTTGCGTATGGAATCGATCGATTGAACGGGGCCACACACCCTGCGTGACACTCATGGATCGATCCCATCGCGTTGCGGTCAAACTGCCAGTAAACTGCGTTCCTATTCCTGAACCACTCGACTTCAGAGGTTTTGCATGACACTCAGTCCTTTTGCGGGCAAACCGGCACCGGTAGAACTGTTGGTCGACATCCCGCGACTGGTGACGGCCTATTACACCGGCCAGCCCGATGCCGCCATCTCGACCCAGCGCGTAGCTTTTGGCACGTCCGGGCACCGAGGCAGCTCGTTCGACTTGAGTTTCAACGAATGGCACGTTCTGGCGATCAGCCAGGCAATCTGCCTGTACCGCGAAGCCCAAGGTATCGATGGCCCGCTGTTCGTCGGCATCGACACCCATGCGCTGTCCACCCCGGCCGGCGCCAGCGCCCTTGAAGTGCTGGCCGCCAACGGTGTGACAGTGATGATCGCCGAAGGTGACGAATACACCCCGACACCGGCCATTTCCCACGCCATTCTCTGCTATAACCGCGGACGCACATCGGGCCTGGCGGACGGCATTGTCATCACGCCGTCCCACAACCCGCCACAAAGCGGTGGCTACAAATACAACCCTACCAACGGTGGCCCGGCCGATACCCACATCACCAAGTGGATCGAAGCCAAGGCCAACGAACTGCTGAGCAACAAGCTCGCCGGCGTCAAACGCATCAGCTACGAGCAGGCGCTGAAGGCCAGCACGACCCATCGTCACGATTACCTCAATACCTACGTCGCCGACCTGATCAACGTGATCGACTTCGATGTCATCCGTGATGCCAAGCTGCGTCTGGGTGTCGATCCGCTGGGCGGAGCCGGGGTGCGCTACTGGTCGGCGATTGCCGAGCATTACCGTCTGGATCTGGAAGTGGTCAACAAACAGGTCGATCCGACCTTCCGCTTCATGACCGTCGACTGGGATGGTCAGATCCGCATGGACCCATCGTCCACTCACGCCATGCAGGGCCTTATCGGTCTGAAAGAGCGTTTCGACGTAGCATTCGCGTGCGACCCGGACCACGATCGCCATGGCATCGTGACCCCGTCCGGTGGTTTGCTCGCGCCGAACAACTACCTCGCCGTATCGATCGATTACCTGTTCCAGAACCGCCCGCAATGGCGCGCCGATGCGGCCGTGGGTAAAACCGTGGTCAGCAGCGGCTTGATCGATCGCGTGGCAAAACGTCTGGGTCGTCGCCTGTACGAAGTGCCGGTCGGCTTCAAGTGGTTTGCTGACGGCCTGTTCGACGGCTCTCTGGGCTTTGGCGGCGAAGAAAGCGCCGGTGCTTCGTTCCTGCGCAAGGATGGTAGCGTCTGGTGCACCGACAAGGACGGCTTGATCCCGGCACTGCTGGCCGCAGAAATGACCGCCCGCACCGGCCGCGACCCAAGTCAGGCCTATCGCGCCTTGACCGATGAACTGGGCGAACCGTTTTCGGTGCGCGTCGATGCCAAGGCCAATCCTGAGCAGAAGGCACTGCTGAGCAAATTGTCGCCGGATCAGGTCACTTCGACCCAACTGGCGGGCGAAGCGATCCAGAGCATCCTCAGCCATGCACCGGGTAACGACCAAGCGATCGGTGGTCTGAAAGTCATGACCGAGAACGGCTGGTTCGCGGCGCGTCCGTCGGGCACTGAAGACATCTACAAGATTTACGCTGAAAGCTTCGTCAGTGACGACCACCTCAAGCAATTGGTGGCAGAAGCGCAAACACTGGTGGACGGCGCGATCTCTGCGAAGTAATCCAGAATCGAGTAGGAGGCGGCTTTACAGCCGCCGTCCTCTCACACCACCGTACGTACGGATCCGTATACGGCGGTTCAAGCTATGCGGCTAAGCCGGTTTATCGTATCCAGTACCGAAACTAACCCAAGCTGACCCCATAGTTTCTTCGGCAGCGCCTGATTCATATGAGATGCGCCTGAGCTCCACCATGGGCCTCGGCCATTGAAGGCTGATTTGCAGGCGCGAGCTTCGCTAAGCCCCAGGCGCATCAAGTTACGTGCCCTCGTTGAGGGCCGCTTCCATTGTCGCCAGACGACGCAGC
>NZ_CP024866.1:5305968-5579767 GCF_004136015.1 Pseudomonas sp. ACM7 | reverse complement strand
ACTGGCTTATAACGTAGTGCGTCGAGAAGCCAGTCAGGCGGCTGTAGCTCATAAGCGGGCTCCCAGCGAGGTGAGTTTCAAGTTTGCCTGTCAGCACATCGCCAGCCATCTAGTGGTCATGGCCGGAGCGGTCTCGCCCTCACACACGCCAAGACGCCTGGACGAGCTTCGCGGCAGCATTGGTGTGCTCTTCATAGTAAAACGCCCCAGGCCTGCGAGGCCTAGGGCGGTGAAGATGTCTAAAACCCGGTATCCGGTTAACCGCAAGGCTGCTCCGCTTAAGTGAACAGCATTGCGCTCAGTGAGCGGCGTTTTTTGTGGGTTCTGCAGGAGTAACGAATAGGCACTCTTTCAGAGCTTGGCGATCGAGACTTCGGTGGATTTGACGAAGGCAATCACCTCGCTCCCCACTTTCAATTCAAGATCGCGCACTGAACGGGTGGTAATCACCGAGGTGACGATGCCGGAGGCGGTTTGCACATCGATTTCGGAGACCACTTCGCCTGTCACAATTTCCTTGATGACACCCTTGAACTGGTTGCGGACGTTGATCGCTTTGATGGTCATGATGAGGCTTCCTGTCTGATGTCGAATACATCCGCACGGATGTGCAGGCCTTCAAAATGAACCTCCCGAATCAATATTAAAAGGAATATATATTGATTTGTTTATTCATAAATAGAATATCAAAGCCGATATCCGCTCCCTGAAAATCATCTACCACAGCGCCACGGTGTAGCTGACAATCAGGCGATTCTCATCCAGGTCATTACCGAAGTTCGAGCGCGCTGACGCGTTACGCCATTTGAGGCCGAGCCCTTTCAACGAACCGTCCTGCACCACGTAAGCGATATCGGTGTTGCGCTCCCATTCCTTGCCTTCACCCGGCGCAGTGCGTTGCACATTGTCGCCAGAGATGTAGCGCGTCATGAAGGTCAATCCCGGCACACCGAGTGCGGCAAAGTTGTAGTCGTAACGCGCCTGCCAGGAATGTTCGTCGATGTTGGCAAAGTCACCGATCTGCACGAAGTTGACCAGGTACGGATCGCTGCGCCCGATATACGGAAACGGATCGTCGCCGCTCATGCGCTGATAGCCAAAGCCCAACGCATGGCCACCCAGGCTATAGGTGAACATCGCACCGAAGGCCTGGTTATCGATATCTCGAAAGTTGCCGTCTTCGGTGCTGCGCGCATAGCGTACGTCGCTCTTGAGCGACTGGCCGGCGCCCAGGTCCAGCAAGTGCACAAGCCCGAGGTAATTTTGCTGGTAGATGTTTTCCAGCTGGCCGTAGCGGTACTGCGCGGTCAGGTTCGGCAGGAACTGATAGTCGGCCCCGGCAAATTGAAACTTGTCACTCTTCCCGCCAATGCGGTTGGCGGTCATGTCCTGATAGTCGGTGGAGTCGACAAAATTGATCTGTGTAAGTTGACCGGCAGTGAGCTTCAAGCGATCGATTTCCTGCACGTTCACCAGGCCGCCCTTGAACGTTCCGGGCAGCAGGCGGGTATCGTTGGAATTCACCACCGGGTCCTTGATCTGCAACGTCCCGAACTTCAGGGTGCTGTTGGACACTGGACATCGTTTTCCAGACGGACCTGATCCGCCACGAAAGCGTGCGCAACCTTGAACTGGCGCACTATCCCATGCACTGGATCGCCGCCAGCAACTCGATCTACGCCCGGCCTTATGCCTCGCTCGCCGAGATGGCCGGCGAGCGCATCATCACCTTCGTCAAACACTCACGACCGCATCAGGATGTGCTCAACCTGCTGCACGCCCATGGCATCGGCGCACCGCGCGTCAGTTGCGTCAACTCGGTGTCGGCCATGACCCGGCTGATTCGTGACGGCTTCGGTATCGGTGCGTTGCCGGCGGCACTGGTGGCCAAACCCCTGGCCAGCGGCGAGTTGATCCAGCTGGATCCCGGCAGCCGCTTGCCGCAACTGGATGTCGTGGCCTCGTGGCGTGCCGGGGTCGGGCTGGAGCTGATCGAGAATATTGTCGAGATGAGCCGCCAGGTGGTCTGCCAATACGCTGCGGATGTGGGTCCGTTACTCATGGTGGCGGCGCCGGGCCTCGACAGCCGACTGCCCCCTGAATAACTTTTAGTTGTCTGGGGGCAACAAGATTCCTTGTTGGACGGCATCACCGTGGTTTTCTAAAAAGGGTCAAAGAACCTGCCGAGATGCCATGATGAATCAACCCGCCCCGTCCTTCGAACAACTGCAGCGCAGCACCCCTCTCGCCCTGCGCCAAAGCATCGCCGCCGGGCACTATCAGGGTCACACCAGCGGCCTTGGCCAAGGCCGGGTGCAAGCCAATATCGTGATTTTGCCCAGTGATTGGGCCAATGAATTCCTCAGGTATTGCACCCTCAATCGTCAGGCCTGCCCGTTGCTCGACATTACCGAGCCAGGCGATCCGTACTTTCGCAATCTCGGGACAGCCATTGATATTCGCCACGACGTGCCCCGCTACAGGGTCTATCGCCATGGCGAACTGAGCGATGAACCGCTGGATATCGAGCACCTTTGGCAGGATGACCTGGTGGCCTTCGCCATTGGCTGCTCGTTCTCCTTCGAACAACCGCTGCTGGATGCCGGCATCCCCCTCAAGCACATCGATCTGGGGCGTAATGTCTCCATGTACCAGACCAACATCGACACGCGCCCCACCGCTCGCCTCGGTGGCAAGCTGGT
This sequence comes from Pseudomonas sp. ACM7, assembly GCF_004136015.1. Taxonomy (NCBI): domain Bacteria; kingdom Pseudomonadati; phylum Pseudomonadota; class Gammaproteobacteria; order Pseudomonadales; family Pseudomonadaceae; genus Pseudomonas; species Pseudomonas sp. ACM7. The sequence goes on along the minus strand of NZ_CP024866.1, from coordinate 5,577,065 downwards.
GGTGAGCATGCGGCCGATGAAAGCTGCTGCCGCCATCCAGGCCATTCAAATCACCGCACGCATGCCCAACGTCCACGGCGCTCCCGTGCACATCGGTGATCCGTCGCTGATCGGCATCCGCGCGCTCAACACCCCGAACTACGGCGATGCCGTCCCCATAGAAGCTGATGAAATACCGGTGTTCTGGGCCTGCGGTGTGACACCTCAATCGGTGGTGCAGGCCTCACGCCCGCCACTGTGCATCACCCATGCCCCCGGGTGCATGCTGGTGACGGATTTGTACAACAGTGCTTTGTAAAGGCGTGGGTGTGCTTGAGTTCAGGGGGGTGCCGGAACGAAAAAAAAGGCCGAAGCCGTAATGCCAATCAGTTAAGGAACGAAACAATCCGTAGCAGCTGGCGAAGCCTGCGTTCGACTGCGAAGCAGTCGTGAAATCAGACGATACGGTGTTTCAGGAAGACCGCAAACTCAGGTTTTACGACGGCTGCGCAGCCGAACGCAGGCTTCGCCAGCTGCTACGGATCGCGTTTTGGCTGTCGTTTTTTTACCTGGTGTATATGCAAAGTCGAAGCCTTGTAAAACCACTCAATGTAGTCAACGATGCAATCGGCCTTCGTCCCTTGTTTTGTGCCATGGACCCTGCCCCATTTCCTGAATGTTCAGGACTAAAGTTCGCGCACATTACCCACAAAAGACCTGATGACAGCAGAACCGACTATCCTTTCGGACAGTGAACGCTGCACTCTTGGCAAAAAGGGACGCCATGCCAGACCATGATCGCGCCATCGGCTCCAGACCCGGCATCACATCCGGTGATCGAACCTGTCTGATCAGGTCCGGGCTACCCTGGATGGCTTCAATTACGGCTTTCTGTCTTTTCACGGCAACTCCCGGATTCGGCCAGAACCTGCCAACCGCCGCGGGTGTCGAAAACGCCACGGTTACGGTGATTCAAGCGCAGGAAATCGTTTCCAGGGCCACCCTCGAAGCCGTTCGCTGGAGCGGCCCTGAATCCGGCCCGCAAGCCCTGCGGGGCAAGAGCATCGCCTTTGTCGCAGAAGATTTGCGTAACGGAGGAATTGTCGGTGTCGCGCAGGGCGCTCGCGAGGCAGCCAAGGCGATGGGCTGGACGCTGAAGATATTCGATGGCGCGGGATCATCGGCCGGGCGCGCCAAGGCCTTTTCCGATGCCCTGGCAGCGAAACCCGACGGCCTCATTCTGTGCGGCTCCGATGCCCTTGAGAACAATACGGCGCTGACCCTCTTCGCCAACAGGGATGTGCCAGTGGTTGGCTGGCACGCCGGGGCACGACCCGGGCCGATTGACGGCACGCCGGTGGCCATGAACGTCACGACCGACCCGCTCGAAGTGGCTCGCCTCACGGCCATGGCGGCAGTGGCACAGTCAAACGGACAGGCCGGCGTGGTCATCCTCACCGACTCCAAGTACAGCATCGCCATGGCGAAAGCCAAGGCCATGGAAAACGTCATTCGGGCCTGTCGGGAATGTACGTTGCTGGAAGTGCGCGATGTCGCGATCTCCGAAAGTGGCGAGAAGATGCCGGCGATCACCAAGGAGCTGCTTCAGCGCTATGGCAAGCGCTGGACCCACACGCTGGCCATCAACGATATCTATTTCGACTACTCGATCGCCTCATTGACCAACGCCGCAATACCCAGCGACGGCATCAGTCTGTTGTCTGCCGGTGATGGCAGCGCTTCGGCTTTCTTGCGCATACAGGCAAAAACCTACCAGACCGTCACCGTGGCCGAGCCGCTCAACCTGCATGGCTGGCAAGTGATGGATGAATTGAACCGGCTGTTTGCAGGTCAGCCGGTGAGCGGCTTCGTCGCGCCGATTCACCTGGTCAATGCCGACAATATCGCCTTCGACGGCGGGAAGAAATTCCAGTACGACCCTGACAATGGCTATCGAGACATCTATCGCCACCAATGGAATCCCTGAGATTGGACGTTATTTCCCGGCTCGGACGCCAGCTATTGCCGCAATCGCTACGCGCACAGTTCACACTGGCGTTTCTGACGCTGGCGCTACTGATTCTGGCGAGTGGTGCAACTGCGGTCTACGCCTTGCGCACGTCAAACAGCGCCACCCGCCATCTGACGGATGAACGACTGGTCCGCATGCAAGATGGGCAAGACATGCTGCAGCGTACGTTGCTGATCGAACGCCAGACCGATCAGCTTCTGACAACCCGCTCCCCCGACACCCTGCGTTCAAGCTATGCGGCGACCGTCGAACAGCTTGAAGCCCTTGATCAACTGGTGCAGCAGCTGACTGCCGCGAACAGTGGCGTGGCGATACTCGACATGCATCAGTCGAGTCAGATGTTCCGCAATACCGCCAACATCGTTGCGCAACTGCGAGAAAGCCTGCTGCAAACCGAGGTCACCTTCGAGCAAACCATGGAGGATCACACCACCCGGTTAACCGCGCCTCAGACCCGGGCCAGCCTGGAACTGGCGATGTTACTTTTCGATCTGCCGCAGGCTGTTGACAGTGATGCCGTGCAACGGCTGCAGATCCGCTATGAGCGCCTGTCACGCACCGCAGGCAAGTTACCCGACGCTGATGTGGAGACGCCCGATCTCTTCTCCCTGCGCCTGAGGCTCATCAATCAGCACAGCGTCATACGGCGCTTCAATGAGGAACTGAAGAATGAGGCCGGGGTTCTGGTCGCGGTGGCCCGTGCGCAATCCAGTGCTTACACCGAAGACTATCGCGAAGCCCTGCAGCGCCTGGTCGAGGCCTCAAATCGTAGCCAGCAATGGGTGCTGATCATGTTGGGGGTCAGCCTGGTGTTCGCCTGGTTCGTGACCCGGGTTTTCATGGGCCGTCATGTGCTCGTGCGTCTGAATGAAATAAGCCGGCAATTGCGTCAGGAACACACTGACAAAACGCATTTGATGATGGCGGAACATGGGAAGGACGAGATCGGCAACATGGCTCGCGCGGTGAATCAATTCCTCGAAGACCGACTTCAGCTGGAAAAAAGAACGGTCCAATTGAGTATCGCCACAGAGCGGCTCGCCCTGCAAAACAGCCGATTAGAGCAAGAAGCCGTCATCCGTGCCGGACAACGTCATGTACTGGAACTGATCGCCAGGAGCACCGAGCTTGCAGAAGTCCTCGACAGCCTGGCTCACCTGGTGGAGTCCCAACTGAAGGGGATGATGGTGTCCATCCTGGTGCTGGATGAGGATGGCAAGCACCTGCTGCACGGGGCTGCCCCCAGTTTGCCGAAAGCCTATAACCAGCTCATTGACGGGATTGCAATCGGTCCGAACGTCGGTTCATGTGGCACCGCGGTGTATCGACGAGAACCGGTCATCGTCACGGATATCGAGCTGGATCCGCTGTGGGAGGAGTACCGTTCAGCCGCTGCGCCCTATGGATTTCGCGCCTGCTGGTCGACGCCGATTCTGTCCCATGAGCGAAAGGTATTGGGTACGTTTGCCTTGTATTCCAACACCGTACGCAGCCCCAGCTCGGCCGAGACGCGACTGATCGACATGGCGACACCGCTTGCCGGCATTGCGATAGAACGCCAACTGACCGAAAAGCGCATTCGCTATATGGGCGACCATGACGCACTGACCGGGCTGCCGAATCGCACACTGCTCGAAGACCGTCTCAAGCAGGCAATACTTTATGCTCAGCGCTACAGCCGCCTGGTGACGGTGGTGTTTCTCGATCTGGACAAATTCAAACTGGTGAATGACAGCCTTGGGCACAGCGCTGGAGACGAACTGCTGAAAACCGTCGCCCAGCGCATGCTGGAGTGTGTACGCCGCACCGACACCGTCGTGCGACTGGGTGGCGACGAGTTTGTGATCATCCTGTTCGACCAGCCCTCAGACCTCGACGGCGTTACTCCAGCCCTGCACAAAATCCAGGAAGCCATCCTGCGGCCGATTCAGCTCAGCGGACATACACTCCACGTCACCTGCAGCATGGGGTTGGCCACCTACCCTGCCGACGGCAGCGATACCGACACGTTGCTCAGCAACGCGGACGCCGCCATGTACCGGGCCAAGGAGCTGGGTCGCAACAGTTATCAGTTCTATACGAGCGAGATGAATAACAAGGTTCAGGGCAAGCTCGCCATGCAAGACGGGCTTCGAAACGCACTCAACCATGACGAGTTCCTGCTGCTGTACCAGCCACAGGTGGATTTGCAGTCAGGTCAGATTATCGGCGTAGAGGCACTGATCCGCTGGCGGCACCCCGAACTCGGCATCGTGTCTCCAATCAAATTCATTCCGCAGGCCGAAGAGACCGGGTTGATCGTGCCCATCGGCGACTGGGTGGTCCATACCGCGTGCAGACAGAACAAGGCCTGGCAGGACGCGGGCTGGCCCCCGATCACCATGTCGGTGAATATTTCAGCACGCCAGTTCATCGAAAGGGACCTGATCGATCGGGTGAGGCATGCCTTGCAAGAAACTGGACTGGACCCGATGTACCTTGAGCTGGAGCTGACCGAAAGTCTGATCATGCAAGACCTTCAGCAAGCCATCAGCAAAATGAAGGAACTGCAATCTATGGGGATCAGTCTCTCGATCGACGACTTCGGCACCGGCTACTCCAGCCTCGCCGCATTGAAAAGCTTCCCGATCGCGAGACTCAAGATCGACCAGTCTTTCGTGCGCGATCTGCCCGACAACGAGAACGACAAAGCCATCGCCACCGCAGTGATTTCGTTGGGGCACAAACTGAACCTCAAGGTCATTGCCGAAGGTGTTGAAACCGAAGAGCAGCAAACCTTTTTGCGTGAAAACGGCTGCGATGAAATTCAGGGCCACTTTTTCAGCAAAGCGGTCAGCGCAGAGGAAATCAGTGTGTTACTGCGTACGCCCCGGTTGCCTCAACCGAGCCGCATTGCGAGCCCTGACTCGGTAAGGCGAAAACGCGATGTAAAACGCCCACGCAGTCCAATGCCCGGGCATTAATACTGCGCAGGGCCCATACCCAATCTTTCAACAGTAAAGTCGCGACGTTACCGATCGGCGACAGCCCGCATAGCTGCCGTTAGTGACGGGCAGCTATCGGCCACTAGGGACTGTGTCTACCATTCACGACTGGCAGCAATCGGCTGTGTCAGATACACAGTTAGCCTGATCGAGAGCTACGCTAATGCCTAGTGAGGCCCCGTCCATCCAAATCAGCAGTGGCGCACGAACATGGTTTTCTCTTTACTGATGGCGTTGGTATTAGCGTTCCTGATTGGCTGGGTTTCGCAGCGTATGGGTATGTGTCTTGTCAAAGCGAGCGAACAATTGCTGGCGGGGCGCCCGACGTTGTTTGTGGCACTGACATCGTGTGGATTGTTCGGGTTGATGCTGGCCCCGCTCTATCGTTTCTCCGAGGTCAGCCTGCCGCTGTACTCGCCTGGTATTTCCTATCCTTCACTGGTTTCGGGAGGCTTGTTGTTCGGGGTGGCATCGGTGCTGAACAACGGTTGCAGCGTAGGCACGCTAACCAAGTTTGCCTGTGGCAATTTCAATAAACTGTTCACGATGATCGGTTGGGTCCTGGGGATCGTGCTCTGGTATTACATGCGCATGATGCCCGAACAGAAGACCATTCTGATGCCGGAAATTTCCAGCCGCCATTACTGGCTGTTGATCGGTGTAGTGGCGCTGGTGCTGATATTTTTGGTCGGCATACATGGTAATAAACACCTGGTGCTCTCCAGTATGCTGCTGGGTGCGTTGACGAGTGCGCTCTATACGTTCGAGCCGTTATGGACACCTAGTGTGTTCTTTTACAATGTTTCGCAGATGTTCTGGCAAGCCGATATGGCAATCAGCGCCCGGCGTATTGCGGTGTTTGTTATGTTGCTGGCAGGCATGCTGAGTTTTACCCTGTACAGGAAAACGTTCCGTTTCGAGGCCTTTACCCCATCAAAGGCTGGCGTTCATTTGTTGGCGGGTATTTTGATGGGGATTGGGGCTTCGATGATGCTCGGCGGTAACGACTCGCAAATACTGTTGGTGTTTCCAACACTGGGCGTTGCTTCAAGCATTCCACTGGTGTCGATTGCCACAGGCATTCTGGTGTCATTGTGGTGCAAAAAACGCGGTACGAGTTGAACACCCTCAAGATGGTTCCAGAGGTGTGCCGTATTTTTTGTGTAACAGCCAATCCAACTGAAGTGATTCTCGCTGAGACGGAACAAGGGCGAGCGATCCTGGGCGTAGTGGATGGCTTCTGTGCCAATGACGTTGAAGGCTATGAAGACATCCTGTGGCGCAAGAACTTGTTGCGGCAGATTGGCTACAAGCTGTGAATTGCAGAGCGAGCATTTCGTGGGAAAGGGACTGGTTTGACTTCGTCTGGCTGAACATCTGCAAAGTGTCGATTGGAACTGGTCGCTGACAGCCGCTTTCGACTCAATATAGACGGTGACGACAGACAGAAAACGGCCACTAGCCGACACCGATACAGCGATCAAGCAATAACGTTACACACCTTCCGGCACTGATACTTTTTCAACTAGCTGCATCCAGTTCGTCCTCCAGTGGGTAGTACAGGTAGTAGCCATAGCTGCTGAACTGATCACCTTTCTGGAGAGCTTTGCATGAACGCTAAACGAGTCCTGGGCATTGTCAGTACTACGCTTGCTGCGACCTGCTTGTTGGTCACAGTCCCAGCTGCCTATGCCCAAACAGATCTGCCCGACAGCATCAAGGTCCCTGACGGTCACAAGGTCGCGCTGGAGACCGTGGGCGTGGGCGAAATCACGTATGAGTGTCGCGACAAAGCGAACGCCGCTGGCCAGACTGAATGGTTTTTTGTCGGGCCTAAAGCGGTCTTGAATGATCGCAGCAGCAAACAGGTCGGTACCTACTTCGGGTCGCCTGCCACCTGGCAAGCCAAAGACGGCTCTAAAATCACCGGGGCGCAACTGGCGGTTGCACCCTCAGGTACTGGTGACCTCCCTTATCAGTTGGTCAAGGCCAACTACGCCTCTAACACCTCATTATCGGGCAAAGCGCCCTACGCACATGCGCAAAAACCTACCTGCCCCCACCACCCAAGCCAGCGCAACGATCCGAAGAGACATGTTTTGTCTTCAGTGAAAAGGAACTGGTCCTGCTGAGCACTCATCAAATGGCCGCCCGCAGAAATAGTTGTACAAAAAAATTTACTTGTACAGCATGCACCCTATTCTTTAAAAAGCTGTACAAGATGCTTCGAGCCGTACAAGAAAAAAAGGGGGGTGATTTCCATGGTCGACACCACAGACACCGGCAAAATCGGGATCAGCACCTCATCCAAGCGAGGTGACCCATTTGGCATAGCGAATTGCCCAGGGCAGACTCTCAACGTCGCCAGAAGACACCAGCGGACGCTGAATTCGACCAAGAATCTGCCGGCAGTGGAGACGCAACGTGTCTGACTTCCTGCGATGTTTCGCCAACGACTTCGCGGCGCTGGACGCCAGCAATTTGCACAAACTTAAGGAGCTGTACAGTCACGATGTGCGCTTCAGTGATCCGCTACATGAGATCCAAGGCCTAACAGCGCTGCAAGATTATTTTACAGAGCTATACGCCAACGTCAGCGAGCTAGGTTTCACGTTTGACGGCTACGACCAGGTGCAAGACGGCATCGGTTACCTACGCTGGACCATGCATTATCACCATCCTCGCCTGCGCCGTGGCCAACTGATAGAGGTTGTTGGCTGCTCGTACCTGCTGTGGCGCGAGAAGGTGTACCACCATCGCGACTACTTCGATGCCGGCGCTCTGCTCTATGAGCACCTGCCGTTAATGGGGACCGCGATTGGCTGGCTAAAAGGGAGATTGGCATGAAACGCATCTGGCTCACCGGCGCCAGTAGCGGCATCGGCGCCGCCTTGGCGGAGATTCTACTGACACAAGGCCATTTCGTGGCCGTCAGCGCCCGCAATGTACAGGTCCTGGGAAAACTGCACATAGGTCACCCACAACAGGTACTTCTTCCGCCGGGCGACCTGACCGAGCCACGCGAAGTTCGAGCCATGGGCGAGCGGATCGAGCAGGTATGAGGCCACTTGGATCAGGTCATCCTAAACGCTGGCACCTGCGAATACTTGGACGTTGGCAACTTCGAAGCCAACATGATTGAGCGCGTGATGCGGGCCAATTTGTTTTCCGCGGCCTATTGCGTGGAAGCAGCCCTACCGCTGTTGCGCAAGGCGCAGCGACCGCATCTGGTGGCGGTGTGTAGCTCGGTTACCTACCTGCCATTACCGTGCGCCGAGGCTTATGGCGGCTCCAAAGCGGCTATGCGTTACCTCTTTCAATCGCTGCGCATCGACTTGGCACACGAGGGTGTCGACGTCACCGTTGTCAGCCCGGGCTTCGTCGATACGCCGCTCACGCAACAGAACGACTTCCCAATGCCTATGCGTTGGCCGGTCAACAAGGCTGCTGTCTATATCACTACTCGGCTGGAAAGACGACCGCTAGAAATCGCATTTCCCGGGCCATTTATCGCCGCCCTACGCGTATTAGCGATATTGCCTCAACGCCTGCAACTGACGCTGGGCAAACTCATGGCGCGTCCCGCCACAGAAGAGTCCTCATGAAAATAGCCATCATCGGTAGCGGTATTTTCCGGTCTGACCTGCGCCTACCTGCTCAACCGTCAGCACGATGTCATGGTGTTCGAGGCGAGTGACTGGATCGGCGGCCACACCCATACTGTTGACGTTGAAGTAAAGGGCGAACGCTATGCCATCGATACTGGTTTCATCGTCTTCAACGACTGGACCTATCCCAACTTCATCCGTCTGCTGGATCAACTCGGCGTGGCCTCGCAGCCCACCGAGATGAGTTTCTCAGTTCAGGATCCGCGCAGCGGCACCGAATACAACGGCAACAACCTCAACAGCCTGTATGCCCAGCGGCGCAACCTACTCTCACCCAGCTTCTGGGGCATGCTACGCGACATCTTGCGCTTCAACCGCGAAGCCTTGCGTGACCTGCGCGAACACCGCATAACCGCCGACACCACCCTCGGAGCCTACCTGCGGCAAAACGGCTACGGTCTGCGTTTTATCGAACATTACATAGTCCCTATGGGGTCGGCGATCTGGTCGATGTCACTGGGCGATATGCAAGGTTTTCCGCTTCAGTTCTTCGTGCGCTTCTGTAAAAATCACGGGCTCCTGTCGGCTACCCATCGGCCGCAGTGGCGTGTGGTCAGCGGCGGCTCGCGCAGTTATGTAGCGCCGCTGAGCGCCGGCTTTGTCGAGCGTATCCGCCTCAACTGTCCGGTGTATCGTGTGGTACGTGACATGGCAGGAGTGAACCTGCACAGCTCCGCCGGCAACGAGCGCTTTGACACCGTGGTGTTCGCCTGTCACAGCGACCAGGCATTACGCCTGCTGGCGGCTCCCAGCCAAGCCGAGCGGGGAGATACTCGGCGCACTGCGTTACGCCGAGAACGACGTGGTGCTGCACACCGACACCCGTCTGCTGCCGAACCGCCGCCTAGCCTGGGCAAGCTGGAATTACCGCCTCGGCGGCTCAGCCCAGCAACCGGCCACTGTCACCTACAACATGAATATCCTGCAAGGGTTCCAGAGCGACACCACCTTCTGCGTTAGCCTAAACCAGACCGCGGCCATTGACCCGAGCAAAATCCTCGACCACTTCCGCTACGCCCATCCGCAATACAGCCAAGCTGGATTGGTCGCCCAGGCACGCTGGCAAGAACTACAGGGTGCTCAACACAGCTACTACTGCGGCGCCTACTGGGCTAACGGCTTCCATGAGGACGGAGTGGTGAGCGCCTTGCGCGTGGCGGCTGCTTTCGGAGAACAACTGTGAACAGCGCGCTGTATCGCGGCTGGGTCAGCCACCGTCGGCTGCTGCCGCGCGCCCATGGGTTTCGTTACCATATGGGTATGCTCTACCTGGATCTTGCGGAACAACCGCAGGTGCTGGGCTTATCGTGGCTGGCCGGACATTCGCGCTGGGCCGCCTTCGCCTTCCGCGAAACCGACTACCTGCCGCACGCCACGCATCAGGGTATGACGCTGAGCGATGCCGTACGCCAGCGCGTGGAGCAAGCCCTCGGGCACGCCCCGCAGGGACGAATCTGTCTGCTCACCCAGCCGCGTAGCTGGGGGCTTTCCTTTAACCCGATCAGTCTTTTTTACTGCTTCGAAACGGACGGCAGCTTGGCTGCAATTCTCTGCGAAGTCAGTAACACCCCTTCGCGAGAGCGTTACCACTACGTACTGCCGACCCATGCGACCGGTGAGTCACGCCATAGGGTCGCCAAGAGCTTTCACGTCTCGCCCTTCCTGCCTCGCGATCTGGAGTACCGCATGCATTTCTCTGCTCCCGACCAAAAGCTGCACGTGACCATGCAGGACTGGCAGGGCGAGCAAAAAATGTTTGAGGCTGGCCTGGGCTTGGAGCGCATCGAACTGACGCGCCAAAGCCGGGGCACGACCGCAGCCCTTCGGCCTAAAGGCATGAGCGAGCGGGGCCAGTTGTTGTTGAACGCAGGGCTGTTCCAACTCGGCTGGTTCGCCTGCGTGTTTGGTGCGCAACGGCCATGGCTGCTGCTGATTGCAATCGCCTGCCTAGCTATACACCTGCTTTGGATTGCCAACGGCCTTAATGAGTGGCGCAGTCTGTTACGGGTGGCAGCCTGCGGTTGGGTCCTGGACAGTGTCCTATTGCACCTCGGGCTGTTCTACTTTTCCGGTGCCGCTACTTTTCTGCCGCTGTGGCTGGCAATGCTATGGCTGCTTTTCGCCAGCACTTTGCGTCACAGCCTGAGCTGGACGAAACGGCCTTGGTGGATGGGCAGCCTACTAGGGGCCTTAGGCTGTCCGCTCTCCTATTTGGGAGGCGCTAAGCTAGCAGGCGTGGGTCTGCCGCTAGGTGTTTGGCCCAGCGTTCTGCTACTCGCATTGATATGGGCGATGTTGATGCCGGCGCTGCACTGGATGACCGGACAGCATGCACGTTGACTCAAGACTGCTTGCGGAAGAACAAGGTGATCTGGCCTACCTCCACCCCGAACTTGGTCATGAACGAGCGATTGATCATGGTGTTCTTGTCTAATAGGTACATCCAGTCGTCTAAGTGAACCTGATACTCCTTGCCATCCACCGGTAGGTTCAGCACATATTTCCAGCGCAGTGTATTGCCTGCCACCTCACCACGCGCCTCGCCCACCACGTCGCCAGCGGTTCCGCGCCATTGACTAGGGCCAGCGGGGGTTAGAGTCCAAACCCGTTTTTGCTTGGTACCGTCGCTGTAAGTGAATGATTCGTCGAGGATCAGCCTATTGCCTTCGGTGTGGCCATTGATCTCAACGTGGAAGCGCTTGGTTACCTCGCCTGAACGCTTTTGAAACATACCCCAGGCTTCGACCCGGCCCTCGAAGAATTCGCGCAACTCAAGCGTGGGCGTCTCCTGGCTGTAAGTGTGCACATCCACCCGGCTGCAACTTGTAAGGCCAATGCATAGCAGCAGCATCCATATCTTCAACATGCGAATTTCCTCAACGGACTCAGGGTTTAACTGCACCCAGCAATTGGGCGCGCAGCTCCGGGTTGCGTGTTCGGGGGTCAAGCCAGATCGCAAAAAAGGCTTTGGCGAACGCATCATCCCTCACCACATGTTGTAGGTTCTCGCCAACGTAAAAACGTGCGCCCTCTCCAGGAATATAGACTCCGGTGATGCGGTCACCGGCGCGCACATCGACAAACGCCTGCTGCATCTCCCACTCCCAGCGGGCCATCAACTCTGAATTCAGGGAGTTGGGCGACAAGCGACGGATTTCCTTGATGCTGGCCTCAACCAGATCATCGCGACTAATGGCACGACTGTAGGTCAGCTCTAGCGCAAAAGGCACATCTGCACCCAGTGGTTCTCCGGCAATCAGGCGTGGGCTCCATAACTGCGCGCTGTAGATGGAGAAACCGAATACGCGCATCTCCCCGCTACCCAACCGACGAGAATCGGGTAACGCCTCGCGCCAATCAGCAAATAGTTCAGCACTCTGGAGCATCAGCACAAGACAGATAAGGTGGCGGATTAAGCGGTCCGTCTGCATGGTCATGCAAAGACCTCGATAGGACTCAATGGACACCTTTAAAAGTTATACTAAATAATTATTTTGTACAGCTCTTAAACTGGCCTTATCCCCCACCAAAACGGACAACAATGTCTTGTTCAAATGATGCAATTGCCAAGCGCCTGAACTCCCTCGGCAAGCGATAATTGAAAGCGTTGTGCAGACGCTGCTCGTTGTAGTGTTCGAAAGCAATTGTCAGGTTACGCAGCGCCGTTTCTCGACCCGGCTTGGGCATGCGCTGTTTTGACGAGGCGACTTCTTTATTACTGTCTTGCGGGACATCAGAGGCTGCTGGCTGGCTCAGATTTAAACTTGGTATCGATCGCGGTCAGTCATGACAGGCGGAAATCGGCCAGAAACAGACCATCAACGCCCTAGTGTCGCTTGGGACTCTTCAAAATAATGCCGTAACAATGGCACACCTCGCTAATAGCCAGCGTAGACACCTACTCGCCCATAAAACCCCTCTTGAAAAGCGCGATAAATAGCTAGCTATTTGTTGACGATAGTCTGAAGTATTCATTTGAATTTTCAGATTCTTCCACCCCACCGCCTATGCCTAACATCGGCTCCACAGCGAACCAGCCTCGGCAGCGCTTAGTGGGACCCATCAGGCAGAGACCCGGCTCAAAAATCTTGTGCCGTTGCTGGCCCTTGATCGCCGACTGGCTTTGTCGAAGTGTTTTTGCAGTAGGCCTAGGGATTTTTGAGGATCACCGATGAAGCTGGAAATCTTCCGCACGCTGTGGGGTTACACCGCCAGCAAGGCCCAAGCGCTCGAAGAGCTGCTGCAGGCGGGTTTTGATGGAATGGAAGCACGTCTGCCACTGGACGCCCGTGAACGGGCTGAGTTCTCCGCCTTTCTCCAGGCCAATCGCCTGGGTTACATCAGCACAGTCTTCACGGCGTACGATGTGCTGCCGGAGCAGTCGGCGACCCCTGCCGTTCACCTCATTGACCTCGATCAGAAACTTGCATGGGCCGCCGAGCTCGGCCCACGTTTTGTCAACGTACTGGCGGGCAATGATCGCTGGTCGTTGCCACAACAAGTGGAGTTCTTCGGTCAGGCACTGGAACTGGCGCGCAAGCACGGTCAGGTCTGCAGTTTCGAAACTCACCGCTCGCGCTCGCTGTTCAACCCCTGGGTGACCCTGGAGTTGATCCGGCAACTACCCGATCTGTTGTTCACCAGTGACATCAGCCATTGGGTCGTGACCTGCGAGCGTCTGTTGAATGACCCGGCCGATGATCTGAGCGCTTTCATCGAGCGGGTTCACCATATCCAGGCACGGGTCGGTTACGACCAAGGCCCGCAGGTTCCGCACCCGGCGGCTCCCGAATATGCAAAAGAACTGGCTTTCCATCAGCAGCACTGGGAAAGCATCTGGCGCTCGCAGCAAGCCAGCGGTTACCAGGTCAGCACCCTGACCCCGGAATTCGGCGCCGACGGCTACCTGCATCATTTGCCCTTCACCAATGTCCCGGTCGCCGACCTGTGGTCATTGAACGTGTGGATGGGCCAGACCGAGCGCGAACACTTCAAGCGTTTCCACCACTCAAGCAATCCTTAGGGAGCCGATGCGTCATGCCTGACAATAAAAACAACAGCGCCAGCACTGACACAAACAAAGCCAACTTCAATAGCATCCCGGTGGTCAATATCGCCGGTCTGTTCAGCTTCGAACTGGAACACCGCTTGGCCGTGGCCGAACAATTGGGGCGCGCCGCCCGCGAAGTCGGGTTCCTCTATATCACCAATCACGGTATCGACCCGCAACTGATCGCCAACCTGCGCAAGGCTGCCAAGGACTTTTTCGACCAGCCCTTCGACACCAAGATGCGGCACTACATCGGCACCTCGCAAACCCACAAGGGCTTTGTACCCGAAGGTGAAGAGGTCTATTCCAAAGGCAAGCCGGACCACAAGGAAGCCTTCGACGTCGGCTTCGAAGTCCCGGCCGATGACCCGCTGGTGCTGGCCAACACCCCGTTGCTGGGGCCCAACGACTGGCCGCAGCTGCCGGATTTCAAGGCGTCGGTGCAGGCCTACTATGAAGCGATCTTCGCCTTGGGCCGGCGCCTGTTCGGCGGCTTTGCCCTGACCCTGGGCCTGGAAGAAAACTATTTCGACAGCCTGGTCACCCGACCGCCGTCCAAGCTGCGCTTGATCCACTACCCCTTCGACGGTGCCGCCCATGACGCACCGGGTCTTGGCGCCCATACTGATTATGAGTGCTTCACCATCCTCCTGGCCGACAAACCAGGCCTTGAGGTGATGAACAACCTTGGACAATGGGTCGATGCACCACCGATTGCCGATGCCTTTGTGGTCAACATCGGCGACATGCTGGAAGTGATGACGGCAGGCGCATTCGTTGCCACTGCGCACCGGGTGCGGAGCGTGAAGGAGGAGCGTTATTCCTTTCCTCTGTTTTATGCCTGCGACTATCACACCCAGATCAAACCACTGCCCGGGTTCGCCCAGGGAGGCAACGACTACGAAGAAATCACGATCGGCGAACACATGTATGGCCAGGCACTGCAGACCTATCAGTATCTGCGCCAGAGGGTGGCCAATGGGGACGTTCAACTGCCAGGCAAGGCACGCAAGCCCGCCAGTTTCGGACATTTGAAAAATCAGGCTCAACCGTCCTGATTGAAGTTTTCAGTTACCCCTTACCTACGCCGGAGTCAGTAAAAAATGAAAAACAATAAAAAAAGCCTGTTGAGCTTGGCTGTATTGGCAGCCGGTATGCTCGGTGCCTCGGTGAGCATGGCCGCATCAGACACGTTCAAGGTCGGCATGGAAATCACCTACCCGCCCTTCGAGTCCTATGACAAAGACAAAAACGTGGTGGGTTCGGACCCGGAACTGGCAACGGCCCTGGCCAAGCACATGAACGCCAAGGTGGAGTTCGTCGACACCAAGTTCCCGAGCCTGATCCTGGGCCTGAACTCCGCCAAATACGACGCGGTCTTTTCCGGCATGTACATCACACCGGAGCGCCAGACTCAGGCCCAAACCATCGCCTATGCCATCACCGGTGCCGCGGTCATGGTGCCCAAGGGCAGCGAGATCAATGCGAAAAAACCTGAAGACCTGTGCGGCTTGAAACTGGGCCTGGAACAGGGCACCACCTGGGTCAAGGAATTCAAAAAGCTCTCCGATGAGTACTGCGTGCCGAACAACAAAGGCGCCATCACCGTCAGCGAGTACCCCTCGGCGCCCGAAGTGACCCAGGCCCTGTTGTCCAAGAACATTCAGGCCCAGGTTGAAATCGCTGGCGCTGCAAAAATGATCGCGGAAAAGACCAATGGCCGGGTAGTGATCACCACGGAAAACCCGATCTATCAGCAAACCCTGGGTATCTTCGTCAAAAAAGGTAACGACGAAACATTCCAGGCCGTGCAAAAAGCCTTCGAGGAGACCAAAAAGAGCGGTGAATACGCCTCTATTCTTAAGAAATATGGCTTGGAAGAACCGACTGCCAACTAAGAACGTGTCCTTGTAGTCTGGTCATCTGCCGCCCCTGCACCGGGGCGGCAGATTGAGGTGCCCTATGCAATTCGATTGGTCGTATTTCCTCTCCCTGTTCTCCCTGCCGGACTTCTGGAAGGCCTGCGTCACGGTGGTCCAGCTCAGTGCTCTGGCCTGGTTCCTCGGCATGCTGCTGGGCTTTGGCCTGGCCACGGCGAAGTTGTCCCAGTCGCCCTTACTGCGCATTCCCGCGGCGGTCTACATCTGGTTCTTCCGCAGCATCCCGTTGCTGGTGCTGGTGGTCTTCGTCTACAACTTGCCGCAATTGTTTCCCGGTAGCGGACCGATCCTGTCAAACCCCTTCTACTCTGGCTTGCTTGCCCTGGTGGTCACGGAAGCGGCTTACATGGCGGAGATCCACCGTGGTGGCCTGATCTCCGTGGCCAAGGGCCAGAAGGAAGCAGGCCGCGCGCTGGGTGTCGGCCTGTTCGGCATGCAGCGCTTGATCGTGATCCCCCAGGCTTTCCGTATCTCGCTGCCTACGTTGATCAATGAATACATCACGGTGGTCAAGCTGACGTCGCTGGTCTCGGTCATCTCCCTGACCGAAATCCTCACGGTCGGCCAACGCCTCTATGCCACCAACTTCCTGGTCATGGAAACCCTGGCTGCGGTGGGCGTGTACTACGTGCTGATCGTCACCGTGTTCGGCTTTTTCCTGCAGCGTCTGGAGCGCTACCTGGACCTGAACTTCCGCAAGCCGCATACACTCGATGCCGCCGCCGTGGTCAAGCTCAAGGCCATCGCCGAAGCCTTGCCCGACAATGCGCGCAAAGCCGCGGGCACCAACGCGACGCCAATCCTGCAACTGAAGAACATCCAGAAGAGCTATGGCACGCACCAAGTGCTGATGGGTATCGATCTGAATGTCGAATACGGCCAGGTGATCTCGATCATTGGCCCATCCGGTTCCGGCAAAACTTCGCTGATCCGCACGGTCAACGGTCTGGAAAGCATCGATACAGGCGACATTCTGTTGTTCGGTGAAAAATTCATCGAAGCTTCGGACAAGCCCAACAGCGCCCGTCTGCGCAAAGGCGTGCGGCACATTGGCATGGTGTTCCAGAACTTCAATCTGTTCCCGCACCGCACCATTCTCGACAACGTCACGCTGGCGCCGCGTTACCACGGCATCCCGGGCGAGCTGAGCGAGCACCGTGCTTATGCGCTGCTGGACAAGGTCGGCCTGCTCGCCCACGCCCACAAGTACCCGCACCAGCTCTCCGGCGGACAGCAACAGCGCGTGGCGATCGCTCGTGCTTTGGCCATGGAGCCGGACATCATGCTGTTCGACGAGCCTACGTCAGCGCTCGATCCAGAGCTGGTGGGCGATGTGCTGAACGTCATACGCGACCTTGCCAGTGAAGGCATGACCATGATTATCGTCACCCACGAAATGGACTTTGCCATGTCGATATCCGACCGGGTCGTCTTCATGGAGAACGGTAATATCCAACTGGATGCTGCACCTGAAACCATACGCTGCGATGCCGAAGGAGAGAGAGTGCGGCGCTTTATGGGAATCAGTACTCGATCGCCAAACCTGCCTGTCACTGCGAATCATGCGTGAGCATGGGTGCTGCAGTAGGCAACCACTTTCTTTGAGCTTCCTTCTTTCAGGAAAACACGCATGAATCTTGGAATAGCAGGACGCTGGGCGCTGGTGTGCGCGGCCAGCAAAGGCCTGGGTAAAGCCTGCGCACAGGCACTCGTCAGCGAAGGCGTGAACGTGGTGATCACCGCCCGAGGCGAACAGACGCTGAATGAAACTGCCCGTCAGCTCAGAGCGATCAATCCTGAAGTGACTGTCATCGCCGTAGCCGGAGACATTTCGACGCCTGAGGGTCGCACGGCAGCCCTGGCGGCCCATGAGCATTTCGATATTTTGATCAACAACGCTGGAGGCCCTCCTCCCGGGGATTTCCGCGAATGGAACCGCGACGCCTGGCTCAAGGCGCTGGATACCAACATGCTCACCCCTATCGAGTTGATCAAGGCAACGGTAGACGGTATGGCGACACGCGGATTTGGCCGAATCATCAACATCACGTCGAGTGCCGTGAAGTCCCCTATCGAAAGCCTGGGTCTTTCCAATGGCGCGCGCAGTGGTCTGACGGGATTTATCGCAGGGCTTGCCCGGCAAGAAAACATCGCCAGTCGGAATGTGACGATCAACAACCTGCAACCGGGCTCATTCGACACCGATCGACTGCGTGACAACCTGGTCGCTGCTGCCCAAGAGTCGGGGCAAGACAGTGAGGCATTCCTAGGCGAATGCCGAAGCGAAATTCCTGCTAAACGCTTCGGCTCACCCGAGGAGTTCGGCGCTCTGTGCGCTTTCGTTTGCAGCAGTCATGCGGGCTACCTGACCGGGCAGAACTTGTTGATTGATGGAGGGGCCATTCGCTCCAGCCGATAAAGACGGCAGGCGCAAGTGGAGCGGATGGCATAGGGGCTTTCGCCATTCGCCTCCGGTGTACGACGTGGTGGATTGTGCGGGTGCTATATCTGTTTAAGTCGTGAGTCGCGTTTGCAAATCCGATGCCCCGCAGCAACTTTTAAACCACCGCTATCTATCCGTGAATGAAGCACCCCATCGGTTACAGCCAGCCTTTGAGGTGCAATTCATCAAGCCATCAAGAGCGCCCTACGGAACCTGTGACCGGTAGATTCCCCAGCAAGTTAAGCCCGGTACTTTTCACGAAAGCGTCATAGTCCATCGGTCTCTCGATACGGGTTTCAGCGTTGGGTAGTACGTAGGCCCAGGCACGCTTGGACGATGCGTCGTAAACCAGCTTGAACAGGCGGGTCGGCACCCAGACCTTGTTGTCGCCGATGGTGGTGTGGCCTGAGTCAAAGAGCGGGCCGGTAAAGACAAACACATTGCCATCGGCTCGCTTGGCAAATTTTCTGACATCCGCCTCGACCTTGCTCCAGATCTTCCGGTTGTTGGTGGGGTCTTGCGGCACCATGTTCGACAGCGCAAAGGATTGGGCCATTGCATTGGGGTTCGGTGCATCGGCTGCCGGGGATTGATGGCCACGGTCCACGGCCGGATGCTGGCTACGGTAGTCGCTCAACTCTGCCCGTCCACTCTTGGGGATGCGTGGGTCCGGGTAGAACTGGTTGGTGCGCTCCTCCCCCTTGGCATCCTGCAGCTGGGCTGCATTAAGGCGTTCGACCACTACCAGCGGCGTCCTACTGGTTTGCGAGTACAGCACCGCGAAGTTGTCAGAGCACAG
Source organism: Pseudomonas sp. ACM7 (assembly GCF_004136015.1). Lineage (NCBI taxonomy): Bacteria > Pseudomonadati > Pseudomonadota > Gammaproteobacteria > Pseudomonadales > Pseudomonadaceae > Pseudomonas > Pseudomonas sp. ACM7. The sequence continues at coordinate 5,558,170 of NZ_CP024866.1, read as the reverse complement.
GGCCAAGGGTTTCATGGTTGCAGGCACAGTGGCCATGTTGATCGGTTTCGCTGCTGGGAACAGATCTGCGCAGCCGTCAAACGATGCCTGTTTCTGTTTGTTTGAATAGAGTTCCAGGGCCGCGTTCTGGCTGATCGAGCCCGAGTGGGACGTTTGTTCCTGATGCTGGGTGGGCGGTTTGAGGAGATCCAGCAGACTGCGGGCTTCTGCCCCGGTCGAGAGCAAAACAAGGGCCGACAGCCCAACTGCAATTTTGCGTAGGTGCATGCTTTTAATCTTCGAATTGGATTGAGGGGTGAACGTACGGCGAGTCCCGATTCATGGAACCAGGTGGAGGCGGTTGCTGATTATCTTGCGGCGAGCATGCTTTCACTGTCCTTGATCAAAATGCCGATGTGGAGCCGGTCGGCTCCGAGTAGTACGACCGCTGACGGTCGTGCGGGATTTATTGACCATGACAAGTCACATAAGTGCTGGGCAGCGTTTACATTCTACTGGCCAATGCCTAAGCAGGCTCGTTAACTGGCGCGAAACGTTGTGCGTACTCCTTTGGACTCACCCCCATGCGTCGCACGAAGGCTTTTCTCAGCACGTCGACACTGTGGTAGCCGCATCGGCGCGCAACCTCCTCCATCGATCGCCTTCCCAGCTCTATTTGCCGACAGGCCGCTTCGACCCGGGCGTCCTCGACGTACTTCGCAGGCGTTGTCTTGAATTCCCTCTGAAACATGCGAATCAAGGTCCTCACACTTGTGGCGAGCCTGTCTGCAAGTATCTCGACCGTAAGCTCCGAAGCCACTTATGAAGAAATTTTGGGGCAGTCGATCTCTGTACATCAACCCGGCTAGTTTTTCCCGAGGATGGTCGACGGCCCTGAGCAGGATGCCGGGCCGCGGGCGATCAGAGAATCCAGTTCGGCGATTTTCCCGCCCTCAGTCTCAGCTAAGTTTCGGCCCGTAGCCTCTCCTGTACGCACTTAAAGCACTTGCTCAGGAGAGACAATCCACATGAATCCGACCGTAGCCGGCTGGCTCAACAAAGTCCCCGAGGTCACGCTGTCGTTCTGGGTGATCAAGATCATGTCCACGACCGTGGGCGAAACCGGCGCGGACTTTCTCGCCGTCGATGCCGGCTTCGGTGCCGGCTGGACTAGTATCGGCATGGCCGCGCTGCTGGCGATCGCATTGTTCTACCAACTGCGCACCAAGGCCTACACACCCTGGATCTACTGGCTGACCGTGGTGCTGGTGAGCATCGTCGGGACGCAGATCACCGACATTCTGACCGACATGCTCGACGTCAGCCTGTACACCAGCACGGCGGTGTTTTCCGTGTTGCTGGCGATCAACTTTCTGGTCTGGTATCGGATGGAACACAACTTGTCGATCCGCGAGATCGTCACGCTCCGGCGCGAGCTGTTCTATTGGGCGACCGTGCTCTGCACGTTTGCCCTTGGCACGGCAGCGGGCGATCTGGCCACCGAAGCGCTGGGCCTGGGCTTCACCGTGGGCGCCATGATTTTCGGCGTGTTGATCGCCGCCACCCTGGTGGCCTGGCACTTGGGCGGCAACGTGGTGCTGACCTTCTGGATCGCCTACATCCTGACCCGCCCGTTCGGCGCGTCCCTCGGCGACTTGCTGACCCAGGCCAAAACCTATGGCGGCCTCGGCATGGGCGCCACCTGGACCAGCGCACTGTTCCTCTGCGTCATCGTCATTCTGGTTACCGTGGCGCAAATAAGCGTCGGCAATCGTAAAGCCATCACTCAATAACTCATTCAAAAAGGCATTAAGGAATCACTATGTACCGCGTTCAAAACCTCATTCGTCACGTTTGCATCGTCTCGGCTATTTTCATGCTGAGCATCGCCACCGGTTGCTCGAAACCCGCCGACAAACCCAAGGCGGGTACGACCTCGGCAGTCGAGATGACTCAGAACTCGGCCTCGAAACTGGGCGACTTGTCCGAGTTTCGCAACATCGCCGCCGACGTCGTCGGCCTGGTCGACAAAAACGACCTGCCCGCCGCCAAAGCCCGAATCAAGGACCTGGAAACCTCCTGGGACTCGGCAGAAGCCGGCATCAAGCCCCGCGCCGCGAGCGATTGGCACGTGGTGGACAAAGCCATCGACCGCGCGCTCGACGCCTTGCGCGCCAACAAGCCGCAGCAGAGCGACTGCAAGGCGATGATGGTTGAATTGTTGAAGGCTTTCGATTCGATGAAAGCAAAGCAGTAAACGCACACAGATGCTTCAATACAGGCGCTAGGGTCATGACCCTCGCGCCTTTTTTTACCGGAGCGGGACATGCGGATACTGTTGGTCGAAGACGACCCGATGATTGGCGATGCAATCCACGGTGCGCTGAACGACGCCAGTTACGCCGCCGATTGGGTGAAGAACGGGCTCACCGCCCTGGCGGCCCTGGAAACTCAACACTACGACCTGGTGCTGCTCGACCTCGGCCTGCCCGGTAAGGACGGCCTCGACGTGCTGACCCGGATTCGCGCCAACAACAACCCCGTGCCGTTGCTGATCATCACCGCTCGGGACAGCCTCGATGATCGACTGCGCGGCCTCGATGGTGGCGCCGACGATTACCTGCTCAAACCGTTCGAGATGGCCGAGTTGCTGGCGCGGATGCGCGCGGTTTTAAGGCGCAAGGGCGGCAGCGCGCTGTCCGTGCTCGACAACGGCGTGGTGTCGCTGGATCTCGTCTCCAAAGAAGCCTCGACCGCGGAGCATCCCGGCGTCCAGCTCTCGGCCCGCGAGTTCGCCCTGCTACAAGCGCTGTTGATTCGGCCGGGGGCGATCCTCTCGCGCAGCGAACTCGAAGACCGGCTCTATGGCTGGGGCAATGAAGTGGAAAGCAACGCCGTGGAGTTTTTGATCCATGCACTGCGGCGCAAGTTGGGCAGCCAAGTCATCAAGAACGTCAGGGGTGTGGGATGGATGGTTTCAAAAAACGCTTGAGTGAATCAGTACAACTCAGGCTGTCCGTCACCCTGTCGCTGGCGATCCTGATTGTCGCGCTGGTGGCCGGGATCTTTGCGTTCATTTCCGCATTCGATGAAGCCCACGAGATGCAGGACGCCACGTTGCGCCAGGTCGCCGTGCTGTTTGACCGGCAACACATGACGCTCAAGTATCCCGAGGGCAAAGGCATTGCCGGCGACGATGAGGAATCCAGGCTGATGATTCAGTACCTGGCCGATGGCAGCAGCGCCTCCGGAACCGATGATGACGTCACACCACTGCCCTTCCCGACGACGCTGGCCGATGGCTTGTCCACGGTGAATGTCGGCGGCGAAGCGTTTCGGGTGCTGGTCCGGACCACCGCCCGTGGCGAACGCATTGCCGTTGCCCAGGAAACCGGTGCCCGTAACAAGGACGCCCGCGAAAGTGCCTGGCGCAGCCTGCTGCCGTTTCTGATTTTATTTCCGGTGCTGTTGCTGGTGGTCAGCGACCTGGTGCGCAAGCTGTTTCGGCCCATCGCCACACTGTCGTCGGAAATCGATCAGCGCGCCGAACAGGAACTGCACCCGATTGACGAAAGCCATCTACCCACCGAAATCCGGCCTTTCGTGGTGGCGATCAATCGCTTGCTCGCACGCGTGGCGAACGCCATGGAAACCCAGCGCCGCTTCGTCGCCGATGCGGCCCACGAACTTCGCTCGCCGCTGACGGCCCTCTCCTTGCAAGCCGAACGCCTGGCCGCCGCGGAGATGTCGGCCGTGGCCCACGAGCGCCTGGTGCCACTGCGCCGAGGCATCGAGCGCGGTAGAAACCTGATTGATCAACTGCTGACCCTGGCCAAGGTGCAATCCGACACCCGGGAGCCGACGTCGCCGGTTTCGGTGCATGACGTCTATCGACGGGTGCTGGAAGATCTGCTGCCGCTGGCCGACCTCAAACGCCTGGACATCGGTGTTGAGGGTGAACAGGACGTGCGGGTGCTGATCAATGAGATGGATTTGATGACGCTGGTCAAAAACCTGGTGGACAACGCGATTCGCTATACACCGCAGGGTGGCCGGATTGATCTTTCAGTGGTCATGGATAACGGCGCGGCGCTGCTGCAGATCAAGGACTCGGGGCCAGGGATCACGATTGAGGAGCGAGCGCGGGTGTTTGATCCGTTTTATCGCAGCCTGGGGACCGATGAGGCTGGGTCCGGATTGGGGTTGTCCATTGTTCAGGCGATAGCCGATCGCACGGGGGCACAGATACGATTGAGCTTCTCGGACGAGAATCAAAAAAGCGGGTTATGTGTCTCGGTATCACTGAAAACAAATAAGCACTGAAACCCTATTCTAAAGCGTACCTCGGCAGATGCATGAAGCGCACGTTGACCGAAGCCAAAGCCCTGCTGCTGACATTCAAGGCCTTAGTGGGCATCTCGGAAAATGAAAACTGCGCCCGTCGCAGTCACTTCGCACCGCTGGACCTGAACCTGATCAGCGCCGATGCCGCCGAACGCTATTAGCCGTTGGTCGAGGGACCCCGTATCCGCCTGACGCGCGATGAAAGCCAAATCCCGCCATCATCGTCGGGGACTCGCAGCTATTGGTTGATATATCCAACGTTGCTGTTCCTCGACGAAGCCACCTCTGGACTGGACGAGAACGCAGAACGTCACCTGAATCAAGCATTATCAGCCACCAACATAACGGTAGTCAGCATCGGCCACCGTGAAAGCCTCGCTGCGTACCAGCGGTGATTGTCGGTAGGTCGAACATCGTCGGCAAGCCAATGGCGAATTTGCTTCTGCAGGAAAACTGCACCGTCACAATTGTTCACTCGCGCACGCGAGATCTAATCGCCGAATGTCGTCAGGCTGACATCCTGGTGGTGGCGATTGGCCGGGCTGAATTTATCGATGCAAGCGCGATAAAGCCAGGCGCAGTGGTCATCGACGTAGGTATCAACAGAATCGAAAAGAACGGAGTATCGGTGCTGGTGGGTGACGTAGATTTCAACTCTGCGAAGGACGTCGCAGCGGCCATGACTCCAGTCCCGGGCGGCGTGGGTCCAATGACCGTTGCTTGTTTGATGAGAAATACGCTGACAGCGGCAGAGGCGATTGAGAGTAATACTGCTGCTCGGTACTGAAACCGACCCTCGCGTCACCTTCGGCGGCGTGAAGAAAAGCGGTTTTGGCCGAGAGCTGTCGCATTTCGGGGTGCGCGAATTCTGTAACGCACAAACGGTGTGGCTGGATCGGCGCTGATTGCATCGACGATGCCTGGAAGTGTTGGCTCCAAGATATGTCTCGAGCTACCTCCCGGACTCAAATAAGCTCTGCGGTTTTTTTGCCTGCCATCCGGTTTCGGGCTAACCAGACTACGTGACAGTCATAGCTCGAATGGCCGAAATGGATAAAGCCACAGTGCTGATGCGCAATTTTTACTACAACCATGACCTTCGGGATTCAAACGCTCCGGCTCAATCGAAGATCGAGGAGTGGGCGCAAGGCTTCATTCTCAAGGCCGAATCGGGTTACACCGAAGGCCTGGTGGGATTCGGTCTGGACATGTATACCGGTCTCGGGATCGTCTCGTACTGAATCTCCCGTCGGTAAAAATCCAAGCGCTCCTTTGGCGATCCGAACATCCTGGCATTGTGCTCGCTGAGTGCGGTGTCACTTATCTGGGAAGTCAAAATTCTCGGCAAGGCGGCTCATCCTGATCAAATATGTGAAGCTGCGGCTTACCACCCATCCCAATCCGCGAATTGAACTGGATCTCCCACATCAGCGTTGATCATTCACTAACTGGCTCAGTAGATGCTCGGCGGTCTGTTCAATGTCCAGACCATCGACTCCCGCTGCCCCCTTGTTGGCCTTGACTCGCTTCCACGCCCGTTTCAGGTTTTCTCTCGCAAAGGCCCGATCCAGCAGCCCTTGCCCTGCGTTGTCGGATTCATCTTGCGGGCGATTGACCTCGTCGCTGACGGGACTTCTCACGGCTTCACCGCTCGCAGTCTCCATCCCGCGTTTGGCAGGCATCTGACTTCCGGTCTTTCGCATCAACATGGCCTATAACGCTTTCTCTCGTTCAGCCCTTCGTCAAAAAAAAAGACTACTACGGCCTCTGCTGACTTCTCGCTCCGGCTGGCACCGTCGCCCTTTCAGGCATAAGGCGAGATCTCCCCAGGTAAGAACGCAATCCTTCACCACACAACCGCCGGATTTACACAGCCTGACCCTTGACCACAAGAGCTTCGCGGTTTTGTGCCCGCTCGCCCTGATCCTGCCGCGCCTTTTATCCGGTTCTTGTACATCGGCTCATGGCTTCGATTCACGCTTCCTCCCCACATTCGGTCACCCTCATGCAGTTGCGCTTCACTTCGTTCGCTGTGATCAGCTTACGGCGGGACTTTCACCCACAAGATTGCGCCCATGCTGGGCGCACACAAAAAGCCCGACTCAATGGTCGGGCTCTGATTCTTATCGCCTGTCGTCAGATAGTGGCGTTTCTTCATCCGCCTCTGGCAGATCCCTGTCAGCTGGAGCCTTCCAATCCTCTGGACGCTCCTCCTTTACATTGTCCGGGCGTTCCAGAGGATCGAATTTGCCGCGATCTTTAGGATCCAGCGTCGGCTCATCTGTACCTGGCTCAGGATTGGAAGGGACAGTACCTTGCACCGTCTTGTCTTGGAAACTCAAATCGGTAGACATACGCACCTCACAACAGAGGTCCAGATTTTCCGGGCCGTACAGATTTGAAGTTGGCGCCTAGGCAGCGTGCATTCGAGTAGACGAGCGGCGCAAATGAAAAACCCGGCGCACTGGCCGGGTTCAGATATTCGTGTGCGTGATGCGTGAATTGCACATCATGGAAAAAGCACGCATAAATCCCCGTCATATCAATATATTTATGCCGCGTTTTATTATTTTTCCGCGCGACTCACCTGCCAAACAGGTTGCACCGCTCACCTGGGCCTTGTACGACTGAAGCGCCAGAGTGACCAGGTAATGCGCCTTCACTCGCTTCGCTGCGTTCAGATCGGGCAGCTCTGCTTTCGACGCTACGATAACCAAGTCGGCAAACAAGACCCGACGCCTGACGGCGCAATGCATCGACCCGAGCGCGGAGCTGAACGAGCCACGCGAAGAAGTTCGTCAACTCGAAAGTGCTGCCGAAACGTCCGAAGACGATGCTGAGGATCTGCGCGAGGGAATGGCCGAGGCTTGCGTGTGGATCAAACGCGCAATTGGACCCGGAAGACCGGGAGGTTCACTGAATGCGCGACCTCCTGGATCCTCTGCAAGAGAATCTGGCACTGGGACTACCTTGATTATTTGAGGTGATCTAAAACCGCGTCGCTTGTGCCCTCGGCCTGTTCCCGTTCGGATGGAACGACTCTGGCGCCCTCTCGATTGAGCTCAGCAGAAAAGGTCAAGCCTTGCACTGCGACGGTGTGACGCTAACTTCAGTTATGTCGCAAACCAGGTGACATCACCTTCCGGCCAACCGTGGACGCAGCTATGCTCGTTAGCATACAGACTTTGGCCAGCCTCCTTTGGCAGACTCGAAGCCTGCCATCGTTGTGTGATGCAAGGTGCTCGTGACACAGCTATCAGGTCAAGAGCAGCGTCGGGAGCACTGCCACCCTCATCACGCCATTCGTCGAGAGAGTGTCATGCAAGGAAACATGGACAGTCATTGGACCAATGTACTCTTCCAGTTCTGGCGTCTGCCTGCCATTTACTATCGCCAGTGGAGCGAATCACGTAGGAAATTCGAGTACGAACCACTGCTTCGCTCGGAGTTGTTCAGCGCCGAACAGATGGCCAGCCATGGAACTCTACTGGCTCAACAGCACCATATTAGTGGCCGCACGGCGAAAGACTCTCTGCTGGCGCGCCTAGCCGACAACGAGGCGACGCTAGCCAGTAGCTGCAAGGCGCTCACTGCTGCACCGTTGTCCGCCCGGCGTGCAACACCGGCAGCGGAATGGTTGCTGGACAACTATTACCTGGTCGAAGAGCAAATCCGCACCACCAAGTCTCACCTACCCCGAGGCTACAGCCGTGAGTTGCCGCAATTGGCCGATGGCCCGTCGGCCGGATTGCCACGGGTCTACGACATCGCTCTGGAGACCATTTCACATGGCGACGGCAGGGTCGATGAGGAGAGTCTGAGCCGTTTTGTAGTGTTCTATCAGACGATCACACCACTGACTCTCGGCGAGTTGTGGGCGATTCCGATCATGCTGCGCCTGGCCCTGATCGAGAATCTGAGGCGAGTAGCCTCGCGCGTCATGGCTAACTGGGATGACCGCAACCTGGCCAATGACTGGGCCGATCACTTGATCGAAACCGCCGAACGCGATGCCAAAAGCGTGGTCCTGACAGTGGCTGACATGGCGCGCTCGGGGCCACCGATGACCTCATCATTCGTCGCTGAATTGGCGCGACGGCTACAAGGGCAAAGTGCCGCGCTGATACTGCCATTGGCCTGGATCGAGCAGATGCTCAGCGAGTCAGGACTCAATATCGAGCGACTGGTGCAGGTGGATGCCCAGCAGCAAGCCGCCGATCAGGTGTCCATCGGCAACAGCATCGCCAGCTTGCGTCTGCTGTCGGCCACCGACTGGCGGGAGTTCGTCGAGCATCTGAGCCACGTCGAGCACGTGTTGCGCACAGACCCGGCAGGGATCTATGCGCGGATGGATTTCGCCACCCGCGATCACTATCGGCATGTGGTCGAACGCATGGCGAAGAACTGTGACCAGACTGAAGAAAACGTCGCGCGAGCGGCCATCGCGCTGGCCGATGCGCGGGTAAGACCACCGCCCGAGGGCGATGTGGCCGGACATGTGGGTTACTACCTGGTGGGCCCTGGACTCAATGAGCTCGAGCATCGAATCGCCGCTCGGGTGCCCTTGGGCGAGCAATGGGCACGCCTGCTGCTTCGCGCACCGCTGACCTTCTACCTGGGTCTGGTGCTGATCCTGTCAACATTGTTCGCTTGGCCTTTCCTTGAGGCCGTTTATCGCGACGCAAGGTCTGGATACCTGCTGGTATTGCTCGCGATACCCACGCTGCTGATGTCCAGCCGCCTGGCCATCGGGCTGGTCAATTGGCTGATCACTCTCACCATGCCCCCCTGCATTCTTCCCCGACTGGACTACAGCCAGGGTATCCCGGTGCAAGCGCGCACGTTGGTGGTCATTCCCGCGCTGATAGCCCATTGCGTAGATGTCGAAGAGTTGGTCGAAGGCCTGGAAGTACGCTTCCTGGCCAATCGGGATGCCAATTTGCACTTCGCCCTGCTCACCGATTTCATGGATGCCCCCACCCAGGAGCTGGAGCAGGATGCGAGTCTGCTGTTGCTGGCACGGCGGCTGATAGAAGCGTTAAATCAGAAATACCCCGCCCCAGACAACGACCGATTTTTCCTGTTGCACCGACCACGACGCTGGAACGAGGCAGAGCAGACCTGGATGGGCTATGAGCGCAAACGCGGCAAGCTCGCCGAGCTCAATGCCCTGCTGCGAGGCCGTGGCCAGGAGTACTTTTCACTGATCGTTGGCGATATCCAGACACTGACTCCCGTTCGTTACGTGATCACCCTCGACACTGATACCCAACTACCGCGTGATGTTGCACAGCAATGCATCGGCGCGATGGAGCACCCGCTAAACCACCCCGTGTTCGATCCGCATCAGGGCCATATCAGCAGCGGTTATGCGATTTTGCAACCGCGAGTGGGTATCAGTCTGCCGAGTACTGCACGCTCTTCCTATGCCCGGCTGTTCGGGAGCGATGCAGGCGTCGATCCCTACACCCGCGCTGTTTCGGACGTCTATCAGGATCTTTTCCAGCTCGGTTCATTCATTGGCAAAGGGATCTACGCCGTGGATGCTTTCGAGCACGCCCTGGAAGGCTGTTTCCCGGAGAACCGCATCCTTAGCCATGACCTGATCGAGGGTTGTTATGCCCGCTCGGGATTACTCAGCGACGTGCAACTGTTCGAAGAATACCCCTCCCGTTACAGCACCGACGTCAAGCGCCGGCATCGCTGGATTCGCGGGGACTGGCAATTGCTGCCATGGGTCATGCCCTGGACGCCCAAGGCAGGTGGAGGGTTGGAACGCAATCGCCTTTGCGCCGTGGCTCGGTGGAAAATTTTTGACAATCTCCGGCGTAGTCTGGAGCCGACCGCTTTCCTGACAATGTTGCTGTGGGGCTGGCTTGGAGCAATGGAGCCGCGTTCGTGGACCTTCGCGGTGCTTATCCTGGTACTGATCCAACCGCTGTCGAGCGCCTTGCAGGAGCTCATGCACAAAACCGTCGACGTTCCGATCGAGCAGCATTTGACAGCGGCCCTGGGCACCTCCAGCCAACACTTTACGCGGGCGATCCTTCCTTTGGTTTGGCTGCCGTTCGAAGCCTTATACAGCCTGGATGCAATCGGCCGTACGCTGTGGCGCATGCTGATCAGCAAGCGTCGTCTGTTGCAGTGGAACCCTTCACGGGAAGTGGAACGCAGCGACAGCAACAAGCTATCTGAGCTGTACCGCACAATGTGGATAGCCCCATTGCTGACGACGGTCCTTTTTGTACTGTTACTACCCACTCCGAATGTGCTCGCCTTGGCCGGACCATTTTTGGTGCTGTGGCTGACGAGCCCGGCCGTCGCTTGGTGGCTCAGCCGGCCTTCCCCCCGGGCGAAATTCAATCCTTCAGCGCAGGAGCTGCGCTTCCTGCGATGTCTGGCGCGAAAAACCTGGGCATTCTTCGATCAATACGTCGGTCCGGCCGACAATTGGTTACCCCCTGACAACATCCAGGAGCAGCCCCACCCAGCCATTGCACACCGTACATCGCCGACCAATATGGGTATGGCGCTGCTGTCCCACCTGGCCGCGCACGACTTTGGCTACCTGAGTAGTGGACGGTTGCTCGAGCGCCTCGATCAGTCCTTGTCCAGCATGGCCGGCCTGGAGAGCTACCGTCGGCACTTCTACAACTGGTATGACACCTTGACGCTCAAGCCCTTGCCACCGCTCTACGTATCGACGGTAGATAGCGGGAATCTGGCAGGACTGCTACTGACCTTGCGCCCTGGGCTGTTGGACCTGATTGATGCGCCCCTGTTTGATCTACGGGTGGTCAACGGACTTATCGACACCCTGGATGTGCTGCAAGACACCCTCCTCGCCGCGGGGCTGGACGACCACGACGTACGAACCCTGCAAGACGAAGCGCTCGTGGCGCAGGCCCGGGTTGTTTCGAGCCCTGACGACGCCTCCGAGACCCTCCTGACCTTGCTGGAGCGCATGAGTGCACCCACTGCCCTCAGCGACTTGGCGACGATCGGCGAGGCCGCCTTCTGGCTCGAGGCGCTGCGTGCACAATGTCAGGATCTGCAGGCCGAACTGCTGAGCTTCAGGCTGCCGCCCGCCATTGACAAGGCCGAGCCGTTGGCACTCAGCTGGCGCCAGTTGGCGCAACTCGATGTCGCTCGCTGGTTGCCGGCTCAGCAGGCTCAAGTGACGTCCGTGCAGCGCCTGGCTGTACAGCGCATTGCCTCGGTCACCCGCCTGGCCAATCTGGTCGACACCATGGCGAACATGGACTTCACCTTTCTCTATGATTCCCAGCGCGATCTTTTCGCCATTGGCTATAACGCCAGCGAGCACAAGCTGGATACGGGTTATTACGACTTGCTGGCCTCGGAGGCGCGACTGACCAACTATGTGGTTATCGCTCAAGGCCAGTTACCTCAAGAAGGCTGGTTTAGCCTTGGAAGGCTGCTCACCAGCAGCGGCGGCATACCCGTGCTGCTGTCATGGACAGGCTCGATGTTCGAGTACCTGATGCCCATGCTGGTAATGCCCAACTATGAAGGTACCCTGCTCGACCAGACCTGCCGCGCAGCGGTCGCCTTGCAGATAGAGTACGGCAATCACTTGGGCATTCCCTGGGGGGTTTCCGAGTCGGGTTACAACATTCAGGATGCTCATTTCAACTACCAATATCGCGCATTCGGTGTACCAGGCCTGGGTCTCAAGCGAGGCCTTGGCGAAGACACCGTTGTCGCCCCCTATGCCAGCGCCCTGGCGCTGATGGTGGCCCCCGAGGCCTCGTGCCGGAACCTGCAGCGACTTGCCGCGCTGGGCCTGGCCGGGCGCTACGGTCTGTATGAAGCCGTGGACTTTACAGAGGCGCGCTTGCAACGCGGACAGCGTTGCGCAGTCGTCTATTCCTTCATGGCACACCATCAGGGCATGAGCCTGCTGGCGCTGACTTGCCTGCTACTCGACCGGCCAATGCAGCGACGTTTCGAATCCGACCCGCAATTCCAGGCGACCGCCCTGCTGTTGCAGGAGCGTGTGCCGAAGACCGCCGCACAGTACCTGCATGCCTCGAACGCGCCGGTTGTGGACCATGCATCACGAGTACGTGAAACCAAGCTGCGGGTCTTTGCCGACCCTGACCGCAAACGCCCTGCGGTGCAGTTGCTCTCCAACGGCCGCTACCATGTGATGGTCAGCAGTGCAGGCGCAGGTTACAGCCGCAGCAACGAAATTGCTGTTACCCGCTGGCATGAAGACTTCACCTGCGACAACTGGGGTATGTTCTGCTACCTGCGCGATGTTGCAAGCGGCACTTTCTGGTCCGCCGCGCACCAACCGACATTGCGCCATCCGGAAAGCTACGAAGCCATCTTCACTGATGCCCGTGCCGAATTCCGTGTACGTGAGCAAGACTTCGACACCCATACCGAAATCGTCGTATCACCGGAAGACGACATCGAGTTGCGCCGCTTGCACATCACCAACCGCGCGCGAACGCGCCGCAGTATTGAACTCACCAGCTACACCGAGGTAGTGCTGGCTTCGGCCATCAGCGATGCGATGCACCCGGCCTTCAGCAATCTGTTCGTGCAGACCGAGCTGTTGCGCCCGCTGCAGGCAATCATCTGCACCCGTCGGCCGCGCTCCAGCCAGGAAACAGTGCCCTGGATGTGTCATTTGCTGGCAGCGCACGGTGTAGATGTCGATGCGATCTCCTACGAGACCGACCGTGCGCGCTTTATCGGTCGTGGGCGCAGTGTCGTGGCCCCGGCGGCAATGGACGATGAGGTCGAACAATTATCAGGAACCGCCGGCCCGGTACTTGATCCGATTGTATCGATACGTTGTCGCATCACCCTGGCCCCCGGTCAGACGGCGACCATCGACTTGGTGACCGGCCTTGCCGACAGCCGTGACAACTGCCTGCACCTGATCAACAAGTACCGCGACCGTCATCTGGCCGATCGCGTCTTTGACTTGGCCTGGACCCATAGCCAGGTGCTGCTGCGCCAGCTCAACGCTTCACTGAGCGACGCACGTCTGTTCGAGCAGATGGCCGCGTCGATCATCTACGCCAGCGCTGCATTACGGGCCGAGAGCAGCGTGCTGGTGGCCAACCGGCGTAACCAGTCCAGCCTCTGGGGCCAGGCGATATCGGGCGACTTGCCCATCGTGCTGCTGCAGATCAACGATCTGGCTAACATCGAGTTTGTGCAGCAGATGGTCAAAGCTCATGCCTATTGGCGTCAGAAGGGCCTGTCGGTAGATCTGGTGATCTGGAACGAGGATCAGGCCGGCTATCGCCAGCAACTGCATGACCTGATTATGGGACTGGTGACCTCGGGCAGTGAAGCGAGCCTGGTCGACCGTCCTGGCGGGATTTTTGTGCGGCAGGCACAACAGTTGTCGGGCGAGGACCGGACACTGATGCTATCGGTGGCCCGCCTGGTACTCAATGACAGCCACGGCAGCCTGGCCGATCAGGTCCATCGGCGCCGCGCGGACCCTCTGCTCCCCAGGCTCGAACCGAGTCTTGTGCGAGTGGAGCAACCACCTGTGGCCGGTGCCACACAAACCGACGCTGCCTTGATATTGAACAATCCCTACGGTGGCTTCAGCCCGGACGGTAACGAATATGTAGTGATCCTGCGCCCAGGCCAACCCACACCAGCGCCTTGGGTCAATGTGCTGGCCAATGCGCAATTCGGCACGGTGATTTCCGAAAGTGGCGGTGCTTACACCTGGAGCGAGAATGCTCACGAATATCGTCTCACCCCTTGGCATAGCGACCCGATCTCTGACCCCAGCGGTGAGGCGTTGTACCTGCGCGACGAAGATACCGGCCACTTCTGGTCGCCAACCCCACAACCCTGCCCAGGTAGTGGCCTTTACCGTACTCGCCACGGTTTCGGCTACAGCGTATTCGAGTATGAAGAGGACGGCATCCATACCGAGTTGTGGGTCTATGTGGCGCTGGATGCACCGATCAAATTCTCGCGCCTGAAAATTCGCAATACCAGCGGCCGGCCGCGGCGTTTGTCGGCAACGTGCTACGTGGAGTGGGTACTGGGGGATTTGCGCGGCAAGTCGGCCATGCATGTGGTCACGGAGGTGGACCCATTCAGTGGCGCGCTGTTCGCGCGCAACGCCTTTTCGATCGAGTTCTCCGGGCGCGTCGCCTTTCTCGACACGGATTCGACGGGGCGCAGTTTTAGCGGTGACCGTGCCGAATTTCTTGGCCGCAATGGGAACCTGCAAGCGCCGGCAGCCCTGACTCGTGCTCGGCTGTCTGGACGCTGCGGTGGTGGCTTCGATCCCTGCGCAGCGATGCAGGTCGCACTGGATCTGGCGGACGGCGAAAGCCAGGACGTGGTGTTCCGCCTCGGCGCCGAACAGGACGCCAAATCAGCCACCCGCCTGGTGCAGAAATACCGCGGTGCCAAGGCCTCGGCGGGCGAACTGGACGCTGTGCGTCTGCATTGGCGCACGACCTTGGGGGCCATACAAATTCAGACTCCCGATCCAGCCATCGATGTGCTGGTCAACGGCTGGCTGATGTATCAGGTCATCGCGTGCCGCTTCTGCGCGCGCAGTGGTTATTACCAATCCGGCGGAGCCATTGGCTTTCGTGATCAATTGCAGGACAGCATGGCAATGATCCATGCCGACCCGGCTGCCGCGCGCCGCCACCTGCTGCTCTGCGCCGCGCATCAGTACCCCGAAGGCGACGTACAACACTGGTGGCATCCACCGCAAAGTCGGGGTGTGCGAACGGGCTGTTCCGACGACTTTCTTTGGTTGCCCCTGGCAACCAGCCGCTACGTGTACATCACCGGTGATCGTAGCGTACTGAGCGAAGTGGTGGGTTATATCGAGGGACGCGCACTCACTGCTGGTGAAGAGTCCTACTACGATCTGCCCGGCACTTCACAACTCCAGGAAAGCCTCTACCAACATTGCGTTCGCGCCATTGAGCATGGCCTCAAGCGCGGTTCCCATGGGCTGCCGTTGATGGGGTGCGGAGACTGGAATGACGGAATGAATCGGGTCGGAGAGCAAGGCCTTGGTGAGAGCGTATGGCTTGGCTTCTTCGGCTACGAGGTGCTGCTGCAATTCTCCAGTACTGCGCAGCTGGAAGGCGACAGGGTCTTCGCCCAGCGTTGTACTGAGCAGGCGGCGACTTTGCGTGTGAGCCTGGAAGATCAGGCTTGGGATGGCGCCTGGTACCGCCGCGCTTACTTCGACGACGGCCAGGTATTGGGCTCTGCGGGTAACGAGGAATGTCGTATCGACTCCATAGCGCAAAGCTGGTCGGTGCTCTCCGGGGCCGCGTCGCAGGTACGGCGCAGAACGGCCATGGACTCACTGGATCTGCACTTGGTCCGGCGCGATACCGGCGTGGTGTTGTTACTGGATCCGCCGTTCGACAAGGGTGCACTGGATCCCGGTTACATCAAAGGCTACGTACCCGGCGTACGCGAGAATGGAGGCCAATACACTCACGCTGCCGTTTGGGCAAGTATGGCCTTCGCCCGTCTTGGCGACAGCGACAAGGCATGGGAGCTGCTGCGTATGATCAATCCCGTCAGCCGTCGCAGCGCTGCACAAATCGAAACGTACAAGGTTGAGCCTTACGTGATGGCCGCCGACGTCTACGGGGTTGCACCCCACACTGGACGCGGCGGCTGGACCTGGTACACCGGCTCCGCTGGCTGGATGTATCGCCTGATCGTCGAATCACTACTGGGACTGACACGCTGCGCCAACTCGCTGCACATTGAACCGGTGCTGCCAGCCGATTGGCCGGGTTTCACCCTCCATTACTGGTTCGGTGCAACCCTCTACCACATAGAGGTGCGCCAAAACGAAGACGCAACACGCACACTCAGCCTGGATGGCACGCTACTCACCGATGCGACGCTAGGACTGCTGGACGATGGGATCGAACACCGTATTGTGGCGACTTTCCCGAAATCTACGGTGGTTAATGAGGGGCACGTCACATCAACTTCTTAACGACTGTTGTAACAGGGGCTCTGAGCGATAGCGCACAGAGTGCCTGTTTGGATTAGGCCGGAGGGAGAAAGTACTCATTCTCTGAACGGTAGCGTGGATGCAGTCAATCACGAGCGGCACGAACCTTCCCGCTAAAGACTTTAAAGCCATAGGTGTTGTATATCAGCGTCACCGGTATCAGTACGGCGAAACCAACCAAAATGAAAATCTGGCTGGTCGGACTGGAGGCGACGGCTTGCAGCGTCAGATTCGGCGGGATAATCAGCGGATAAAGCGCTGCGATGACCAATGCGAAGGCCAAAACGAAGACTCCCAATGCAGCGAACAGCGGCAGATATTCCCGGCGGCTTCGAAATCCCAAGACGAAGCCGATTAACAGTGCAATGAGCATTGTTGAGGCCGGCAGCCAGAGAAGAGGATCTAAAAGCCGATGTGCATATCGAGTGTCCAGTGTCGTTGTCCAGGTAACCAACACGGCCAATAGCCCTAAGGTTACGATTGCCAGCGCCCTCGCCTGACGACCTGATCGTTGCTGAAGTTCTTCTTCAGTACGCCAATAAAGCCAGCAGGCGCCCAGCCACGTGTAGCCCACCACGAGCACTGCGCCACAGTACAGCGGAAACATACCCAGCCACTCCCAGCCGTTACCACTGTACTGCCTACCATCATTAGATATGCCTTGAACAAGCGAACCCAAGACCAGCCCCTGGCATCCACCGGCGAGCAGTGAACCGCCCAACAGCAAGCCGTCGACGGCGCGCTTGATCCCGTCACTGGGCGCGTAGTCACGAAATTCCAGCGCTACCGCTCGAAGAATCAATGCCAAAAACATCATAATAAACGGCAGATAAAGCGCCGGCAGCAGGATGGCATAGGCCAGCGGAAATAACGCCAGCAGGCCGCCGCCTCCTAGCACGAGCCAAGTTTCATTAGCATCCCAAATCGGCAGGATTGTCACTGCCATGACACGGCGATGTTTACTACATCGGGTAAGGCCCAGCAGTACGCCGACGCCAAGATCAGTGCCGTCCAACAGCACATAGTTCAACACCGAAAACGCCAGGGCTGCAGCGGATAGTAGTGTTATCCAGTCGTTGTCTAACATGGATTCATGCCCTCAGGACTCACCCGTCTCGTCGGCCAAGGTTGGCTGCGGCCCGGCCTCGTCCTTGTGAGGTGGCTCGCGCAGAATTCGCAGCAGCACCCAGAGCCCAACACCGAATATCAGCAGGTAAAACGACAAGATGAACCATGTTGAACTAATCACCTGCTGCCGAGAAACCGATGACAGACTGTCAGCCGTGCGCAGCAGACCATAGACGGTGAAGGGTTGGCGGCCAACCTCGGTCACTACCCAGCCACTCAGCATCGCCAAAAATCCAGCCGGGGCCATCAGCACACACCCTCGGAGCATCCAAGGCGCCGTGTACAACCGTTGTCGCCATCGCAATACCAAACCGGTCAGGCCCTGCCCCAGCATCAACAGACCCAGACCGACCATGAAACGAAAAGCGAAGAACACCACTGGAACAGGTGGTATGTCCTGAGGCGGGAACTCGTCCAGTGCAGCGATGGTGCCACTCAGGTCATGCCGCAGGTACAGCGAAGCTATGCGCGGAATCGCCACTTCCCAATGGTTGCGTCGCTCATTCATGTCGGGAAGAGCGAACAAGCGTAATGGTTCGCCCGCACCATCAGCCGGGCGAGTCCAGGAGCCTTCGATGGCGGCGACCTTCTGCGGCTGAACTTTGAGGCTGTGTTGACCATGAAGGTCTCCCACCACCATTTGCACAGGTGTGATCAAGACAATCGCCCACAGCACCATGGAGTATGCAAGCCGTGCTCGCAGATTCTCAGGCACACGCAACAGCTGCCAAGCGCTGATACCGGCCACCAGCGTGGCGGTGCCGAGCAACGCGGCCAACGTCATATGCACAAGCCGATAAGGGAACGACGGATTGAAGATGATCGCCCACCAATCCTCGGCAATGAACCGTCCATCTGTGCCAATGGAGTAACCGGCGGGTGTTTGCATCCAGGAATTGGCCGACAGGATCCAGAATGCGCTGATTAACGATCCAAGCGCTACGGCACAGGTGGCGAAGAAATGCAGACGACGGCCTACCTTCTTCAATCCAAATAACATGATGCCAAGGAAGCCAGCCTCCAGAAAAAAAGCGGCAAGCACTTCGTAGAACATCAATGGGCCGAGGATATCTCCTGCCTGAGTCGAAAGCCGCGACCAATTGAGCCCGAATTGGTACTCCAATATAAGACCCGAGGCAGTGCCCACCGCCACGTTGAGGGCAAACACCTTCAGCCAGTAAAGGTAGACGTCCAGATAGACCTTTCGCCCACGCCACAGCCAAAGCGCTTCGAGTACCATCAGAAAGTTGGCCAAACCAATGGTGAAGGCCGCCAACACGATATGAAAGCTGATGGTGATCGCGAATTGGGCCCGCGCGGCCATCAGCGCCGAATCAATTGCGTCCATGCCGTCCACTCACCGTTAGCCAACGCATGCAGGAATGAGCTGTTGGCAGCACCAAGCGAAGGTTACGCGGATAGCTAAATGTGTTAGCGAGAATAGGCATGGCACGTGTCCGATGCAGTATTTGTCGGTTGACTCTCCTCAGTGCCAATGATTCCGAAAGTCAAAGCTCGAACAGAATATTCCTCCCTGGACAATCGGAATTGAGCGGCAGCTATCGGCCCAGAGTGTGTAAAAACGATCATGGGCCTCATTTTCTTGGGGCATCGACGTTCGTTGGCTGAGCGATCGCACGATCAATACCATGGGTTGCATCGGTAGCAACCTGGAGCACGTCAACGCTGTTTTACAGCCTCTGGATGGGCCAAAACCAGCCTTCTTTACGCCGACAGCGCCTTCATCAAACCGTTAGCGCCGATGATTTTCATGACCCGTTTCAAGTTGTAGGCGAGCACATTCAAGCTCATCTCGGCGCTTACCCCCGTTAAGCTTTCGGGTCAGGAAGTGCGTCGCACCCTTCCATTGCATGAGCGTCCCGAAAGGATGCTCAACAGTCCGTTTTCGGATCCGCATCATCCACGGCGCGTTGCTCAGCCTGTTCTGCATTTCCTCCAATACGGTTTCATGCTCCCAGCGCCGAACTCGCCGTTGCTTGCTCGGTGTGCACTTCGATTTCAGCGCTCATCCCTGACAATAAGAACTCCAGTAACGGTGCAACTTCAGGCCTGTCGCCACCATGAAAATCGCATCATGCAGCTGATCGAAAAAGTTGAATCCGGGTTAAGAATCGAAGACCTGGTTAATGCAGAGCAATTGCAGGCGGATAACTTAAAATTCAGCGTGGTGCTTCATAAGTGCGAGTGAAGCTACTTCGCGCGCACATGCTCCAACACCACTTCCAACGGATGACGCAGCTGCCTGTCGGCCAAGCGCTTCACTTGACTCCGACAGGAGTAGCCCGTGGCCAGCGCCTCACCCTGTTTATCCAGCTTGCCGGCCCATGACTGCTCGAAAATGGTCCGCGAGGTGTCCTGGTTTCGGGCTTCGTGGCCGTAGGTGCCAGACATGCCGCAGCAGCCGGTCGCCTCCGTCACCAGCTTGAGCCCAAGCCGGGCAAACATGGTTTCCCATTGCGCAGTACTGGCTGGGACATTGGTCTTCTCGGTGCAGTGCGCCAACAAACGGAATGTCTCGGTCGCGGTGTGCGGGTTTTCAGGCAACGCATCGAAGAGCCATTCCTGAGGTAGCAGGACCTTCGGGCAATCGTTGAGCCCTGGTACTTTCTGATATTCCTGGCGGTAGACCAGCGTCATCGCCGGGTCCAGGCCCACCAGCGGCACTCCACAGGCGGCGAGCGCCTTGAGCTGATTGCCGTTGCGGATCGCCGCCTTGGCGAAAGCGCCGAGGAAGCCCTGCACGTGCAAAGGCTTGCCGTTGGCACTATAGGGCGCCAGAAACACCCGGTAGCCCAACTGATGCGCCAACTGGATAAAGCTCGCCAGCAACGGCGTTTCGAAGTAACGGGTGAAGGCGTCCTGCACCAACACCACGCTCCGCTCACGTTGTGCAGCGGTCAGTTCGCGCAGGGCTGGCACGCTGGCGACAGCGACCTTGCAGCGGGTCAACGTGGCCTGCAAGTCATGGCGGTGGATCAGCGGACTGTCGAGCATGCCGACCTGTTGCTCCAGCAGGCGGCTCACCCATTTCGAGCCCATCACCGCGTTGTACAGGCCCGGCGCGTAGGCCATGTAAGGAATGGTGAACTCCAGCAAGCCGATCAAATAGTCACGGAGCGGGCGTTGATAGCGACCGTGGTACAGCTCGAGAAAACGAGATCGGAATTCCGGGACGTTGACCTTGACCGGGCATTGTCCCGCACAGGATTTACAGGCCAGGCAGCCCGCCATCGCATCGTAGACCTCATGGGAGAAATCCGCCTCACCGCTCGAGCGCGCCAGGTTATTGCGCAACCGCGTCGGCAATCCGCTCAACCACGACAACTTGCCCCGGGCCGCTTGCAACACATCGATATTGGCCGCGCCTTGCAGACGCAACCATTCGCGAATCAACGACGCCCTGCCCTTCGGCGAATGCTGGCGTTCACGGGTGGCTTTCCACGACGGGCACATCGCATCGTTGGGGTCGTCGTTGTAGCAAGCGCCGTTACCGTTGCAGTGCATGGCGGTGCCGAAGCTTTGCCAGACGCGCTCGTCGATCTGCCGATCCAGATCACCGCGCAACGTCACTTAGTTGACTTTGAGCAAGCCTTGGGCGGGCCGCGATGGAACTGTCACTGACCCAAAGCGCCGTGAGCCGGCAAGTCCAGGCGCTGGAACAGCAACTGGGCCTGACGCTATTCCGCCGTGAAGGCCGGCAAGTGCAACTGACCGATGTCGGTCGTCTTTATCAGCGGGAAATGAGCGAAGCGCTCGGACGCATCCGCAGCGCCACATTGCAGGCCATGGCTTATCAATCCGGCAGCGGCACGTTGCGCCTGGCCACTTTCCCCTCCCCCACTGACCGGTTGAATCCACAGTCTAAAAGCGGTCACTCGAGCAACCTCCTGACATACCGCTTTTCCTGAACAAGAGGATTTACTGGGAATCACTGGCGCGCCAAAGCATGCCGGCCATTTTTACCACCGCAATTTTATTTTTTGATGGACACAATCGTGGCTTTGCCGCCCTCAAGCCGGAAGGAAAACGACACTCGGTCTCCAGCCGTCAGCCCTGTCAGCTGATCTTCCGTCACGGAAAAGGCCATGGTCATCGGCGGCCATTGCACAGCTGGAACAGCGCCGTGAGAGACGGTCACCGTATGCTTCGTAGTATCGATAGCCTTGATCGTTCCGTCGGCGGTGGCGACTGGAGCCTGCGTTGTTTCCTGCTTCATCTGCATGCCCTCCATTCCGCCCATTTTCATGCCTGGCATATCCTCTGCATGGGCCGATAGAGACGCCGTGAATACGGTGCTTGCAACTGCAATCAGGGTCAGTTTCATACGACTTTTCCTTGAGGGGTGATGGGTTCAACTGAGAGGTGCCGGCGACGCATCAGGCGATAGGCCGCCGGAATGACAAACAGGGAAAGCAAGGGCGCCGTGACCATGCCGCCGACCATGGGTGCAGCAATTCGGCTCATCACCTCGCTGCCGGTCCCGCTGCCCAGCAAGATGGGTAACAAGCCAGCAATGATGACGGCCACGGTCATGGCCTTGGGTCGAACACGCTGCACGGCGCCTTCACGAATCGCCGCAACCAGACCGCGCTCTGTGCTGTCGCCGAGGTCTTCACGTTCGGCCCAGGCGTTCTTCAGGTAGAGCAGCATGATCACGCCAAACTCGGCGGAAACACCGGCCAAGGCGATAAAACCGACCCCGGTGGCGACTGACAGGTTGAACCCCAACAGATAGAGGAACCATGCCCCGCCAGTAAGGGCGAACGGCAGAGTGGCCATGATCAGCAAGGCCTCATCGAAGCGGGCGAAAGTCAGGTAGAGCAACACGAAGATGATGACCAGCGTGGCAGGCACCACCAGTTTGAGTCGTGCGTTGGCCCTTTCGAGAAACTCGAACTGCCCTGAGTAACTCAGGCTCATGCCGGGCTGTAACTTGACCTGCTCGCTGACGACCCGGCGCAGATCGGCGACTACCGAGGCAATGTCCCGGCCACGCACATCGATGTACACCCAACCAGAAGGCCGTGCATTCTCGCTCTTGAGCATCGGCGGACCGTCGCTGACCTTGACCTTCGCCACTGTGCCGAGGGTGATCTGGTTCCCTAGCGGGGTATAGATCGGCAATTGCTCCAAGGCACCGAGCGAGTCACGCCACTCCCGTGGGTAACGCACGTTGATCGGGAAGCGTGCAAGCCCTTCAATGGTTTCGCCGACGTTTTCACCGCCGATAGCGCCGGCCACGATGGACTGCACATCGGCGATATTCAGTCCGTAGCGAGCGGCCGCCTTACGGTCAATATCCACATCGATATAACGGCCACCGGTCAGTCGCTCGGCCAGAGCCGAACTGACACCGGGTACGCCCTTGGCCACACGCTCGACGGCCTGAGTCGCGGCATCGATCTCCGATAGGTTGGTGCCGGCAACTTTCACTCCGATGGGACTCTTGATCCCAGTGGCCAGCATGTCGATACGGTTGCGAATCGGTGGTATCCAGATATTCGTCAGCCCAGGGACTCGTACCACTCGATCCAGTTCTTCCACCAACTTTTCCTGGGTCATGCCTGGACGCCATTGCTCATGTGGTTTGAACTGGATGGTGGTCTCGAACATTTCCAGCGGTGCCGGGTCGGTGGCGGTTTCAGCGCGCCCCGCTTTGCCGAAGACGTGTTCGACTTCAGGCACCGTCTTGATCAGGCGGTCGGTCTGTTGCAGCAACTGCGCCGCTTTCTGCGCCGACAATCCCGGCAAAGCTGAAGGCATGTAGAGCAGGTCACCCTCGTCCAGCGGCGGAAGAAACTCACCACCCAAGCGAGACATTGGCCATAGCGCACTGACAAAAACCAATAGCGCCACCAGCAGCGTGATCTTTGGTCGACGCAAGACTGCGTCCAGCGCTGGCTGATAGATCCGAATCAACCACCGGTTCAACGGGTTCTGTTGTTCACTGGGAATTCGTCCTCGAATCCAGTAGCCCATCAGCACCGGCACCAAGGTCACTGACAATCCCGCCGCTGCGGCCATGGCGTAGGTCTTGGTGAAAGCCAAAGGGCCGAACAGCCGTCCTTCCTGAGCTTCCAGGGTGAACACCGGAATAAACGACAGAGTGATGATCAACAAACAGAAGAACAGCGCCGGGCCTACCTCTGCCGCCGCTTCGGTCATTACATGCCAATGACGTTCACCCTTCAGTTCTTCCCCCGGATTGGCCGCGTGCCATGCCTCAATCTTCTTGTGGGCGTTCTCGATCATCACCACGGCGGCATCGACCATGGCGCCGATGGCGATAGCTATCCCGCCCAAGGACATGATGTTGGCGTTGATGCCCTGGTAGCGCATGACGATGAAGGCAATCAGCACCCCCACCGGCAGCGAAATGATCGCCACCAGGGATGAGCGCAGGTGCCAGAGGAAGACCCCACAGACCAGCGCGACGACGATGAACTCTTCGATCAGCTTGTGGCTGAGATTTTCCACAGCGCGGTCGATCAGCTTGCTACGGTCGTAGGTGGTGACAATTTCCACCCCGGCCGGCAGACTGCTTTTCAGTTCGTCGAGTTTGGTCTTGACCGCCGCAATGGTCTCGCGAGCATTCTTGCCGCTGCGCAAAATCACCACGCCGCCGACGGTCTCGCCTTCTCCGTCGAGCTCAGTAATGCCACGCCGCATTTCCGGTCCCAACTGAATCGTGGCGACATCGCCAAGGGTCACCGGCACACCACCCGAACCCAACTTGAGCGGGATCGCCCGAAAGTCATTGAGCGTCTTCAAGTAGCCGGAAGCACGCACAATAAACTCGGTCTCTGCCATCTCCAGCACCGCGCCACCAGTTTCCTGGTTGGCCTTGCCGATAGCGTCGGTCACCTCAGCCTGAGTGATACCGAGGCTGGCCAGTTTGAGCGGATCAAGTTGCACTTGGTACTGCTTGATCATGCCCCCCACGGTGGCCACCTCCGCAACGTTGGGCAGGGTCTTGAGTTCGAACTTGAGGAACCAGTCCTGAAGTGCGCGAAGCTGTGCCAGATCATGCCCGCCACTGCGATCCACTAGCGCGTACTGATAGATCCAACCCACCCCCGTCGCATCTGGTCCCAACGCCGGCTTGGCGCTGGCAGGCAACCGATTTTGTATTTGGCTCAGATACTCCAACACCCGCGAGCGAGCCCAGTACAAGTCAGTGCCGTCTTCGAACAGCACGTAAACGAAGCTGTCGCCGAAGAAGGAATAACCACGCACCGTCTTGGCGCCCGGTACTGAGAGCATGGTAGTGGCCAACGGATAGGTCACCTGGTTCTCGACAATCTGCGGCGCTTGTCCAGGAAAAGGGGTGCGGATGATCACCTGAACATCCGAGAGATCTGGCAGTGCATCGATGGGCGTGCTCTGCACCGACCAAATACCCCAAGCCGTGACGAACAGCGTCGCCAGTAACACCAGGAATCGGTTGGCCACTGACCAACGAATCAGGGCGGCAATCATGGCTGGCTCCCCGATTTATCCAGGCGCTCAACACGCAAGCCATCATCGGTCTGGCTCACCGCGACCCGGACCTTGTCGCCCGCTTTGAGGCCCTGTATCAGAGCCGGGTTGGCGAGTGGAAAAGTCATCGTCATGCCAGGCATTCCCAGCGTCTTGAAAGGGCCATGGGCGAGCGTGACTTCTTTGTCGTTGATCTCAACGATCTGTCCATCTGCTTCATGAAAGCTTGAGGCTGCTGCGCTGGGTGGTGACTCTTCCTCCGAGCTGGCAACGATGCCCTTAAGACTGGCTTCTGAGTCGAGCAGGAACTGGCCAGACGTAACCACCTTCTGGCCTTCTTCCAGGCCTTTCAATATCGCCGTCTTGCCATCACTTTCCTGCCCGAGTTGCACTTCAACAGGGCGGTAGCGACCGGCGTCTTCGGCGAGCATCACCAAGGCACGTCGGCCCGTGCGAATCACCGCCTCGCTCGGCACCCACAACACACTCTTCTCGGTCGAACGATTCAGGCGTACCTGCGCCGTCAAACCCGGTCTGAGGCGTCCGTCAGGATTGGGTAACTCGACACGTACTCGAAGAGTGCGGCTGTCCGGGTTGGTCTCGGGCAAAATCGCGCTGACCTTGCCGTTGAGTATTGTCCCTGGGAAAGCTGGCAGACGCGCTTCGACTGCCTGTCCCACGGTGATCGATCCGGCATCCGATTCTGGTACGGCCACCGCTAGCCAGACACTACTCAAGCCATTGACGCGTGCCAGGGTGTCGCCGGTCGCCACGGTCATACCCGCGCGTACGTTCAACTCTTGCAGCACACCACCAATAGGGCTGGTGAGCGTCAGGTACGGCTGAACCTTACCGCCACGCTCTACCTGAGTAATCAGTGCTGCCGGCATCCCCGTGAGCCGTAGACGCTGGCGGGCCGCAGCCAACAGGTCAGCATCACCGCTGCGCTTCAGGGCAAGGAACTCTGTCTGGGCAGCGGCCCACTCAGGCACCAGGATATCCGCCAACGCCGCGTTGGCTTTGAGCACATCACCAGGAGCATGGGCATAAACCCGCTCCACAAAGCCGACTGTGCGAGCCTGAATCACAGCAATATCACGTTCGTTGAATCCCAACACACCTGTCACATCGAGGCTGGAGTCAAAGATTCCACGGGTGACTGCTGCAAAACGCAGACCGAGATTCTGGGTGAGGCTTGGATCGATGGTGACGGTCGCACGGTCCGCTGCGCCACTGGCGTACTGCGGGACCAGTTGCATGTCCATGAAGGGGGACTTACCCGGCTTATCGAACTTTTGCTGGGGGTACATGGGGTCGTACCAATACAGAGCCTTGCGTTCGTCCGATGAATTGAGGCCCTTCTCCTGGGTGGTACTGGGTATTCCGCTCATGCGCTGGTGAGCGAACCAGTAACCACCGGCAACACCCAATGCCATCGAGATACCTACCAGCAATGCCCCGTTCCATTTTTTAAGGATCATTGGCTGGACTCCCCATAAGCAAAATACAGACGCGCACTGGTCAGCGCTCGCTGCTCTTCCACGTCGATCTGTTTGAGGCGGGCTTCGATGAGTTCACGTCGGGCGGCAACAACGGCGTTCAAATCGCCTTTGCCGGACCGATAACTGGCCATGCTGAGCTCGACCTTTTCCTTGGCCAGCGGCAACAGGCTTTCCTGGTTTCGGCGCACGGCACGATTCAGGCGTTCATAGTCAGCCAGCTCGTTTTCCAGTTGCTGAGTGTGCTCGCGTGACAGGGCTTCGCGCTCGGCCTCAAGCTGACTGAGTTCAGCCTGTTTGGCTGCGATTTTGGGGTTTTGGCGCGAGTCAGGAAACAGCGGTAGATCCCAGGAAAATTGCACGCTGACCATATCGCCAAACTCACGGCCACGGCGCTGGTAATCCAGTTCCCAGCTCCAGTCCGACTGCTTCTCCGACACGGCTTCACGAACCTTGGCTTGCGCTTCACGGGTCATCGGCGCAAACGCTGCCAACTCGGGATGGTGTTGCAGTTTATGAGAGTAGCTTGAGGTATCGACGGGCCACTCCGGCAAGCTGCCCACAGGCTTGTCGTTGGCGGCTGAGCCAATCCAGCGTTTGAGGGCTGCTCGGGCCTGCGCTCTCTGGAGAATCAGATCATCCTGTTGCTCCGCCAGTTGAGCCGCTTCTTGCTTGGGCGTCACCGCATCGGCGGGTTGAGCGCGGCCACCGGCAATCTGGGCCCGGACAGTATCGGTCAACAGGTGGTTTTCTTTGTAGAAGTCCTGGAACAGCGCATCTTTACGCTCAACCGAGTAGCTGCTGATCCAGGCCAACGCCGTGGACTGACGAACCTTCAGGCGTTCGACTCGACGCTCCGCAGCGGCGCGATCAACGGCCGCATCGGCGACCTCAATGCGCGCTTTGCGCTTGTCGCTGTTGGGCATCTCTTGCCTGACCCCGACCATTTGCATGGTCATGAAGTCCTGGTCGATGCTCCAGCGATCCGGACCGCCAATGGGGTAGTTCTGCACACCCAGCAGCAGTTTGGGGTCAGGTAGCTCACCGGCTGGAATAGCCGCGCTGCTGGCAGCCTGAATTTTGGCGTCTTGTGCGGTCAGCGACGGTGCATTGTTTTCGGCCAGCCGCAACGCTTCATCGAGTGTCAATGCGGCAGCGAAGCTCGGCAATGCCAATACGCTTGCCGCCAGACCGGCCACGAGGGACCAGCCTGTGCAATAGCACTTGGAGTTCATGTTTACGATTCCTGTGATCATCCACTGCGCGCGGCAAAAGACACGCACGCAGCTAGTCCATCCCACTAATGCGGAATGAGGCTCAATGTGGGACAGGAATCAAACGCGAGGCGGTCGCCATACCCCGGACGGGGTCTGTACGGGTAGGGAATCGCTGAAGAAGGAAATCACGACGGGGCTGAATACGGTTACAGGAGGCTTGAAGATCGAGACTTGCAGCATGCCGCCTGTCTTGCATTCCTGGCCCGGCTTGCAGGGTTTACCGTGATCGGAAGGACTTTTCATATCGTTGCAGCAGTCCATCCCCATGTCGTCCATCATCGCCATGCCCATCGTCTTCATTGGGCACGCTTCTGTCGGTGCCTGAACGCCCGCCATCCCGCTGAGGGGAAGCGCCAAGCTAATCATGAAGATGATGCAAAACCGCAGATAGCGTTTCATGGGCTGGAGTGTAGTCGCTGAAAATGGCTCTTACAATTGGGCGCATGGCATAAACAGCCTGCCGAAATGCCTAAGACAGGCGATAACACCGAACCTGAATTAAGCCAGCATTATCTGGCACAAAATAGAAGCTCATTCCGAGCAGACTCTAGGTCTGTTGATGGTCCATGCGCATTTTTGCGCACTCTAAGCCACTGGCCCACGACTCGAATAGGCTCAAGACGTCGGCGTTTCAATCATCCCGAGTGGCAAGCAGGCACTGAAGGCCAGAAACCGCCTCGAAACGGTCATTCATTTCTGTTTCTCACTGTGGCGAGCTAACAAGACCTGCCCATCCCAATCCGCATCTGCTGCTCCTTCGGTCCGAGAGAGGAGCCGTCCACTGTCAAGATCGGCAGCTAGCGTGCTCCTCGGTGCATTCACATCGGGCTGTGTCGACGTCAATGTGACGAGAGATAGGAGATGATAAAAACGCTCCTCGACAATCGAGCCCATCCAGAGCGGTGTAGTTCGTCCGTTTGTGAGCTGAAAATCTACGACCCACAATCGAAGCACGAGGCGCGAACCGGCAGGTGCACCATCGCTATACGGTCGGACGAGGGTCAGACTGGGAAGACGACCACTTGCGAAAAGAGGAATAACTGGAAAAACGGTAGGGTCGGTCTGGGTGGTAAGCCAATTCAGGGCATTCAACGGTGTCCAGGCCGCTGAGTCGCGCCACCCGTCAAGTTGAAGGACATTTTGCAAGTCCGGCAGGCCACCGGCCCACTGGAACGTCAGTGGCTCATTCGTCTCGCCCGTGAGATCGATACGCCGCGCCGGCAGTTGCTGCCAATCCGACGCCCACCAATCAGTGGCCCTCATGCTTGGCGTCCCAACCTTGACGGCATAACGACCGCTGTCGGTCGCATGGCTACGATAGATATTGAAGCCGCCGACGAGGATAAGTGCCGCACATCCGAGGGCGAGCAGGCCCCCTGGGTTGATGCGCTCGGCCTGCCGCCGCAAGTAGGAGAGTCCGAGCAACGCCAGCCAAGCGGACCCAAATGCCATCCCCCCGAGCACGTCGGAAAGCCAATGCACACCGAGGTAGAGCCGCGAGAATGCAATCAGAAATATCAGGGTTGCGGCGCCAATAACGACCGCGAGGCGCCATGCCGGGCGGATATCACGCGCGATGAGGAAAGCGAGGAAACCGTATAACACGACATTGATCGTGCTATGGCCGCTGGGGAAGGAAAATGCACTCCACCCGGAGTAGAGAAGCTCACCGGGTCGGGCTCGATGCAATGCTACTTTGATGACAGTGTTGAGCACCGAAGCGCCACTGATTGCAACCAGCCAATAGGCTGCTGTACGCCAGGCGCGTTTCCACATGAGCCACAGCAAGACAACAATCGTGACCGCCACCACGACCTTGGTGTCGCCGAGTTCTGTAATGGCGATCATCGCCGCATCACTTGGCGCTGTACGAAGATCCTGAAGCGCACGATGTATCGCGCTGTCTGCGAGCAGCAACGGGTCACCGCTGACGATATCTTCAAGGACACCGAAGAAAAGCCAGGCGGCACCGACGAGAAAGACAGTCGGTTGTACGAGAGCCCGTGCTTCGGGCCGTGAAGGGTCGAGCAAGGTGCTGAGCCGCCGGCTCAACCAGGTGTCGTGGGTGCCGGCCCAACTCCGTAGCCGCGCCACTCCGACGATGAGGTACGGGATGCCGTAACGCAACGTCCAGCGCACGATTTGCAGGACTGCCCAACCCGCCGCAGCCAGAACGACCAGCAAAATCGCGAGCGGCTTTGCGGCCGCACCGAGAAAGCTGAACGTTGCGCCGACGAGCACACCGGGCAGGATATGCGACGGCGCCCAAGCGAGCGCCGAGACAACATTGACGGCATAGAACCGACTGACCGCCATTCCCAGCATACCGGCAAGGAGCGGAATGAAGGCACGGACGCCTGGTACGAAGCGCGCGAGAAACACACTCTTGGCACCGTGACGCTCGAAAAAGGCCTCGCTACGCTGAATCAGTTCAGGGTGACGGCTCAATGGCCAGAGGCCAAGAATTTCGCGGTGGTATCGATGCCCGAGCCAGAACGAAAGACCATCACTCGCGATTGCACCTAACGTGACGGCGACCAGCAACGGCCAGAGCAATAAGACGCCGCTCGGCACCAAGGTGCTGAGGGCAAGGATCACGGCTGTACCGGGAACGACGACACCAATGATCGGGATTGACTCGGAAAGTGCCAAGAGAAACACCGCCAGATAGGCAACATGCGGATGCGCCGTCAGGAACTCGATGACCGATGAGACCAAGGACGTCATAATTGGCGGGCTACCCATAGAGTGCCGGTGATGAGGCCATTGATGCGCGTTTCGGCAATTGCCAGCTGCAAAAACAATTTCTGCAACAGACCAAGCATAGCTACTCATTTGCTAATGCTCCGTCCACTGGCTGCGTTTGATCGGAGGTCACTCACCAAAACGGCAAGGAACTATCGTGCAAGATGCGGTCTCCTGCCTATAACGTCCGTAGTAGGCGAAAAGCCCAACGCCATTCTGAGTTTTTTCGACTTGAGACAAACTCAATGAAGCTGCCGTTGCCTCTGTAACTCTGTCTTCAGCCAGGTGCTTGCTGGTTGAACGCCTCTTGGACATCGCACTTCATAGGCGCGGCCACTCATACTGCTTTTAGTCGCAGCAAGGTCGATGAAGTCTTCTGCGCTGCTCACCATGTTCTTGCCTACGAGATAATTCAGTTTCTTCTCCAGATGCTGAATCATGCAGATGTGGATAGTGGCGGCTCGTCCCATCAGCCAATTGCTGATTGCAACTGGTATTAGCCTTATCGCAATCATAACCAACGCGCAGGCTCAAACCACACCTCAAACCACTCAAGAGATAAAGGGCTTGCTGGACTTTGTCGAGCACAGTGAGTGTCAGTTTGTGCGTAACGGGAGCGAATTCCCAGGTCTCCGGGCTCGGGCAACCGATGCATCCAGGCGACTTGCTAATAAAAGCTCGCTGAGCTTCCAGAGAAAGCATTCTTGACTTCTAGCTCGTCGGTCGACTACGTAACGCCAATCACCGATTGACAATCATTTTCCGATTCCGACATCGTTGCTTTGGATTCCGCATCGCTGCAAGAAACCTATCCGTGTGGACGGGCTGCTGGCAGGCAAGACACCGGTAAAACTGATGGTGTATGGCTGAGACTAACTCTATCGCATCACTTTACTGCGGGGTGGGCTCAACTCGGAACAACCGGTTTTCACACCCTGAAGGTTCGCCGGTTATTCCAATTTCTACCCCGCGCCTGCGCGATAGCTTTCCAGATCTTGCCTTCGTTCTGCGGCAGATAGACATCACGCTTGATCGTCGCCATCGCCCACTCCTGAGCATTACTCAGACTCTGCTCCAGGTAGGCGACGGCATCCTGATGGAGTAGTGGTTAGGCCCGGCTATGGTGCCTTGCGTGCAACTGGCTAACCCGCTGGAGAATGCCTTCCTCATATTCTCGCCACGACATGCCGTCCCCCCCACCGCCGCATCGCGGCGGAGCGCATAAAAGCTCTGCGCTAATAACTGCGGTGTGATGTGGTGCAGCAATGCCGTGAACTGCATGCCCTTGTTCCTTCGGGCTACTTCACGTACACCTTCAAGTCCCATCGACGCGCAACTGATCCGGCTCAGTGTCCGGGGCGCGGGGGGCATGTCAGTGTTTCCCTTGGCTACGTCCCTTTCCTCCACTATCTCCGCAGGGCTAGACCCTTTGTTCGATGGCTTCTCAGGTACTACGGACGTATTCGACTTCTCAGCAACGTGGACAGCAGGGTTACGGCTTTTGGCCTTTCCTGCTCCGCCCGGTGCTTGCGCACCGGGCACCGCTGAGATCTCCCAGTTTCTGTGCGAAGGACTTCCCGATGTGCACCTCCGCCAGCTTTAACTGGCGCACTATGCGTCCGGCTAAGCCATCTATACCATTGGTCATCCGGCCAGTGGTAGAGCCCTATTCAATCCTGTCGATTTAATAAAGAGCAGTGATGGTGGGAGTACTTGGCAGCAGCTTAGATAGCCCTCTTCAGACGTAGAGAACATTTGATGCGCCCCTCCTCTACCGGCATGATAATCGGGAGAAAACAGCCAATTACGCGATGAGTTTATTTCATACAAACAACGCGAGATAGACGCGTAGAAGAAAGCAACTCTAAACTTTCAGGTCTATACCGAACTCATATCCATCTCCGGACTCAAGGTTCCTAGCCAAGCGACAAGACACACGATAATCACTGCAACGGAGAACTCAAAGATCATACTACGTCGTAAGGCATTAACGGCGACGGCATGGTCTCCTCTCTTGATTGAGCGCTCTAACAGGGGGCTCAAATGGAAGCGGTTTAGAGACGCCAATATAACCATCCCTGCAAATAGCAAAACCTTCAAGAGCAGCAATATACCATAAGTGCTAAGCATCACCTCGTCCAAGGCCGGACCTACAATAAAAAGGTAATTTACTATGCCGGTAACACCTAGAGTTACGACAATTAGCGCTCCCGCTGATTCAAATCCAGTCAGAACCCGGGAAAGAACTCGTATTTCTTGTTCACCGTTAAGTATCTTCTCACGCAGCAGTAAAGCGAATGCAGCGAGAGCCCCCATCCAGCCCCCTGCGGCCAAAAGGTGAAATATGTCGCTGGTGAAATGCATATAACGACTGCCGCCCTCGTCCATCGCGCCATGTCCTGTCCATGCCAAAGTCGCCAAAGCAATCGCAGAAAAGACGGTGACAGCCCATAGGCTGATACTTGGGAAACGCTTGTTAAGTGTAACGGCTATACCGGCCATCACAAGGGAAACTATTCGCACCATCCACGTCAAACCGACGTCGGTTCCCATAAGAACCATTTCAAATATATGGTGATGCAGCTCCATTAGCTCTGAAACACCGCTCATCGCTTTCGCAAGAAACAACATAGCAGCAAGGGATAAAACGGTACCAATAACTACCGCACCTAAAAGGAGCGACTCAAAATTCAAGACAGCGCCGGATACTCGCTCTTTTCCCTTGAGGCTGTACAATCCAAAAATTGCCAATCCAAACAGCAGCATTAGATCCAAATAAAGAGCGAAACGAAGGGCGATGTTGATTGAGTCGCTCATAAATCATTTCACTTTAAATGTAACGTTGCCTGTAATGGGATGAGTGTCTGAAGAAACAGCACGCCATTCGACCTTGTAAGTACCAGTGGTCAATGGTGCAGCGGGCGTGATGACCATCGTTTTTGGATCGTCGCCGCCTGAGACGCCAGCCTTAACTCCCATCGGCGAGTTCGGCATGCCCGGCATGTCGGTCATGATCAGTTTCGCTCCTGAGAACTGAGTCGTGAGGTTCTCCGAGAAGTGCAGTTCGATCTTGGAAGGTGCTCCGGCGGTCGAGCCCTCCAAAGGGCTAGAAGACACCAACTTTGGATGCGCTTGTGCCACAGCACTCAAAAGCAACCCTGCGGTTAGTGCAACCATCACGGTGGTAGTTTTAAAAGGTGACATGCAAGACTCCTCACAGCATAAGCTGTAGATTCGAGGTTTGGCGGGGAAGATCTAGTTTTATATTTTCGATCAGGCTAAAACCACATAACACAGCCAAATGCATAAACCGTCATGGTATTAACTGAACTTAGGTAATTGATCAAAGACTCTTGTGTCTTAGAGCTGAGCCACGATGCCACATTGCAGCCGACTGGTCGATTACAATTCAGTAAGCTTGGTGCCCAGATCTCTGCCTCAGCATTGTGGTGACAATCGACTCGGACGACCCCAACCGGGACGGACGGTAATGGCTAATAAGAGATGCGTCGCGTTACCTGTTACTCCATCGATTGGATACTACAGCCAATGAAACTGGACGGGTATCTATCGAAAGCCTCGTGATTTGTCTCTACACCGAAGTCTGAGCTGAGGTTTGGAACAGGACTCGCGATTAGGGTGAGTGAACGAGCCACATGATGCTAGCTTCAAAGCTATCCGTTTTTCATGGGATAGGTAATGTGCGCACCAATCGATCAGAACCAGCTACCTCGGCCTCGCCAACCCCGAGCAACTCCCTGCCCTTACAGCCAGTCCTGTGGTCCATAGCGACGCGCAGCTATTGTTCAAACCACTTTGAGCTGCCCCATCATTCCCGTCGCTTCATGTTCTAGAATGTGACAGTGGAACATACGCAATCCGGACCATCGCTGGACAGTTTTAATCCGTACGATCTCATTCGAACGCAGGTTGACCGTGTCCTGCCAGGCACGGAATGGAGCAGGCGTGATCACCCCACCCAGCTCTCGCTCAACTACTTGGAACTGGGTGCCATGCAAATGGAAAGGATGATCCATATCAGAGCGATTGACGAGTTCCCATAGTTCCACCTCGTTGATTTTGCTTACGAGGTCGACCCGCCCCATGTCGTACTCCTGATCGTTGATCAGGAATTGCATGCGATGAGTACCATTGGCCATGTTCATTTTTTCGCTGAACACCACCTGTTTGTGTGCTACGACCGGACCGAGATCGGCTACTGAACCAAGCCTACCAGGCAAGGCAGCCAGAGCTGTTGTTCTGACCGCCGTGAAATCGACCGTTAGCAGAGACATGACCTTGTCAGGCTCGACGTCGCCCATTTTGCCGCGTGAGTAGATATTCGCGTTCAGCTCTATGCGATCACGAAGGCTGCCAGCATCGACGATCAGTTCGATCCGCTGGGCAGGTGCCAATAGGTATTCCGCCTGTACAGGTTGAGGGGCTTCAAGCAAACCGCCGTCGGTACCGACCAGGGTCAGCGTGCTACCGGGTAATGTGAGTTGCAGATAGCGGGCACTACAAGCATTCCAAACGCGCCAACGCTCACGACCTCCCGCGTCAAACGGCAAGACTGGTTGACGCTGAGCGTTGACCAAGGCGAACTGCCCTTCGCGGCCATTCATCCAATCATTGGAATCGTTCGGGGCGATGGCGGCGTAGCGGTCGAGTTTGAGGTCGGAGACCACCAACAATCGCTCCGGCAGTTCGGCCAGTGGATCCTTTCGCGACCGCACCAACAGTGGCCCGGCTAATCCACGGTAGGCTTGTTCAGCCGTGTACTGATGTGGGTGGGGGTGGTACCAATAGGTGCCCGCACTCCCCTGCGGCAGATTGAAACGGTAAGTATGGCGTCCGCCAGGTGGCACCGGATCATGGGGATTACCGTCTTGCTCGGGCGGAATTGGCAGACCGTGCCAATGAATAGTAGAGGGTTGCTTGAGGTTGTTGATGAAGGTGATCTCCACCATGTCACCCTCAAAAAGCTCAATCAGCGGACCAGGTAAACTGTCGTTATAGGCCCAGAACTCGGTCGATGCATGTCCGGGGATCAAGGGCAGCGTGAGCGGCGCAGCGGTCAGAGTGGCTTGAAAATGGCCTGGAGTGCTGCTCGAATTAGCCAGTTTGGGTAATTCGCGCAGTGTGGCACCAGCCGGTAGTAGATCTGATGCAAGCAATGGTAATCCAACAGGCGCCGAGGCCATATCTACGGCTGACCACGCTTGCAGCCAAGGCGCCGCCAACCCTGCAACTGCCACCCCGCCGAGGAAGGTTCGGCGCTGCATTGGGTACGCCTTCATTTGGACATCTGCATGTTCATCATGCTGGACTGCTGATCCATCATTTGCATCATCATGTCCATCATCCCCGTGCCACTGCCGTTTTCTGACTTAGACATACCCATACCCTTGCAGTGGTCACCTGAGTGCATGTCCCGCATCATGGCCATGGACCCCTTCATCGTTTGCATGCTCTCTTGCATGGCAGCCCGGCGCTCTGTCGGAGTCTTGGCTGCGGCGACCTTGTCGTGGGCGGCCTGCATTTTCTGCATTTGCTCAGCCACGGCTTTGTCCGTGGCAGGCTTGGTCTGCCCGCTTGCCTGGGCTGAGGGCGTTTGAGCGTCGTCTGGATGATGAGTGTCAGTGGCGTTAGCGAGTACAGCAGCGCTAGTGAGTAGGAGCGCTAGAACAAACTTCAGTGGTGCTTGCATGACGATCTCCAAGGGTAAGAGGGGAAAGCTCGCATGGTTACCGTGGAACGCAAAAAAGGCAGACACCAGAAACAAACCAAAGATCAGCCTCAAGGGCGTCTGCCAGAATGAATGCTTCGAATCTAAAAATTGGCTCTCTGCCAATTTAAGAATAGCTCTCGCCTGTTTTCGGAGCGTTGATATAGGTCAAACAGAAGCGCACATCCTGCAAAACTAACGTCCATGTTGGATGGAGTTCTTGGGCGTGGAGCCGACTTAAGAGGCGTCTCCAAATTCAGGCGCGTTTCAGTCCGGCACTAGGGAGTTCAATATGAAAGCCAGTTGTTCCATTGGACGAGGTGCACCAGATCCTGCCCTCATGAGCTTCAATGATTGATCGAGTGATCGAGAGACCCAGCCCAGCGTTGCTAGGACTTCCTTCACGTCGTGCAGGATCTACGCGGTAGAAACGGTCAAATAGTTTCTCAAGGTGTTCAGGCGCAATGGTCTTCCCGGGGTTTTGCACCGTCACCAATGTCGACGTATTTTTCTGACGGATATCCACACGGATGGTTTGCCCCTCTGGCGTGTACCGTAGCGCATTTGAAAGCAAGTTCGAGATCGCCCTGCGTAACATCAATACGTCACCCCGGACACTTCCTGCCCCCGAAACGCTAAGCTCAATGCTGCGCTCATCAGCCACCAGACGGTAGTATTCAAGCAGCTTCCCCACCTCCTCCTGTAGGTCTATCTGATCGTTCTCTGGCATGAGCAATCTATTATCGGACTTAGCCAAGAAAAGCATGTCATCGATCATGCGAGACATTCGCTTCAAATCATCCAGGTTCGAGTACAGATTGTCTTCGTAGTCCTCGATGTTCCTTTTTCTTGAGAGCACCACCTCAGTGTGGGTCATAAGATTGCTGACCGGGGTCCGCAGTTCGTGAGCAATGTCTGCGGAAAAATTCGACAGTCGCACAAAAGCATCGTCCAGACGTGACAGCATCGCATTGAATGACGACACCATCTGTTGAAGCTCCTTTGGAACGGGCGCCAATGGGATGCGCTCTTTAAGTGATTTAGCAGACATGGATGCGGCGACCATGGTTACCTGACGAATAGGACGCATACCGCTGCGGGCAACCATCCATCCCAGCCCCGCACTAACGAGTGCGCTGATCACGAGCCCTATCCAGAACCATCGCTGAAGGGTCTCAAAGAAAAACATGTGCTGCGTAACATCAAAGATCAAGATCACCGTCAGTGGTTGGTCCTGCCCGAAAACCATTGCCTGGGCCGTGACACCTCGGTAAATATGATCTTCGTCCCGCCACTCCCACATCGTGTTACCTAACCGTGTGCGGAATTGCTCTGGGACATCAACCGGCCCTGGGCCAGAGAAAAACAGCTTTCCGTCGCGGTTCAGAATGATCGCGGTCAAATCACGGTGAGCCCCTAGCAAAGCCTCCAACTGCGGCTTTAGCTCACTGAATTTATCGATGCTGCGCATCTCACCCAAAATCCTTTGGGCCGAGCTTAGTTTTTCGTCCAGGGTTTGCTGATCCAGCATTTCGAAATGACGTTGACTGAGGTGATTGAAACTGACTCCGGCAACGGTGAGGACAACCGTCACCGAAAGCATGAACATCAAGCTCAGGCGTGTTGTCAGGGATAGGCGGTTCATTCAAGTTCCGTGTCTGGTGAATCGAGCATGTAGCCCATGCCGCGAGCGGTTTGAATGAGTTTGACCTCAAAGTCGTCATCAATCTTCGCCCTGAGTCGCCTCACCGCAACCTCAATCACGTTGGTATCGCTGTCGAAGTTCATGTCCCAGACTTGCGAGGCAATGAGTGATTTCGAGAGTACTTCGCCCCGACGACGGAGGAGCAACTCCAGCAGCGCAAACTCCTTGGCCGTGAGATCGATACGCTTGCCTCCTCTGATAGCCCGGCGCTTGAGCAGGTCAACCTCAAGATCGGCCAGTTTCATATGGGTTTGCGATGGCGCGCCACTCCCTCGACGCAGCAGAGTTCGCACCCGAGCCAGCAACTCAGAAAACGCAAAGGGCTTAATCAGATAATCATCTGCTCCAAGCTCAAGCCCCTTGACCCGATCTTCAACACGGTCTCGCGCAGTCAGAAAAAGTACAGGAACATCCTTACCTGATGCACGCACCCTCTGTAGGACTTCCCATCCGTCCAAACCCGGCATCATGACGTCAAGAATCAGCAGGTCATATCCCTCGTTCAAGGCGTGCTGAAGGGCCTCCGCGCCGTCGGTGAATCGATCAACACTAAATCCAGCCTCCGTCAGCCCCTGCTGTAAATAGATACCTAATGTCGGTTCGTCTTCAGCAACCAAAAGTCTCATGGGACGGATCTCAAATTGATAACTAGGCTGAGTTTGCAACGAATAAGCCTGCTCCATCAGAAACTGACAGAAAAGTAATCTTGGCTTCAGGTGGATGTCGGCCGAGCGTTGCCTCGTGACGAGCATGAATACTTGCATACACTCGTCCGCAACGTCCGCGACCAAGTTCTGATCAAGAGCCCATCGAGCCCTTTCCACACAAGCACCGGCCCTTCGGAGCCACCACCGGTCTGAATGGTCACTCAGCGTAATGTGTAGTACGCGTGACTTGATCGAGGTCACAGTTTTAAAACGAGCATTGACTACGCTCAAGTATCAGACTCACGGCAACTCTTGCCATAACAGTGGGAGCTACATCATGACCCCTCATCAGCATTCTGTTGAAAACGCGGACCCTCCATTTTGGAGGAGCAAAATGGGTGTCGTACTCATCATGCTGATTGCGATTGGCGCCTTCTACCTGGTTCGGGAACACTTCGGCCATGTTTCGCCTTATCTGCCCTATCTGATCCTTTTGCTCTGCCCCTTGATGCATTTTTTTGGACACGGCCATGGGCACCATGGTGGACATGCCGACTCGGCAAAAACCAACAAAGATGAGAAAGGAAACTAGTCATGCCCAACGCCACAAGTCACCTAGACCACACCCATCCTGCGAAGGTCCTGGATGAAGGTCTACGCGATCCGGTGTGCGGCATGGCAGTTACCCCACCAATCAAGTTCAGCGAGATTTACCAGGGGCAGACGTATAAGTTTTGCAGCCTGAAGTGCCAAGAGAAATTTCGAGCAGAACCGCAGCGTTTTACCGCTCCACCTTTCAATACCGATCACTCCAGCAATACCTCAACAGCAGCTGAAACGCAGGAAGCTACTGAGTACACCTGCCCTATGCATCCAGAGATACGTCGGCCTGGCCCCGGTACCTGCCCTAAATGCGGCATGACATTGGAACCGGTCATGCCAGTGCTGGAAGAGGAAGAAAACCCCGAGTTCAAGGATTTCACCCGTCGCTTTTGGTGGTCGTTGCCATTAACTGTGATCGTGACGGTACTCGCCATGGCGGGACACTCGTTGCAACTCTTCCATGGGGCTATCCAGAACTGGATCGAGCTTATCCTCGCAACCCCTGTAACCTTATGGGCTGGTTGGCCGTTTTTTGTGAGGGGCATCGATTCGATTCGTCATCGCAGCCCCAATATGTGGACCTTGATTGGCCTGGGCACAGCAGCTGCGTATCTTTACAGCGTCGTAGCCACGCTGTTTCCCCAGAGTTTTCCCACCACCTTCATCCAAGAGGGTCGCATCGGCGTCTACTTCGAAGCCGCAGCCGTAATCATCTCGCTGACCTTGTTCGGTCAGATGCTTGAACTCAAAGCTCGATCACAAACGTCTTTGGCTATTAAGTCGCTACTTGGCCTGTCTCCGAAAACCGCACGCAGGATCAATGCCGATGGCAAAGAGGAAGACATCCCTCTAACGCATGTACACAAGGGCGATCACCTCAGGGTCAGACCGGGTGAAAAGGTTCCTGTCGATGGCTCAGTGCTGGAAGGCGAAAGCGCGGTCGATGAGTCGATGCTGACCGGCGAGCCAGTCCCTGTGATGAAAAGAAGCGGTGATAGCCTGATCGGTGCCACGCTCAATACCCATGGCAGCCTGGTGATGGAAGCGCAGAAAATTGGTGCTGAAACCGTGCTGTCGCAAATCGTTCAGATGGTTGCCCGTGCCCAACGCTCTAAAGCCCCCATGCAGCGCATGGCCGACGTCGTCGCGGGTTACTTTGTGATGGGCGTAATCGCGATTGCCCTACTGACTCTGTTGGGATGGGGGCTGTTTGGCCCAGAGCCTGGCTGGGTCTTCGGCCTAATCAACGCTGTCGCTGTGCTTATCATTGCTTGCCCCTGCGCTCTTGGGCTTGCGACACCCATGTCAATCATGGTTTCCACCGGTAAAGCGGCCAGCATGGGGGTTCTGTTCAGAGATGCCGGCGCCATCGAGAACCTTTGCAAGATCGACACGCTGATTGTGGATAAGACCGGAACCCTGACAGAGGGTCGTCCGGTGTTTCACAGTGTGGAAGCCACACAGAAGTTCGTTGCCAATGATGTACTTCAACTGGCCGCTAGCCTTGATCAAGGCAGTGAGCATCCGCTGGCTCACGCCATTGTTGATCATGCCCTTGCTGAGAATCTGGTCCTAACCAAACCTGAGTCGTTCGAGTCCGGTTCCGGGATCGGGGTCAGTGGCATGGTCGATGGCAAGAAAATCCAGTTGGGCAATACCGCCTTGATGGAAGAGGCAGGTGTGAACATCAGCCCC
Organism: Pseudomonas sp. ACM7; assembly: GCF_004136015.1. Lineage (NCBI taxonomy): Bacteria > Pseudomonadati > Pseudomonadota > Gammaproteobacteria > Pseudomonadales > Pseudomonadaceae > Pseudomonas > Pseudomonas sp. ACM7. The sequence goes on along the minus strand of NZ_CP024866.1, from coordinate 5,517,301 downwards.
CTCAAGAACCGCGCCGAGCAATTGCGCCTTGAGGGCATCAGCATCATCTACCTGGCGGTCGATGGAATACTGGCGGGGTTGCTGGCGGTGTCAGATCCGATCAAGCCGACCTCCAAGGAGGCTGTCACCAAACTCAAAGCCGACCATATAAAGATCATCATGGCCACCGGAGATGGCCTCACCACGGCACGGGCTGTCGCCAAGGAAATGGGTATTGACGAGGTACACGGTGAGGTGAAACCCCAAGACAAGGAGCGTCTGGTCGCAGACCTCCAAAAAACGGGGCGACGCGTTGCCATGGCGGGCGACGGTATCAATGATGCTCCTGCTCTGGCCCGAGCAGATGTAGGCATCGCGATGGGGACAGGGACAGACGTCGCGATGAACAGTGCGCAGCTTACTCTCGTAAAGGGTGACTTGATGGGGATTCTCCGGGCGCGGGCCCTTTCTGTCGCGACGGTAAAAAACATGCGGCAGAATCTGGGTTTCGCCTTTATCTACAACTCGATGGGTATCCCACTCGCCGCGGGTCTGCTGTATCCCCTGACTGGACATCTCTTATCGCCGATGATCGCGGCCATTGCCATGAGCGTTAGCTCCGCATCCGTCGTTTTCAATGCACTGAGGCTGAGGAACACTCAAGTAGATTGAGATCAATGCCTTATTTAAGCCACAACGTAGACAACTCTTGACCTTCCCATCATGTCAGCGTTGATGCTGTGGTTGCGGCTAAATGGGGCTGCTCAACACAAGAGGAATACCTATGTTCGTCTTAGAAGTTTCAGGCATTGGTTGTGGAGGCTGCGTCAGTAAAATTACCAAAGCCATTCAGTCGCTGGATAACCAGGCAACCGTTTCGGTGGATCGTGCCGCCGGCAAGGTCAACGTCGAAAGCAACGAAAGCCCAGAGCGCTTGCGTTCAATTGTTGAGGCACTTGGCTTCCCTTCCAAAATCGGCATCTGAGAGCCCCGGTCGACCTGCGCGCTCACGTTTCTCATGAACACTTTTTTCTAGCGTTCATTTCATATACCAGCGCGCAACGGAGATGGCTTGATCCAACTCTGATCAATTAGCTTTGTATGGAAACCTTCAGACCACCAAGACGAGATGCCTACTCCGAGTGCAGTCAGGAGGCTATTCCGTAAGGAAATCACAACCTGACACAACCGTAATACTCACTTAAGGCTTCTGACAGGTTGCGGGTTTTAAGATTGCGTCGCGTCTTGAGCTTAGCCCCCACGAATTACGTCTTGATGTAGGTTCAACGGGGGTAGCCAAATCTTATCCGAGGATACCCATATGAAATCCATGAAAACCCTATTTGTCATCGCAGCCTTGGCCGTTTCTTCTCTGGCATTGGCCGAAGGTGGCAGTGATCGCGTATTCGCACGCATGGAAGCAGCCAGACAGAACTCCATGGAAGCGTACCAGGTAGCCCAAAAGCAAGGCACTCAAACCCCGGTAGCAGAGAGCAAAGACAAAGGTGACGACCACGCCAGTTGCTGAGTAGCTTGGAGTGTTCCCAAGCTGACAGAAATGTAATCACCGTGATGGTCCAGATGTGGCAATTTCTGAGTCCGCTTGCCGTATCCATTCGTCTTTGGCAACGGTGTGCGAAGCTCATCCGGGCTAAGCACGATTTCCCGAGATATTGCCTTCAACCTGTATGAGCAACTCATTAGTTGTTTATCACGGCTTCCCTTTTGACTGATTGGACATAAACGGCATGCACTCCAAAACCTCTAGGCGGACATTCGTTAAAGGCCTGGCCGCAGGCGGCATTCTCGGTGGTCTTGGTCTGTGGCGCACTCCTGTGTGGGCAGTGAGCAGTCCTGGTCTGCCGAGCGTACTCACCGGCAACGAATTTGATCTGTTTATTGGTGAAACCCCTGTAAACATCACCGGCTCGCCGCGCACAGCCATGACCATCAATGGCTCTTTGCCGGGACCACTGCTGCGCTGGCGTGAAGGGGAAACGGTCACCCTGCGTGTGAAAAATCGCTTGGATCAAGACACCTCCATTCATTGGCACGGGATCATTCTGCCCGCCAACATGGATGGTGTACCGGGCTTGAGTTTCCATGGCATCGCACCCGATGGCATGTATGAGTACAAGTTCAAGGTTCATCAAAACGGTACGTACTGGTACCACAGCCACTCTGGATTACAGGAACAGGCAGGCGTTTACGGTCCAATCGTGATCGACTCACAAGAGCCTGAACCTTTTCAATACAACCGCGATTACGTGGTGATGCTGACCGACTGGACCGATGAGGATCCTAGTCGCGTCATGGCCAAGCTCAAGAAACAATCGGACTACTACAACCACCACAAACGTACCGTGGGAGACTTCATCGACGATGTCAGCAAGCAAGGTTGGTCTGCTGCCGTAGCCGACCGAAAGATGTGGGCTGAAATGAAAATGAACCCCACCGATCTCGCAGACGTCAGTGGGGATACTTACACCTATCTCATGAATGGCCAGGCTCCTAACGGTAACTGGACCGGGATTTTCAAACCGGGTGAGAAGCTGCGCCTACGCTTTATCAACGGCTCGGCCATGAGCTACTTCGACGTTCGTATCCCTGGTTTGAAAATGACGGTTGTCGCCGCCGATGGCCAGCACGTCAACCCGGTCAGCGTCGACGAATTCCGCATCGCCGTAGCAGAAACCTACGATGTAATCGTAGAACCTGCCAATGAAGAGGCCTACACCATCTTCGCCCAGTCTATGGATAGAACCGGTTATGCACGGGGAACCCTGGCAGTTCGCGAAGGATTAAAGGCACAGGTGCCTGCCCTCGACCCTCGGCCTCTTTTGACCATGGATGACATGGGAATGGGCGGTATGGCGGGCATGGACCATGGCAGCATGGCTGGTATGGGCGGCGGTGATATGAAACAAGGTGACATGTCCACCATGGCCGGCATGGACCATAGCAAGATGACTGGCATGGACCAAAGTGACATGACCGGGATGACCGGCATGGACAGCGGTGACATGACTAACATGGCAGGTATGGATCACAGCAAGATGGCGAGCATGGACAAAGGCGACATGTCCAACATGGCCGGCATGGATCACAGCAAGATGGCAGGGATGGATCATGGCGATATGTCGGGAATGGCTGGCATGGGCGGCATGGGTGGAGAAATGCAGACTCACCCAGCCTCTGAAACCAACAACCCCTTGGTCGACATGCAAGCCATGAACCCCACGCCAAAGCTAAACGATCCTGGCATCGGGTTACGAAACAATGGTCGTCGAGTGCTCACCTACTCTGACCTGAAAAGCACATTTCAGGACCCTGACGGTCGTGAGCCCAATCGCACCATCGAGCTTCATCTGACCGGTCACATGGAGAAGTTTTCGTGGTCATTCAACGGTATTAAATTCTCTGACGCCGAGCCGCTTCGCCTGAAGTATGGCGAGCGCCTGCGCATCACCCTGGTGAACGACACCATGATGACCCACCCAATCCATCTTCACGGCATGTGGAGTGACCTTGAGGATGAGAACGGCAAGTTCATGGTGCGCAAGCACACGATTGACATGCCGCCAGGTACCAAGCGCAGCTATCGAGTCACCGCTGATGCCCTAGGTCGCTGGGCCTATCACTGCCACCTGCTTTTCCATATGGAAATGGGCATGTTCCGTGAAGTTCGGGTTGATGAGTAAAGGAGACGATCTGTGAGCACATACCTAAATCGTAAATCGCTGGTGGGTTGCCTCTTTGCCGTTGGCCTGCTGGGTGGACTTTCGTCCACGGTGCTGGCAGGGGAAAATGGTAGCGATCATTCACCTACTATTCCTGCTACAGCAACGGACAAGCCTGCGACTATGGCGAACGATTCGAAGCCCGATCACGGGTCAATGGACCACAGCAAGATGAGCCATGAGTCGATGGATCATGACCAAAAAACCAAAAAGGCAGATTGAGATCATGACCAGTAGTTTTCTACGCTCAATGCTGATGGCACTGGCAGTCTCTACCAGTCCTGCATTCTTTGTCATGGCCCAAGCCGCTGAAGAGATGGATCCGTCGATGGCGATGCCATCAAGTGCGGACTCAAAGCCTTCGACTGCGCAAAAATCCAAGCCAACCACAGCGAAAGATGGCGCGATGGATCACTCCAAGATGGACCACAGCTCAACGGGAACCATGGACCATAGCAAGATGGGGGCTATGGATCACAGCAAGATGAGCATGGACGACGGGCAAATGGACGGCATGGAAAGCATGGATGGAGGGGCGACTACCACGAGCCGAACCCCGGTGCCCGTACTTACCGACGCTGACCGTGCCGCCGCCTTTCCAGATGTGGCTGGTCATGGTGTCCACGACAAAAAACTCAATTCCTTCATGTTACTGGATAAATTTGAGTACCAGGATGCTGACAACGGTAGTGCGTTGGCCTGGGATGCAAAAGGATGGATCGGTGGTGACGTTGATCGTCTGTGGTTGCGCTCGGAAGGTGAGCGTACCAATGGCGTAACGGAAAACGCTGAACTCCAAGCACTTTGGGGGCACGCCATCGGTCCATGGTGGGATGTCGTCACCGGAGTTCGACAAGACTTCAAGCCTGGGTCGCCCCAAACATGGGGAGCGCTCGGTATTCAGGGCATGGCCCTCTATAACTTTGAAGCCGAAGCAACTGCTTACATCGGTGAGAATGGTCAAACCGCTGCTCGACTTGAGGGTGACTACGACATTCTGCTGACCAATCGCTTGATCTTGCAGCCAACAGCCGAAGTAAATTTATACGGAAAAAATGATCCTCAGCGCGGCATTGGGTCTGGACTGGCCAACACCGAAGTAGGTTTCCGATTGCGTTACGAGATTGTTCGCCAATTTGCCCCTTATGTCGGGGTTACCTGGAATCGCTCCTACGGCAAGACCGCCGACCTGGCCAGCGATGAAGGAGAAAAGACCAACGAGGCTCGATTTGTAGCAGGTATTCGGATGTGGTTCTGATTCTATCTAGCAACACCATCAAGAACTTTGAATGATCGGGGAACCACCTCCCCGACTCAAGGGTGAGACCATCAACCAAACCTAAGCAGCCGTACTGAAAGCTCGGGTGAGAGCTCTGCTTTTTCGCGGGATATCCCAACGCGGCCAAGGTAAAAGGAAATATTCATGAAAGGTAGCTTCCGACTCTCAAATCGATTTATGCGTATCGCAACATTCGCCGCGCTGTTCATCGTTTCAACCGCTCAAGCGGCACAGGCCCTGACCATCGATGTTCATCGAGATGCAAACTGCGGATGCTGCAAGAAATGGATTCAGCATCTTGAGGCCAATGGCTTCAACGTCATTGATCATGTAGAAACCAACATGAGTGCTGTCAAACAGGACCTCGGTGTCGCTCCACGACTCTCGTCTTGTCACACCGCGATGATCAACGGGAAGTTTGTTGAGGGCCACGTTCCCGCTGAGCAAATAATTGCGATGAGTAAACGTGACGACCTTCTCGGGATCGCCGCTCCTGGCATGCCGCTAGGCTCTCCAGGAATGGAAGTCGATGGAGTACATGAGGCTTATCAGATAATCGGCCTGACCAAAGCCGGCACAGATCAGGCCATTGCTGAATACCCCGAAAACTAATCCCGCCCCATCCATCCCATCACGGCATGGTCACCGTTCATGGCCATGCAGCGGGACATGCTCTGTCGATTTCATTCTCAAGCAATTCGCCAAGGACGATCAGCAACAGTTGTACAGGCGCGCTTGCACCGCATCGGATAACCCCGTACCGCTGTCCTCAATAACAATTTGTGTTTCGGCTGAAAAAGTAGAAAACGTAAATGACGGTGGTTTAAGAGTTCTTTTTTTGCAGGCTTTTCAGACGCAGGGTCGCGCGTTGTACAGCGCCCATTTTTTCTGGACGCTTCATTCGCTTCCATTTTCTGATGTCTTCCTTGGTGCGACCGCAGCTGACGCACAGTTCGCTGTTCAGCTGGCAAACAGAAATACAGGGATTTTCGATGTCCTTGGCCATTGTTCAATTCCTCGTCGAACTTACGCGTGCTACGGGTTCATGGCTAAGCCAGAACGGCGACCTGATCGGGTGAATCAGCGCCCAACTTCGTGCGGTACTCAACTGTCAGATGAGTGATCTCATGAACCGTCGCAAGCCGTTCTCGTATGTTTTCTGCATTCACTGCTGGGCTGCCCAGAACACTCACAATCGCGGCACGGGCTTGCGGCCCCACCTGCCAGACATGAAGATCAATGATCGAAGCATCTCCCGGTCGCTCAACCAGTTCACGAATCTCTTCAGCGACATGATCATCTGTCTGGTCGAGCAATACACCCGCAGTCACCCGCATCAACGACCAAGCCCAGCGTGCAATGACAACTGCACCCACAATCCCCATTGCAGGGTCGAGCCATACCCAACCAAGGTATCGACCAGCAAGCAGTGCTGCGATGGCCAGAACCGAAGTCAGTGCATCTGCAATGACGTGAACGTAAGCAGAGCGCAAATTATTGTCCTGACCATGCGCATGGTGAGATTCATCGTGGTCATGCCCATGGTGATGATCATGACCGCCAGACAGCAAAAGCGCGCTCACCACATTCACTGCTAATCCGACAATTGCGATAAGAGTCGCTGTCTGGAATTGCACTTGAGTCGGTTGAAAGAGACGGAATAGCGACTCTCCGGCAATTCCCAAGGAGACCAGTCCCAATATCAGAGCAGAGGCGAAGCCACCCAAGTCTCCCACCTTGCCAGTTCCAAAACTGTAGCGAGCACTTGAGGCATGTCTTTTTGCGTAACCGTAAGCAGCTGCGGCTATGCCAAGTGCTCCAGCGTGCGTTGCCATGTGAAAACCATCAGCAAGCAACGCCATTGAGCCAGTGAGATAACCTGCGGTGATTTCAGCAACCATCATTACGACGGTCAGGGCCACCACCCACAAGGTTCGCTTGGCGTTTTCTTCATGTGATTTCCCAAGGAACATATGGTCGTGGGAATAGTCGGTGTACGAATTACTCATCTGAGCAAATCCTATTTGGAATAGCGGCGAATGGCTTCGAGAAGTTCATCGACACCTTTCGCTCTTTCTTCGTTGCTGAGTGTCGGATTCGCGACGTGTTCACGAGCGTGGTCTTCGATGATTTCATCCATCAGCCCATTGATAGCGCCACGGGTCGAAGCGACCAAAAGCAAGGTTTTCGAGCAGTCATCATCAGAGTCGAGTGCTCGCTCAATCGCCTGGATTTGCCCAGCGATTCGCTTTACGCGTTTAAGAAGATTGTCTTTGCTCGATCTCATATGACCCATACCATACCCCCCCTACCTATAATGAAAGTATGATCACACGTTCCAACTAGCCATACAAGCCAGGGAGGGAATACATCCGACCGGCAGCGTCGCAGCATTTGAATGCTGCAATCGAAACATTGAGCACGTCGCCTCGCCGTGCAGAACCAATACAAGCCGTATGGGCGGGCCCGCACTTCAATAATTCGATAGATGGCGTAGCGCCTATTTCTTGAGCTGCCATGGTCTATGGTTTAGGATCGAACTATATCCCCCCAGGGGGGATATTCGCACTCAACAGAGACGAAACCAGCTGATTGCGTCTCTTCGTGAAAAGTTCGGTAGCCGCCTGGTCACGCACTTCGCCACTTGAGATATTTCATCCTGAAAATCCTAGCCAACCGAACCTACCGTCATCTCTTTCTCGCCCAAGTGATTGCGCTCGTAGGTACTGGTCTTGCCACTCTCGCGCTGGGCCTACTGGCGTTCGACCTTGCAGGCGCCCAAGCGGGAGCCGTCCTCGGTACGGCGTTAGCGATCAAAATGACGGCCTACATCGGCGTTGCGCCGATTGCAGCGGCTTTTGCAACGCATCTACCTCGTCGGGCAATGCTGGTCTCTCTGGATCTAGTGCGAGCGCTGGTCGCGCTCGCACTGCCGTTCGTGACGGAAGTCTGGCAAATCTACGTGCTGATTTTCGTCCTTCAGTCCGCTTCGGCAGCGTTCACCCCCACGTTCCAGGCGACCATTCCAGACATACTGCCGGATGAAGACGACTACACCCGCGCCTTGTCGCTATCGCGTCTTGCCTACGATCTTGAAAGTGTCGCCAGCCCGATGCTCGCCGCCGCGTTGCTGACCGTGATTAGCTTCCATAACCTGTTCGCCGGAACTGTCATCGGGTTCCTTGCCTCAGCGGCCTTGGTCGCCACAGTGCTGCTGCCAAAGGCGAAGGAGACGCCGCGACGCAGCATCTACGAACGAACTACCCGTGGCATGCGCATATTCCTGGCCACCCCTCGCCTACGGGGGCTGCTGGCTCTTAATCTGACAGTAGCTGCCGCCAGTGCCATGGTCATCGTTAATACGGTGGTGCTGGTGCAGTCGCGCTTCGCTCTGCCTCAGAGTTCTACGGCATTGGCGCTGGCCGCGTTTGGTGGCGGCTCTATGATCGCAGCCTTGGTCTTACCCCGGCTGTTGAAAAACATCAAAGACCGGACGGCCATGCTATTCGGCGGAGCAATATTGGTCGTCGGCCTAGGCCTTGGTATCAACCTGACGACCTACAACTTCCTGCTGCCTCTGTGGATACTGCTGGGCATGGGCTATTCCTTGGCCCAGACCCCAAGCGGTCGGCTATTGCGTCGCTCGGCACATGCTGAAGATCGCCCGGCGCTGTTTGCCGCCCAATTTGCTCTATCCCATGCCTGCTGGTTGGTTACCTACCCATTGGCGGGATGGCTGGGTGCCAACATCAGCCTCACGGCATCGTTTGTTGGGCTCGTTGTCGTGGCTGGTAGCGCATTGGCGGTCAGCATAGTGATCTGGCGTCCTGCTCATGACCAAGAGTCGATCAAACATACCCATGAGAACCTGCCGGACGATCACACTCACCTCGACGGCCAAGATGGGGCGGATCACGAACACCCATATGTGATTGACGATCAGCATCGCCGCTGGCCAAGTTGAGGGGGCTTTAGTTCTTAAGATTTTGCCAACCCTCAGATCAGAAACCGTAGAGCTTGCAGAGCGGCAAGATGGCCCGGATAGAACCAGTGGCCCCACTGCCCCACTGGCCAAACCTTGTAGGTCATGACAGACCTAGAGGTATTTAGTGATTTGCTTGAACGCTTCCAGTGGTGCGCGCTCGCCATTGTTCAACGCCGAGACGGTGTCCTCCAGGCAGTGATCAATGTGATCCTGGATGAACGTTCGCTTGGCCTGACACACCGCTTTTTCCACGGCATGCAGTTGCTGAGCAATGTCGACGCACTCACGACCGTCTTCGATCATGGTGATGATGCTGCGCAGATGACCGTCGGCCCGCTTGAGGCGCTTGATAATCGCCTCATGGGTTCGGTGCGTATGGGGATGATCGTGTTCACTCATGACTTGAGCCTCAGACCCGATAAATACGCCGACATCATATCCCCCCTAGGGGATACATCCAAACGTATTTCAATCATGAAAACGAATCGAAATGCGAACACTCAGGCCAGAAAACCCAGAGAAAAAGAGGCTTTGAACTTGATGACTATGTTGATTGCTTGAGACGAGATGCATGGCCAAGTTAAAAGCACAGGCCATGTTTCGGTGCATTGGCCACAGTTCGCTCCGTTGCGAGTTTGTCCGTCCGGCAGTAGCTCAAAATATTCTATTCAGTCGGCGTGGCGGTCGCGGCAGGTGACTACCTTCATAGGTGCTGCTGCTCTGCCGCGCTGGGCGGTGCAAAGTTACCTCCATCGCCAATATGTCACTGCTAAACCCATCACACACGATGGACTAATCTCAGACATCTGGACCGCCACATCACCCACGGAAAGTGATAAACCGTACGCTGTGGAGTTCTTATCGTTACTTAAGGAGACCACAGCAGCAATCCCTGACGTTGAGCTGATCGCCTAAGCAGGTATATGTGGCGGCCCCATAAACGTAAAGCACCAGTGAGGACTTACATGCAAAGTAAAAGACATTGGGAAAATGTTTACACCGAGAAGGCATCTGACGTTGTTAGCTGGTACCAGGAGCATGCCGACATGTCGCTGGCGTTAATTCGCCAGACGGCGATTGAGTCTTGATGCGGTGCTTATCGATGTCGGTGGCGGTGCTTCGACCCTGATCGATGACCTCCTCAAGGCCGGGTACCGGAACTTGACTGTGCTAGATATTTCCGTCTCCGGGCTGGACGTCACACGCAATCGACTTGGTGAACATGCAGCCTCGGTGCACTGGCTGGAAGCTGATGTTACTACAGCGATTTTTCCTAAGCATAAGTATGACTTGTGGCATGACCGCGCCGTTTTTCACTTCTTGACCGAATCGGGAGATCGCGCGCGCTACCTGCATGCGCTGGACCGAGCGCTCAAACCAGGAGGCTTCGTAGTCGTTGGCACATTTGCCGAAGAGGGTCCGGATCGGTGCAGCGGCCTTCCGGCCCAGCGTTACAATGTTGACCACCTAGCCGCGGAATTTGGCGCCCAGTTTGAGATGCTCGGCCATGCGAGTGAAGAGCACCACACTCCGAGCGGAGCTGTTCAGAAATTTCTATATTGCTACTTCCGCAAGCGAGCACAAGAGGACTTAGGAAAGCTCAAAGCGTACCAACGCGACTGACACCCCTAGTGACATCCAGCACCGAATGACTAGCAGTATCAACCACGGCCTAACGGCTGGCTTTACGTTCAGCCAGGTAAGCGATGACCGCGTCTTGCTCGCCAGCAAATCCGATACGACCGGCTTTGCTTCTCGCGCTGGTGGGCGTACATCGGGTCGTAGTACTCGCGCAGCAGACCTTCGATCCACCCACGGTGCATCTCCACCCGCTGCGCTGCTGCACATCAAGAGCGGAATGCATCATCGCCTGTAACCATTGATGGCGCTGACCGCCCAAGCGCTTGTTGATCTTGTCCAGACTTTGCAACAAACGCCCGGCGAACAGGCTGAAACCGCTCTCTTCCCCGTGGAGCGTGACGAACTCGGCGCAGAGATTCACCACATAATCGCGCAAGATACGCTCGACGCGGTTGTCGAAGCGGTCCTCCAGCCACACCAACGGGTAGCGCTGGCATACCGTGGTGCAACTCCAGCGGCACATTGCAGGTGCCGACAAGGCGGCTTTCGTCTTCCACTACGAATTGTTTGATACCCGCCGCACGCCTCTTGAATATGTCTAGGGCCACGAGGTTCTCAAAATCAATCTGCGCTGGCTGGTCGGTGACGCGCTTGCCGAAGCTAGAGCCTCGGTGGTTGGCATGACTTTCCAGATCCAGAGCATTGGGCAATTGCGCAAGTACATCAGTCTTGCCAGTGCCGGTCATGCCACCGACGACGAACTCACACTGCTCAACTGCCGACTCAATGGTCTCCAGCAGGAAGGTACGCATGGCCTTGTAGCCACCGATCACCCGTGGGTATTTGATACCGGCTTCCTTGAGCCACTGCTGGACGATCTGTGAGCGCAACCCGCCCCGAAAACAGTGCAGGCCCAGCAACTCCATTCGAGCACTGCTCACCACTATCTTGGTCACGGCCTCCTGTTTATCAGGCGCTGCCGAGTCCACAGCAGCGAAAAGTACAGGAGAGAACGATATGTCCCACCCTTCGGCATTGTCCTATGAAGTACTCGTTACTGACGGGGTAACTAGGGCTAGCGATAAACGCCTACCCAATGGTGATCGCATCGTTTCATCGCCGATCACCTCAACCCTGATCTTCGGGAAAACCGACGCTGTGCTGATCGATCCGCCAATGAGCCGTGAGCAAACGCAAAAGGTCAGCGACTGGGTTGCGCAATCCGGTAAGCACTTGAAATACATCTACGTGACCCACGGACATGGCGATCACTGGTTCGGCACTGAACAGATCCTCGAGCGGTTCCCAGGGGCCACTGTATATGCCACCGAAGGCACGATCCGGCTCATGCACCAGCAGGCCACTATCGGACGCGAAAAGGTATATGACGTGACCGTGTTTGGCGAATGCGTGAGCGTCAACACGAAGACCACGCAACGGCACCTGGACTCAGACGTTGACCAGAAAAGAACCGTTCCATGTCTCAGTCGAATCAACAAAAACGGCCGTTTTCTGCCCTTCATGACTGACTGCTTTGGGTTACTGCCCGTCACGACAGGCAGCAATCGGCCGATTCTGTTGAAAAAGTCGGCCATGGTTTCTACGGCAGAAAAGTACGCGTTTGAGATTGAAAATCTTTAATTTGAGCAGAGGATTCCGCGCTCAGATTTCGCGTAGCAACGCGCAAAAAAGGCGTTTTCTGCGGTCAGTATGCAGGCAGTCTGGATGGACCGACTTTTTCAACACAATCGACCAGAAGCGGACATTCGCCTGCCGCTTTGATGTCCTGCTCCGGACTTTACTGGAGTTCCCTATATGGACTATCACTCAATTAGTTCGCTTCGCTGACTGAGCTTGGTTACAGTTGCGGGCAAAACTTAATCGTCATATTTATGAGGTTATATGCAAGCTGGAGACATAGTTGCCACAACAGGAAATCGCTTTATTCAGGTCTATAGGATAAGCAATGCAGGTGAATGCCAATATATAAAACAACACAAAGCATCCTAATTAAAAGCTGATTAAATATTATTTTTATTTCCAACTTACCATTCGTCGTCACTCGAAAAAAAATTCAAACTTTTCAAAAGCGGGTGACTCTCAATAATACAGCCATAAAGGCTGCATATACATTTTCTGATTGATTGTTGATTGTTGATAGGAGATAGCAATGAACTATGAAGATCGCGATACCTATGGCATGTACAAAACCAACCTCCTACGAGATTCCGGCTCCGAGGAACAGGGGCCTGGGCCTGGGCCCGACCTGATGGGTGCAGACACGCTCATTGGAAATGATGTTTATAACCATAATGAAGAGGACTTGGGAGATATTAAGGAAATCATGCTGGATGTTCGCAGCGGTAGAGTGAGTTATGCCGTTCTATCCTTTGGTGGCTTTCTTGGCATGGGAGAAAAACTGTTTGCGGTACCTTGGAATGCATTGTCACTCGATACACTCAATAAGCGCTTCGTACTCAATATAGAGAAAGAGCGCTTGGAAAATGCACCAGGCTTTGACAAGGACAGTTGGCCTAATATGGCCGACAAGTCTTGGGCAACAGAAATCCATTCTTTCTATGGAACTAAACCCTTCGATTACGATACTGTCCAGAGACAAAGTATCGACAGGAGCTAACCGTCCCTATCCAAAACGAAGAGTGATGCGCGCCGAGCAAAACAACGACATGCTTAGGCTGGCGTTGGGGGTGCCAAACCCTAAGGCGCGCATTGCGGTGACAAATGGCTGTGTCGGCGGCAGCAAGGGTTAGGGTGGATTCTGCTGACCGCCGCCGAATCCAAGGCTCGGTCCCAGCCAGCGCCAGTTCAAAAAACGCACCACTGGCGTGCTCGCGCCTTGCGCCGTAGATGTTCGATACCGGTCTGTTCGATCCGATCATTCGCAAATTCATCAAGCTGATCAACGGCGACCCGATGAAGGCCGTGGTTTTTGCCGCGCTGCTGGCAGGTCTAGTATTCCTGGATGGTGACGTTCAATGACCTACATGATTACCGTCACCGCGATGCTGCCGCTGTTCAAGCGCCTGCGACTCGCCGTTATCACTCACCTGTGTGGTGATACTTGCGGCGAGCGTGACCAATCTGTTGCCGTGAGGCGGTCCACTGGCCCGTGCCGCAGCGTCCTTGCAGGTTGATACCTCCGAGCTGTTTGTCCCGCTGATTCCGGTCATGGTGGTGGGCTTCCTGGGGGTTATGGCGCTGGCTTACTTCATCGGTATTCTTGAGCGTCAACGCTTGGGCACGCTGCGCTTATCGGTGGGCGCTGCCGCCACCGTGTTTGACGATGAGGCTGACGACGAAGGTCTGCCATCCATGTCAGATGAAAGTGCCGAACTGCGTCGTCCAAAGCTGTTCTGGTTAAACCCCTGTCTGACGGTGGGCTTGATGGCTGGTCTGGTAACAGAGGTGTTGCCACTCTCCATTTTGTTCATGGTCGCATTCTCCGATCAACTAACTGCACATGCAGGATCAACGTTGCCGAATTTCTGCCCACGCGCCGACGGCCTTGAATCAGATCGCGATCTTCCTCGCGGCCAGCATCCTGGCAGGCATCCTGTCCGGAACCGGCATGGTCAATGCGATGCCAGCAAGCTTCCTGCCAATGCTGCCAGAGACCTGGGGCCCATACATGGCTCCGATCACTGCGTTGGCGAGTATTCCGGACACCTTCTTCATGTCCAATGACGCCTTCTACTATGGTGTCCTGCCAATTCTTGCCAAAGCTGCAGCGGCCTATGGCATCTCCGCTGCAGAAATCGGACGAGCGTCATTGGTGGGCCAACCTGTCCACTTGCTCAGCCCTCTTGTGGCCTCTGCCTACTTGCTTTGTGGCCTGGCCGGCGTGGAGTTCAGCGGCCATCAGAAATACACTATGAAATGGGCGTTCGCGTTGAGCTTGAGGCTATGGCTATGGCTATGGCTAAGGGCAATGCTAGCAATCGAAGCGCCGGGCTGGGCACACTCTTGAATGACCTGAGCCTTGAAGGACTTGGAATAGGAACGGCGTGTTGGCTGCATGAAATACCCGCTTAAAAGGCTAGAACTGGTGCCCACTTAAATTTAAGTGCACACCATGTCTTGGCTTTGCGGGGCTTGGAAGGTGACTTGGCCGGACGGATACGCTTTACGCGAGAGTGGTGAGGTTTTGGGAAAAGCTTCCGTGAGGTAGCACGTGCGCTTGACCAGGATTCTCAAGGTGACCTCTGCGGCACCGTCAGAGACAAAGTCAGCTCAAACCTTTTTCGCGCTGTCAGGACTGGTGAAGGTTAGTCGACAGCCCCCATGTAGGCACTACCGCACCAACACTCTCAACGATCAGTACACCGAGCTGAAAATGCGGTCAGCAAAGGGAAAAATCCTTAACTGGACGACATTGCAGATGAACATACCCGGGCCCTACCAGCTTTCTTCGCTTCATAGAGTTGCTTGTCCGCAGCCTCTATCAACGTGTGAAATTCATGGTCGTCAGTGGGCGTCAATGTGGCGACGCCTAGAGAAAGAGTTACCACACGAGCTACATCAGATGCAGAATGCTCGATACCCAGCGCCCGAATATGCTCTTGCATTTTTTCTGCCAGTTGGACCGCTCCGCAAAGATCTGTATTGGGTAGGATGCAGGCAAACTCTTCGCCACCATACCGAGCGACCAGGTCGTAGGGGCGTCTAACCGTTTCAGACAATGCTTGGGCAACAGATTTCAAGCAGCCATCCCCAGCCTGGTGCCCATATTGGTCGTTGTAGCGTTTGAAAAAGTCAACATCCACCATGATGAGCGACAGCGGCTTTTGCTCTCGAAAGCACTGGCGCCAATCCGCCAATATGTCCTCATTGAATTTGCGTCGATTAGCCACTCCAGTAAGGCCATCCATTAATGCCATGGAACGCAGTAGATCGTTCTGTAGTTTCAGAGTCAGGTGTGTTCGCACACGGGCTCTGACAATGATTGGGTTGATGGGTTTGCTGATGAAGTCCACCGCGCCAAGTTCCAGACCTAGTACCTCATCCGACTCCTGCTGCTGTGCGGTAATGAAAATGATGGGGATGTCCTGGGTCGCAGGGTCAGCCTTGAGTCGACGGCATACTTCATGCCCGTCCACGCCCTCCATAACCACGTCCAACAGAATCAGATCGGGTGATTGGGTCTGGCATACCGTGATCGCCTGCTCACCGCTGGTGGCCATGAACACATCACAGTCCTCACGAAACAACTCATGGAGTACCCGGATATTAATCGTTTGGTCGTCAACAATGAGGAGTTTTGGGCGGTTATGGGGATGTGGTAACCAGGTTTCCATCGATTGTTCCATCAGGCAGATCTCAAAAGGTCACGACCAATCGGCATCGCAGCGGAAAAGTCTAGTGACTGCACCATGACAACCAGTTCGTCGAACTGTGGGCGCAGGGATGGCGGCGTTTTTGACGCCAATGCGTCTGCCAGCTCTATGGCTTGAAGGTTACCCGCGTCCAGCAATAGCAAAATCTCTTCAAGGGATTCTCGCCATTGCGTGAGCGACATCAATTCGGAGTCAACACAGACCTTTGCGCTCGGGCTCTGACCAAAGTCGACATTCATCTGCTCAAGGCTTTGTTGCAGTAATCTGCTCAATTCGTCAAACCATGTTGCGTCAGCAAAGAGGCTCGCTACAGACTCTGCATCGCCGTGTTTTAGTGTGTGCTCCAGGTCGCCGGCCAGTAGCGACACCGCCTTGGCACCCATGGTCCCGCTGCTGCCTTTAATGGAATGGAGCACGAAAGCGGCCCCCGATGCGTCTTGCCGCTGGATCTGATCGTGCAACCGGACAAGCTGTTTTTCTAGCTCCGGGCCAAAGTTACGCAGTACGTTGCGGATCAACTCGAGGTCACCGCCAAAACGATCAATGATCGATGCACGAGACTCGATGACGCCTTCTCCTATCTTGGCTTCCCTCAAGGCTAGAGATGCCTGGCTATCCTCGCGGCCCACCTGAAACAGCAGCGTTGCGACAAGTTGTTCCAGATCTATAGGCTTGCCGACATGCTCGTTCATCCCCCCAGCAAGACAGGCCTCACGGTCGGTATTGGAGGCATTGGCGGTCATCGCCACAATCGGCAGCGCTGCAAAGCGTGGATTCGATCGAATGCGACGGGTCGCCTCCAAGCCATCAATATCCGGCATCTGAATATCCATCAACACGGCGTCGAAGGGCACCTTCTCAGCCATCACCCTGCTCACACCTTCCAGCCCACCTTCAGCCAGCATCACCTGAGCGCCTTCCCCTGTCAGTAACTCATCGGCAACCTGCCGATTAAGCATGTTGTCTTCCACCACCAATAGCCGCAGCCCAGCCAGACGCTGCGGCCTGCCAACAGTTGACTTGGACGGGAGGGGCTGCGCAAGGCCTTTGCCGTTGAGTGCTCGCTGAACAGCGTCGGCTAACTGCTTAGGCGTGACAGGCTTGGTGAGAAACCCCACGAAGGGAGCGTCTCCCATCTCGCTTGCGTCGGCCAACACTTCACGGCCGTAAGCGGTAATCATAATGATCATTGGAGGAGGTACGCCGTTGCCCTGCTGATGGATCAATTGCGCAGCGCTCAGCCCATCCATATCGGACATCCGCCAGTCCATCAGTACCACGTCGTAGGCTTCGCCTCTCGCCTGGGCGTTTTTCACCCATTCCACAGCTAGCGTGCCACCACTCACGTGGTCGGCCTGCCACCCTAATGCATGAACGGTTCGCAACAGCAATTCACCCGCCATGGCGTTGTCGTCGACGACCAGTATCCGTATGGACACATCGACTCCAGGGCTGTCAGATCTCAGCAGCGAACTGGGCGCTACATCCAGGGTGATATCGAACCAGAAGCGGCTTCCCATACCCCGCTGGCTCTCCACCTGAAGTTCACCGCCCATCAAGCTGACCAACCGCTTACAGATTACCAAGCCCAGACCGGTGCCGCCAAAGCGGCGGGTGGTTGAAGCCTCGGCCTGAGTGAATCCTTCAAAAATGCGCTGAAGTTGCTCCGGGCTGATACCGATACCGGTATCAGAAACGGCGATGCGCAAGCTCACAGAGTTTTCCGTGCGCATCAGTTGCTCGACGCTGACCACGATCTGGCCTTCCAGGGTGAACTTGAGGGCGTTACCCGCCAGGTTGATCAGCACCTGTTGCAGCCGCAGGCTATCGCCGATCAGGTCGTTGGGTAGATTGGAGTCCAAGTCGAACATGACCTCGACTTCTTTCTCACCTTGGTTGCCGGCCAGCACTACGGAGAGGTCACGCATGAGCGGTTCGAGTTCGAACGGGTGCACGTCGAGTTGCAGCTTGCCGGCCTCAATCTTGGAGTAATCAAGGATGTCATTGAGCAAGCCCAGCAGGGATTTCGCAGCAGACTGTGCTTTGGTCACATAGTCGAGTTGACGACCATTCAGGTCAGTGTTCTGCACTAACTGCAACATGCCCAGCACGGCGTTCATCGGCGTGCGTATTTCATGGCTCATGTTGGCCAAGAAGGCAGACTTGGCCGCACTCGCGGTATCGGCCTGTTCCTTGGCGTAGAGCAGGTGTGACTCCAGCTCGCGTTGGGAGGTGATGTCCCGATTGATACCCGTCACACGCAGCGCCGCACCGCTCGGACTGCGTTCGACCTGCGCACCTGCCTGTATGAAGCGGATCTGGCCGTCCGGGCGGACGACACGGAAAATGGTGTCGTACACACCACTCCCCTCGACGGCGGCACTCAGCTTTTCAGCCGCTGACACCGCATCGTCGGGGTGAACTCGCGAATACCAGTGCTGATAACTCAGTCCATTATTGCGCAACGTCAGTGGCTGACCGTAGAACTCGAACATGCGGTCATTCCACTGCAAGGCATTGTCCGCCAACGTCCAGGACCAGACGCCCAGTTCGGCTACTTCAGCAGCCATCAGCAACTGATCATGAATCGCCATCAGTTCACTACGTTGTTTCTGTGTCGTCTCCAGGCTCGCCGCCAGCTCCCTTTCCGCCGCTTTACGTTCTGTGATGTCCACCGCGATGCCCAGGTAGCCGCTCAATTTCCCGTCGCCATCACGCATGGAGGTGACCACCAGCGTGACAGGAAACCGCGAGCCGTCCTTACGTATGTAAGTCCACTCCCGGGTTTCTGCACCTTCAAGCTCAGGTTTATGGGTCAACACACGGAAACCGTCGATGGCCTGAGCGTACTCCTCGCTCAGTTCAACGCCGCGAGCAGCGACTTCCTCTGGTACATGGATCGATTCAGGTGTGTGCTGACCCAGCAACTCATCGGCGTCATAACCCAACAAATGCTCGGCACCTTTGTTGAACACACGGATAACGCCATCGAGATCCGTCGCAATGATCGAAACCTCGGTGGCCGAGCGCAGCACAGTGCCCAACAACAGATTGAGATGCCGCAACTCGGAAGTTCGTTGCGCAACCTGTTCCTCCAGGTTGGAATTGAGTTCGAGAATTCGGGCCTCTGCTGCTTTTTTTGCCGAGATATCCCTTAACGTCTTGGAGGCGCCAATGACGCGACCACCCTCGCCATAAATCGGTGAAATGCTGGCGGAGACATCGATCAGCCGGCTATCTTTGCGACGGCGTTGAGTATCAAAGCTGGCGATACGCTCCCCGGCCCTTATGCGCGCAAGGATATGATCTTCCTCAGCGACACGCTCCTCAGGAACAACCAGACTGACCAGTGTCTGGCCCACAGCCTCCTCGGCGGTATAGCCAAAAAGGTGCTCGGCCCCTTTGTTCCAGTTGGTGACGATGCCATCGAGTGTTTTTCCGATAATGCCGTCGGCCGAACTTTCGACGATGGCAGCCAGTCTTGCCTGCTCGGCGAATATCTGCCGCCGGCGTTGACGGCTGACACTCACGACACTAGCCAGCGTAGCCAGAAGTAGAGTAAGCAAACCACCCATCAACAGGACGACCTTTGGTGAAACCTGATGCAGGCGCTGGATGAACAACGGGTGCGCGCTGAGTTCAACTTGCCATTGCCTCCCGTATACCTCGCGCTCCACCTGGTGGGTCATCAGCGTTTCATGGCTAGTCGAGTCGTCCGTGCTTTCATAAAACAGCTTCTCTCGCCCTGGGACGGTGATATCCCTCAGCCGCAGATGCACCGCCTCATTTTCTATGCGCAGGCCCCTCAGTACCTGCTCTGTCCGCAACACGACATAGCTCCAGCCAAACGCTGCGGCCTCTCGCTCAACAGCGGTCGCCGGTGTCTCTGCGCCGCGAAAGATGGGCATCAACACCAGGAAAGACTGCTGCGGTTTCCCTGTGTCCTGCACTAGAGTGATGGGCCCGGTAATCCGTACCCTACCGCTTTGTATCGAGGATTGGGCAGCCTCTCGCCGTGCGGTTTCCGACGCAATGTCCAAACCAATTGCAGCCTGGTTTCCCTCAGCTGGTGCGACATACTGGATAACGTAACGCTCGCCTGAATGGGGTGAGAGTTGACGAATGGAGAAATCGGCTTTGCCATCGGCCCGAGCGTATTTGAGAAACTCGCGTTCATCGCGCTCCGGTACTCGCCTGATAAAGCCCAAAGCACTTGCGCCGGGGAACTCGGCAGCGAGGTCGCGCGTTTGGTGATATTGGTCAAAAACTTCGCGGCTGATGCCATGCTCACCCGCTGTCAGCACCGCGCCACGAGCGCCACGCAATCCGTATTGGTAAAGACCGAGGCGAGTTAAAACCAACTCCGCGGCTTCCTCGGTGGCGGCGGCGATCGCTTCTTGAGCCTGCTGCTCGTTGATGCGTTCGAGGATCCAGCCACCCAGAATGCTTACCCCTAACCCCACCACCAGAGTGATGGTTACGCCCCAGCTCAATGCAAAAAACTTATGTTTTCTCACCCGCATTGTCCCATTACAGAAGACCTTCAAGCCTTCAATATTAAAATTAGAACCCTGTTGAGAGCGTCTGCAACTTAGTTCGTATGCATCACATTAACCCTGAACCCCGTGGATAAAAATGTGCATATTTGAGCCAAGGGAATAGGACGGAAATATAGATAAACGTCTTGTCGCACATTCCTTTGGCCCTCGCAAATCCCTTGTATCTAATAACAAAAAATCCTCGCCCGGCTTTTCGGCGGTGAGATGTCCTGTTGGTGTCCCCGAATGCGCTCAGGCCAGGCCCGCCAATCGTTGCAGTCTTTTGAGGTCCGCTTCAGGCTCTCCATTATTCATAGCAGACCCAAGGCGCATGACCACTTGTTCGCGGCGTATCTGCATGGGAGGCAACGCATAGATCGCACCTATCAACTCACGCAGTGCTTGAGGGAGTCCCCAAGCGGCTTTCAACTTGATGGCAAAGGGGGCGGCGAAATCACGCAGGGCATGGGTGAGCAGTTCTTCATCCACCCTATGCCCCTGGCCCTCCCACTTCTGGATTTGGTAAAGCACACAAAGCTCGCCCATCCGGTGCAGCAACGCAGCACTCTGTAGTGGCGTCGGATCCAGCTTGCATCGTCGAGCCAGGAAAACAACCTGTTCAGCCAGACCCTCGGCATCATCCAGATAAGACTGCATGCAGGTCATCAGCACCCCATTGGTTTGGGTATTGGTCTGTCGCAGGGCCTGGCTTAACGCCAGATTCACACTGGTAAGCCCGCCCAATCGTTTAATGGCATCGATCAAACTGGTGCAGGGTTGGCCCACCCCGTGATACGCCGCGCTGTTGGCTGCCGCAATCAGATGAGCGCACAGCGCCGGATCATGCTGCCAATCCTGGACCAAATCGCGAATATCCAGCTGCTCTCCCCCATATCCACGCTGGAGTTTTTCCTTCACCTGAGCGAGTAACGGCAGATCCAGCCCATGGGTGGATAATCCACTAAGATAGTCGATCAGGTTTTCATCAATAACAGCGGGCACTTGCACAGCCGTATCGGCAGGAAGGAGCGCTTTGAGGCAATCAACGACACGCGACACTTGAAACGGCTTGGTAAAAAACGCGCTGATCCCGAGAGACTTGACTGCCAAGACACTTTCTCGATCGGAACGTCCGGTGATCATAATCAGCGGTATTTTCAGATCCTGTGCACGAATCGTTTGCAACAGGCTTACACCGCTGGCATCCGGTAGATTCCAGTCGGCCATGACCATCTGGTAGGCACTCTGCTGCCAGGCATACAAGGCACTGGCAACATCGCCAAAGCAATCGACTTGCGCCAGCGGACGGATGCTCAAAACCAGCTGTTCCAGAAGGTTTGCTATCCAGGGGTCATCATCCAGAATCATCACGCGCATTCGGTCACCGCACTGGATTGATGCACCATTTCGCAAGGCTTAGCGGCCCGGGCTTGTTGGACGACGAAGTAGAGGTCGCTGGCGTCAGGAGTGCAGTTCTGAACGAGCAATCGGAATTGAGTCACGGCGATATCCATTTCAATTTTGGGTGTGAAAACGCTCAAAACCGAATCTATTCCTCACCGGCGAACTAAACAAGCAAGCAAACAGCTCGCAGGTAAATAGGCAGGCGGGGATTCATGAATGCTGCGATAGCGGAATTGCTCGAGTGGTTCCGTCCTGCTGCTCCCTGCTCCCGGCCCCTAAAATATGCTGGATTCAAATGGTATTGCCTACCGGCCCGAGCGACACTCGACCCATTTTTTTCCGAATGGTTATATTTCAACGCCCGAGGGATTGTTCTGCCCCCTACTGAGGGGGCCGTGTCGAATGGACACAAATCATCCTGCTCCAGCATCAATTGACTCCCTTGAAAGGACAGGAAAGTGAATTTGTCTTCAGGCCTTTCGTATTCAATTTGGAACCCCCGTCAGGCAGCACGACGCGCAGCACGTTTGCTTCTTTGGGGCCTTGCAGGTAGCGGAAGTACTCAATCCGGGTGAGGTGGTTGGACGTGATAATTCCTTCGTCAGGTGTGTATAAGCACCTTCGCGAACCATTGCTATGATTTCTGAGGACTTCAGCGCGTTCCGACCGCGATCAGCTCACCCAATGGCCAAGCAGGCCCGCGAGGCGATGGCGTCAGAAATGCTGTCGGTAGTGGCTGACCGCGGTTACTTCAAAAGCGGGGAAATCCTGGCTTGTCACGACGCTAATATCACCGCCTATGTGCCCAAGCCAATGACCTCAGCAGCCAAGCCGACGGGCGTTTTAACAATGATGCCTTCATCTACGACGCTTCAAAAAAATGAATACATTTGTCCGGCTGGCCAGGCATTGATTTGGCGTTTCTCCAGCGTCTTTTTGACGGCAATGTCGATATTCACAATAAATCAAATCCGCGTTATGGAATTGAGAAGGGGTTGCTGGCGTTCTTCGAGAACTCGTTCGCGCAACGTATCGAGAAACAGTTTGAGCACCGGCGAGTCATCGTCTGCGCGGTAAGTGACGTACAACGGCACTTCCGGCAACGCTGGGGTCAGGCGGCGGAACACCAGGCCGGCTGGCGCCAGCTGCTCGATGGACGCTGGCAATAACGCCACACCGAAACCGGCTTGCACGAGGCTGAGCAAGGTTTGAACCTCGATCACCTGTTGGCGGATTTGTGGGGTAAAACCGGCCTTGATGCAGCACTGATAGAGAAAATCAGCAAATCGCGACTGCTTGAGTTCCAGCGCCACAAAAGGCTCCTGTGCCAAGTCCGCCGGCGCCAGGCTTTCGCATCGAGCCAAAGGATGATCGACAGGCATGACCACGCGAATCGGCTCGTAGATCAGCAGTTCATTGCGCAACTGCGGATCGTCATAGCCGACCCGGAACACACAGGCATCGATGCGTTTCTCCTTCAACGCTATGACCTGTGCCGCCGGCGTCATTTCATGCAGCCGCCAGGACACCTGAGGATAGCGCTCGCGGAAGAGGTGTAAGGCCCGCGGCAGCACGCCAACCATCACCGAACTGATCATGCCGATTTCCAGCTCGCCCAACTGACCACGACCGGTCTGACGCGTCAGGTCCAGCGCGCGGTTCAGTTGTTCGAACACCAGCGGCGCCTGTTCCTTGAGCATCTGTCCGGCTGCCGTCAGCTCGACCCGGTGATGACTACGCTCGAACAGCGGCGTACCCAGTTCCTCTTCCAGCAGACGAATCTGCTGGCTCAGCGGCGGCTGACAGATGTGCAAGCGCGTGGCGGCCCGGCCAAAGTGCAACTCCTCGGCAAGGGCCATGAAATACCGCAGCAATCGCAAGTCCATGACGGCTATCCCAGGGTCAGTGGCGTCGAGCGCTGGCGCACACCAGTCAAGCTGAACAGCGCATTGGCGATGGCCGGGACCACCGACGGGCTGCCCAGTTCACCGACACCTCCAGGTTTGCTCGGCTCGCCGTCCAGTACCAGAATATCTATCGCCGGCATGTCCGACATCCGGGGCACCCGGTAATCATGGAAGTTACTCTGCACCACCCTGCCCTGTTTAATGTCCATGCGGTCGAACAGCGCGTGGCCGAGGCCCCACATCAAGCCGCCGTAGATCTGCTCTTCGACACCGCCCGGCGACACCGCCAAGCCGCAATCGACCACGCAGGTGAGCTTATCGACCTTGATCACACCGTCTTTTTTCGAAAGTCTGGCGACCACCGCGATGAAGCTGGTGTAACCCTGATTGGTGGCGATCCCCAAGGCTGTCCCTTCCGGCAATGGCTGGCCCCAACCGGCACGTTCGGCGGCGTTCTTCAGCACCGCGACGTGCCGGGGCCGGCCTTGCATGTTGGCCAGGCGAAAGGCCAACGAATCCTGTCCCGAGCTGTGGGCCAGTTCGTCCATGAAACTTTCCACGGCAAACACATTGGGAATGAAACTCACGGAGCGATACCAGCCGCTGGGCACGTTGCTTTCGTGCCTGACCCAGACCAGGTCCAGATTCGCAGGACGATAAGCAAAGTCCCACGCGGTGATAGCCTCGGTAGTGCTGTAGTCCATGTGGTCGGGGCGTTCGAAATAGCCCGGCTCCCACTGCTCCGGCGAGGCGGGCGACACCGCATTGAGCTGCAACGCGGTCAACCGACCCTGAGCATCCAGCGCACCTTTGACTCGATGCAGAGTCGCCGGGTGCATGAACAGCGCACGCATTTCGTCTTCACGGCTGTTCATCAACTTGACTGGCACCTTGGCCTGCTGCGCCAGGTATGCCACTTCGAACAACCAGTACTTGGCCTCCCGCGCCCCGAAGCTGCCACCGGACACCAACTCGTTGATGGTGACCTTGTCCTTGGCGATCTTGCACACCGTTTGCGCAGCTTCCAGCGCCGAGGATGGCACCTGAACGCCGCCCCAGTAGGTAATGGCGTCATTCTTCACCTCGGCTGTAATGCAGATCGGCTCCAGCGGGTTCTGCACCTTGTACGGCATGCGATAGTCGGCTTCGAGCAGCTTCGCGGCTTTCGGCCATTGAGCGCTTACATCTCCCGCCGCCATGGCTGACACCCGTTGTGTGGTCTTGTCGTCAATGGCCGCCGCTTGGGCCGTCGCCAGTTTATCGCTGTCGAATCCGGCCAGGGGCGAGTCGCTCCATTGCACCTTGAGCAATTCGCGGCCCTGATGGGCGGCCCAGTAGTTGTCGGCCAGCACGGCAACCCCCTCCTGATTACCGCCCAGCACGTCAGGTCTGCCAGGAATCGCAATCACTTTCCGCACACCCGGCACTTGCAGGGTAGCGCTGGAGTCCAACGCCAGCACTTTCGCACCAACCACTGGCGTGCGCTGAATCACCGCCACCAGCATCTCCGGCAATTCCACGTCGATGCTGTACTTGAAGCGCCCGCAGACCTTGGCCGACGCATCGCGCTTGTGCCGCAGTTTGCCGATGTACTTGAACTGCGCCGGGTCCTTCAGAGTGACCTTGGCGGGTGCCGGCAAATGCGCGGCGACACCCACCAATTCACCGTAACCAAGGCTGCGCCGACTGGCGGTATGCACCACGCGACCCTCTTTTGTGTTGCAACTGTCCGGGCTGACTTTCCACTGTTTGGCCGCCGCCGCAATCAACAGTGCGCGGGCCGTCGCGCCGGCCATCCGCAAGCGATCGTATTCCAGCGACACGCTGGTGCTGCCACCGGTGGAATAGACTTTCCAGATCGGATGAATGTAGGCCTCGAAGAACGGATTTTCCGGGGTGATCACCTGCACCGTCATCGGGTTGACATCCAGCTCCTCAGCCACACAAGCAGCCAATGCAGTCTGGGTGCCGGTGCCGGAATCGTGCTTGTGCACCACCAGTTTCACCGTGCCGTCGGGCAGCACGCGAACCCAGGCGTTAGGCTCGAATTCAGCCGCAGGTGCAGGCACTTTTGGATCCGTCGCCGCTAAGCCCGTGGGCAGATAAAACGCAATCGCCAGACCGGACGCGACGGTGGCGGCTTGCTTGAGAAAAATGCGGCGCGGCAGTTCGACCTGAGTGTCGTCGATAAAAGACATCACGCCTCCTTCGGCGCAGCAGCCGCGCGCTTGATGGCTTTGTTGATTCGCCCGTAAGTGCCGCAGCGGCACAGGTTGCCGGACATGGCGTTACGGATTGAGTCATCGGTGACCGCCGCCCCGGTGTTGAGCAGCGCGGCGGCGGACATGATCTGACCGGATTGACAGTAACCGCATTGCGGGACATCTTCGGCAACCCAGGCCAGTTGCAGCGGATGCTGTTCGGTGGGCGACAAGCCTTCGATGGTGGTGATGCTGTGCCCCGCCACGGCGGCGACCGGCAGTTGACAGGAACGTACCGCGACACCGTCCAGGTGCACGGTACAGGCACCGCACAGGCCCATGCCGCAACCAAACTTGGTGCCGGTGAGTTTCAAGTGGTCTCGCAACACCCATAACAAGGGCATGGAGGGCGATGGCTCTACCAACTCGTGTCGTTCGCCGTTTACCGTGAATTCGATCATTGTCAGGCTCCAAGAGAGCGGCCCGTCTTTGTGCGGGCCTGGTGATCGGATTATTGGGAGCCTTGAGAAATCGGGCCAGCGACGATTTCTGCCATCCTGTGTAAGTAGGACTAACAGCATGTACAAGCGATACCCGTCGGTGCAGTCCATGAGTGCCTTTATCCAGGCGGCTCGCAGCGGAAGCTTCTCTAGCGCCGCGCGCAAGCTCGACCTGACTCACAGCGCGATCAGCCAGCAGATCCGCAGCCTGGAAGACTTCATCGGCCAGCCGCTGTTCGTCCGCGAAGGCGGCGGCAGCAACCTCACCGATGCCGGGCAACTGTTCGCCAGCGTGCTGTCCGATGGGTTGGCGCAGATTGATCGGGCCCTGTCCTCGGTGAAAAACCGCAGCGTCGCGCAACGGTTGACGATCGATGTGGACAGCGAGTTGGCCCAGAGCTGGCTCAATCCACGGCTACCGGAACTGCTCGATTTATTGCCTGACCATGAAGTGGTATTGCTGTCGATGCCGCGGTCGGATCGCAGTTCGTTCGAGCGGGTGGACCTGGCGTTGCGCTACGGATATGGCGACTGGGAAGACTGCGAGATGTCGCAGATTTGTGGCGATAGCGTCCGGGCCGTGGCATCGCCTGCGTTGCTGGAAAGGCATGGTTTGCAGGTGCCGATTACTCCCGCGCAGGTGCTGGAATTACCTTTGTTGGGGTACACGCGCCGGTCGTGGATTCCCTGGCTGGATGCCGCGGGAATGACCCCGACAGAGCCGGGGGCGCGAGTGGTTTTTGATAATGCGGCGAACCTGATTGCTGCCGCCGAGGCTGGGGTTGGCGCGGGACTGGTGCGCGGGTTGCTGGCGGCGGATGCGTTGCGTTCGGGGCGGTTGGTGGAACTGAACGACGCGAAGATTGCGGCGCATTACAACCTCTACGCCGTGTGGCCGCCGGGACAGGCCGAGCGGGTGGCGCCGGTGGTTGAGGTGATCAAGACGCTGGCTCTGCAAACACTGATCTGACGCCTTCGCGAGCAAGCCCGCTCCCACATCTGGAATGCGTTTCCCTGTGGGCGAGCCTGCTCGCGAAAAAGGTCCGAACATCCACCACAAAAACCTGCCCGATATCGAACACGTATCAACCCCTCGCCCAATTAATATTGTACGAATCCGATCCCCCCTTCCAATACTCCTTCCCAAGCAGCCAGCGTCCCGAGCCGGGTGCGACCAGGCGAGGGAATGCGCAGCAATGCGCATAGAAATGGCCGATTGCCCGGGACATGGCTGCTGCGAACCGCAAGGTTCCCTTCCCCGCTATCAGGAGATCGACTTCAATGATCATCGATATCAGTTGCTATCCCACCGACCTGGTGGACCTCGCCTGGAGGCATGACGGTGACCCGTTCACCGGCGAGCGTCTGCTGGAGATGATGGATGGCCCCTACATGGTCAACGGCAAACCTCGCCGCATCGACAAAGCCTTCATCCAGCCACCACAAGGCAACACCATTTACACCTGGACCGACGGCGACCTCACCGGACGCGAGTCCATCGATGCCTACATGGCTTACACGCTGAAGATGGTCCAGACCTACCCGGATCGCTTCATTGGCTGCTTCGTCTACAACCCGCGCTGCGGTGTGGAAAACGGCGTCGAGGCAATCGAGCGCTACGTCAAGGAACACGGCTTCAAGATGGTCCAGATGCAGGCCAACATGCACGCCTATCGCCCGGATCGCGCGCTGGACTGGGTCCGTCCGGCCTTCGAGAAATGCGCCGAGCTGGGCATCCCGGTCAAGCTGCACACCGGCGACGGGCCTTACAGCATCCCGTCGGAATGGGTGCCGATGATCAAGGAATTCCCCAACGTCGATTTCATCATGGCGCACTTCGGGGTGCAGACCGGCGGCGTCTATGTGTTCGAACCAATGCAGTGGGCGATGGAATTGCCCAACGTCTACTGCGAATCGGGCTGGTGCCTGCAATCGCGGATCGTCGAGTTCGCCAAGGTCCTGCCGACCCACAAGATCCTCTTCGGCACCGACACCCCGCCGAACGAGCCGGGCATGTGGCTGCGGTTGCTTGAAGTGCTCTGCCATGAGCCGCCCCAAGGACTGAACCTCGACGAGGACACCCTCGAAGAATACCTGGGCAACAACACCGCACGGATGATCGGCCTCGAGCCAACCCCGCCGCCGCGTTCCGTGTCCGAAGCCGAGGCGCAACTCAAGCGCCCAGTCACCACCCAATTGGCCAGGAGCTGAACCGATGATTATCGATACCCATCTGCACCCCACCAACCTGGTCGATGAGGCCTGGCGCCACACCGGTGAACCGTTTACCGGCGAGCGCATGCTCAAGCTGATGGACGGCCCGTACATGATCAACGGCAAACCGCGCCGCATCGACATGGGTTTCATCCAGCCGCCACCGGGCAACACCGGTTACCGCGACGGCAACCGCCGGGGCCGCGAAGGCGTGCGCGACTACATGTCGTACATCGCCGAACTCTGCGTGAAATACCCAGACCGTTTTATCGGCAACTTCAACTTCAACCCGCGCTGGGGACCGGAAAACGGTGCGGCGGAGCTGGAGTTCCACATCAAGGAATACGGCTTCAAGATGCTCAAGCTGCACGCCAACATGCACGGCTATCGCCCGGACCGCGCGCTCGATTGGCTGCGTCCGGCAATGAAGGTCTGCGCCAAGTACAACATCGTGGTGCTGATCCATACCGGCGACGGCCCGTACACCATCCCGACGATGTTCTACCCGATCATCCGGGAGTTCCCGATGGTCAACTTCATCATCGGTCACTTCGGCATCCAGACCGGCGGCAACTACTCGTTCGAAGCGTTCTGGATGGCCATGGACACGCCGAACGTGTACTGCGAATCCGGCTGGTGCTTCCAGTCACGGATCGTCGAGTTCGCCAAGGAGCTGCCGCGCAACAAGATCGTCTTCGGCACCGACTCGCCACCGAACGAACCGGGCATGTGGCTGCGGGAACTGGAAGTGCTGTGTTCGCCGGCACCGCAGGGCTTGGGGATCGATGAGGATCACCTTGAGGACTACCTGGGCAACAACATCGCCCGGTTGTGCGGCATCGAACCGACACCGCCACCCAAGGACCTGATCGAGGCGGACATTCGTCTGACCACGACTTACCTGTAACAACCGAAGCTTTTCAGGCGTACAGAAGAACCGGCGTTCGATCGACCGGCAGGCCAACGGCTTGTCGATCGAGCGTCGCCCTCAGCCCTGCGCGCCTGCTTTTTACGAGGTGAAACCATGACCCTCTCTACGCTCGGCGACACCCAGGACTTCCACGATTTCATCGACGCCTATCGCCGGCAATACCCGGACGATGTGCTGACCGTTCACCAATCGCTTTCGGCAGACCAGGACGTCACCGCACTGGTCGATGCCTTGGCCACCCAAGGTCGCGATCCGCTGCTGATCTGCGAAAATGTCGGCACGCTCGGCGTGCCGGTGGCCACCAATTTGTTCGCTTCCCGGACCCGCATCGCGCGGATCTTCGGCGTCCCCCCGGCGCAGTTGCACGAGACTTTCCAGACCCGCGCCAATCATCCGATTGCGCCCCGCTACGTGGAAACCGGTCCGGTGCTGGATGAGATTTTCGAAGGCGAAGCCGTGGACCTGGCGCTGCTGCCGATGCTCAAGCACTTCGACAGTGATCGCGGACCGTACATCACCAACGCCATCATCATTGCCGAAGACCCGGTCACCGGCATCGCCAACATGAGCTATCACCGCTCGATGCGTCATGCCCGGCAGACTCTCGCCACCAGCCTGCATTCGCGCGGTCACCTGTGGCGCATGCTGCAAACCGCCCGCGAACGCGGCGAAGAATTGCACGTGGCGATGGTGGTCGGCGCACACCCGCTGTTTATGCTTGCCGCAGCAGCACGTTTACCGTTCGGCAGCGATGAACGCGAAGTGGCCGGCGGCCTGTTCGGCGCACCGTTGGAGCTGGTCAAAACACCGCGCTATGGCATCGGCGTACCGGCCTATGCCGAGTTCGTCCTGGAAGGCGCCATCGACCCGGCGGCCTATGCCGAGGAAGGTCCGTTCGGCGAGTTCAGCGGTTACTCCTCGGACCGTTCGACCAATAATGTGCTGCGGGTCGACACCCTGATGCGTCGCAAGGACGCCTGGCTGGTGGACGTGGTCGGCGGGCGTTACGCCGAACACCTGACCCTGGCGCGGCTGCCCCGGGAAGCGGAGATGAGCGAGAAACTCAAGGCACGCTTTCCCGCCGTCACCGCCGTGCACTACCCCAACTCCGGCACGCACTTTCATTGCTACGTGGCGCTGGATCAAAGCCGCGACGGCGAGGCGCGGCAGATCATGCTGGCCTTGCTCGGTTGGGATCCGTACCTGAAAACCGTGATCGCGGTGGACAGCGACATAGACATCACCGATGACAGCCAGGTGCTGTGGGCGTTGGCCACGCACTTTCAGCCGCATCAGGATATGTTCGTTATTGACGGTTTGCCCGGCAGTCCGCTGGACCCGTCGTCCTCGGTCAACGGCACCACGTCGCGCATGGGCCTCGATGCCACACGCGGTTCGGGGTTCGACGGGATCAAGGCGCAACTGGATCAGGACGTGGTCGCGCGCGCACTCAATCTGCTGAAGAGTTATCCGTCATGAACCGCCAGCGCATGGTGGTCGGCATCAGCGGCGCGTCGGGGTTCATCTACGGCGTGCGCCTGCTGGAGTTGCTGACTGAACTGAACATCGAAAGCCACCTGATCATTAGCCGCGCCGCGCTGCTGACCATGGCCCATGAAACCGACTACAAACTGGCGGACGTCACCGCGCTGGCGAGCCACTATCACCGCTCCGACGACGTAGCCGCCGGAATCGCCAGCGGTTCGTTTCGCTGCCTGGGCATGGTGGTCGCGCCGTGCTCCATGCGCACATTGGCGGAGATTGCCACCGGCACCTCCTCGGGGCTGATCGGCCGCGCCGCCGACGTCACCTTGAAAGAACGCCGGACCTTGGTGTTGATGGCCCGGGAAACCCCGCTGACACTCGCCCACCTGCGCAATATGACCGCCGTCACCGAAATGGGCGGGATCATCGCCCCACCGGTGCCGGCCTTCTACGCCCGCCCGCAAACCCTTTCGCACATGGTCGATCACAGCCTCGGCCGTGTCCTCGACCTGTTCGGCCTCGACGCCGGGACCGCGCTGCGCTGGGGTGAACCCGGCCCATCGGCCACCGGCCATTTCGCAACAACAAAGGAGCTCGCATGAACAGCCCATTCAACGCCCCTGCCCCGAACCGCAAAATTCCCGTGACCATCCTTACCGGTTTCCTCGGCGCCGGCAAAACCACCCTGCTCAACTACATCCTCAAGGAGAACCACGGCCGCAAGATTGCCGTGATCGAAAACGAATTCGGCGAAGTCGGCATCGATGGCGACCTGGTGCTCAGCTCCGAGACCGAAGAAATCTACGAGATGGTCAACGGTTGCGTGTGCTGCACCGCCGAGGTGCGCGAGGACCTGGTGCGCATCGTCCGCGAACTGGTGGCACGCCCGGTGCGGCTGGATCACATCTTGATCGAAACCAGTGGTTTGGCCGATCCGTACCCGGTGGCGCAGAGCTTTTTTATCAACGACCCGATTGCCGATGAAGTGGAACTGGACGCCATCGTGACCATGGTCGACGCCAAGCACATCGCCCAGCATCTGGAAGACCTGCAACTGGATGGCGTCGATAACCAGGCGGTGGACCAGATCGTCTGTGCCGACCGGATCGTCATAAACAAGATCGACCTGGTCAGCGAGGACGAGGTGGAGGTGCTGCGCGGCAAGATCCGGGGTCTCAATGCCACCGCAGATCTGGTGACCTCCAGCTACGCCGAGATCGATCTGTCGAAGATCCTTGGTATCGGTGCTTTCGAGTCCACGCAAAAACTGATGGAAATCGGCTCGGAGCACGATCACCACGCCGATGAACATCATCACGATTTGGATCATGACCACGACCCCAGCGTGTCTTCAGTCGGCATCGCCGTGGACGGCGCGGTGAACCTGGGCGCGTTCCACCGCTGGATAAGCACGCTGCGCACCGAGCAGGCCGACAACCTTTACCGCATGAAAGGCGTGTTGGCGGTCGTGGATCAGGATCAGCGCTACGTGCTGCAAGGGGTGCACAGTCTTGTCGAGTTCCGTGCCTCCACCTCATGGGGCACCGAACCACGCTCCAGCAAGATTGTGTTCATCGGCCGCGACCTGGACCGCGCGGCGTTGAACCAAGGCTTTGCCGCCTGCCTGGCAGGCTGAACAAGGCCCGGAGTCGGTGGATGGCGGCTCCGGGCACACAGTACGAAATGCCTGAGGCCAGGTGCAAAACCTGTGGGAGCGGGCTTGCTCGCGAATGCGGTGGGTCAGTCGACATCATCGTTGCCTGATCCACCGCTTTCGCGAGCAAGCCCGCTCCCACAGTGGACCGCAGTGTTCAATCCGTCGCGGCCTGGCATCAGAACGAATGCCCCTCTCTACAGCATAAAAACAGCAAGAGGTGATTCTCCATGTCGTCAGCCACTACCCCTTCCACGGTCCACCCGGTCGACCAGATTCTGCCGGTCCGCCAAATGCTCACCCTTGGCCTGCAACACATGGCCGTCTCATACATCGGCGCCATCGCCGTGCCGTTGATTGTCGCCAGCGCCCTGAAAATGTCCCAGGCCGACACCGTGGTGCTGATCAGCACCACGCTGTTCTGCTCCGGTATCGCCACTCTGTTGCAAACTGTCGGCTTCTGGAAATTCGGCGTGCGCCTGCCAATTCTGCAAGGCGTGGCGTTCAGCAGCGTCGGCCCGGTCATCGCCATCGGCACCAACCCGGAGGTGGGGTTCGCCGGGGTCTGCGGGGCGGTGATCGGCGCGGGGATCTTTACGATGCTCGTCGCGCCGTTCGTGGGCCGATTGCGCCGGTTTTTTCCGCCGGTGGTCACCGGCTGCATTGTCACAGTAATCGGTTTACAGCTGTTCCCGATTGCCTATGAGTGGGTCGGTGGTGGCCGCAATGCCAGCGATTTCGGGGCGCCGTCGTACTTGGCCGTCGCCGCCGTGGTGCTCGCGACCATTTTGCTGGTCAACCGCTATGGCAGCCCGCTGATGCGCAACATGGCGGTGCTGGTCGGGATGCTGGTGGGTGCGGGACTGGCTTACGGTCTGGGCATGGGCAGTTTTCACAGCGTGCAGGAATCGCCCTG
Organism: Pseudomonas sp. ACM7; assembly: GCF_004136015.1. Lineage (NCBI taxonomy): Bacteria > Pseudomonadati > Pseudomonadota > Gammaproteobacteria > Pseudomonadales > Pseudomonadaceae > Pseudomonas > Pseudomonas sp. ACM7. Next base: position 5,483,633 of record NZ_CP024866.1, on the reverse strand, counting down.
GCTTACCGTGCCCTACCCGTTCTACTTCGGCCTGCCGACCTTCAGCCTGATCCCGATCGCGACCATGGTGGTGGTGATGATTGTGCAGATGGTCGAGTCCATGGGGCTGTTCGTGGCCATCGGCGACATCGTCGACAAACCGGTGGAAGAAAAACAGGTGATCAACGGCCTGCGGGCTAACGGACTGGCAAGCACCATCGCCGGGATGTTCGCAGCGTTTCCGTTCATTGCCTTCATGGAAAACGTCGGGCTGGTGATTCTGACTGGCGTGCGCAGCCGCTGGGTAGTGGCGATCAGCGGTTTGTTGATGTGTTCCGTGGCGCTGGTGCCAAAGGCCGGGGCGATCATCGCGTCGATGCCGAGCGCTGCCCTCGGGGGTGCCGGAATTGCCATGTTCGGTGTGGTCGCCGCAGCGGGCATTCAGACCCTGGCCAAAGTCGATTACGAGCGCAACCGCTTCAACGTGTTGATCGTCGGGTTCACCATCGCCGCCGCCCTGGTGCCGGTGCTGGCGCCGGCCCTGTTCAAGCAAATGCCTGAGTGGTCCCAGCCGTTCCTGCACAGCAGCGTGGTGATTGCCTGCCTGGTGTCGGTGCTGCTCAACGCGGCGCTCAACGGCGTCAGCGTTCCCGACAGCGCAGCCACCAAGCCCGCGTCCCACAGCCTCTGACTGGAGAAGCCCATGACTCAACTTCAAAACACCCTGATCAAGAATCCGCTGGCGGTGATGACCGGCCTGCGCGGCACGCGTGCACGGGCCGGTAGCGTCGATATCCGCATCGTCAACGGTCGCATTGCCGAAATGGCCGAGGGCTTGGTTGCGCAACCCGGTGAGCGAGTGATCGACGCCCGAAACTCGGTGGTCTATCCCGGCTGGATCAACACCCACCATCACCTGTTCCAGAACCTGCTCAAAGCCGTGCCCGAAGGTTTGAATCAAGACTTGCAAGGCTGGCTGGCGAGCGTGCCTTACCCGCGCCTCAACCGCTTTACACCACAACTGGCGCAGATCGCCGCGCAATTAGGCATGGCCGAACTTCTGTTGTCGGGGGTGACAACCTGCGCCGATCACCATTACCTCTATCACGCCAACGGCACAACCGAGACCGGCGACCTGCTGTTCGACACGGCTGACGCGTTCGGGATGCGTTTTGTGCTGTGCCGGGGCGGCGCACTGGAGTCCGCCAGCGCTCATCCGGGATTCTCGAAAACGGCGCTGCAACCGGAGACGCTGGAGCAGATGGTCGGTGACATCGAACGGCTCAAATCGCTGTACCACCAGGACACTCCGGATGCGATGCGTCGAGTGGTGGTGGCGCCGACGACGCCAACGTTCTCGCTGCCGCCCACCTTGCTGCGCGAGCTTGCGCACACCGCTCGCGGCCTCGGATTGCGCTTGCACACACACCTTTCGGAGACGCAGAACTACGTCAACTTTTGTCGCGAGAAATACAACTGCCTCCCGGTGGAATTCGTCGCCGAACACGAATGGCTCGGCCCCGACGTCTGGTTCGCCCACGCGGTGCATTTGCAGCCGGGGGAAATCCGCATGCTCGCGCAAACCGGCACCGGCATTTCTCATTGCCCGGTGAGCAACGCACGGCTGGGCAGCGGCGTCGCGCCGGTACCACAAATGTATGAGGCCGGGGTGCCGATATCGCTTGGGGTGGATGGCGTGGCGTCGAACGAGTCCGGGAGTATGGTCGGTGAAGCGCATACCGCGTGGCTGATCCATCGTGCGGAGCAAGGTGCGTCGGCCACCACGGCCGAGGACGTGATCCATTGGGGTACGGCCGGAGGCGCGCAGGTGTTGGGGCTGGGCTCGGTCGGCACGCTGGAAATAGGCCAGGCGGCGGATCTGGTGATCTATGGCCTCGATCATCCACGGTTCTTTGGCTTCCACGATATCGCGGTGGCGCCGGTGGTCGCGGGTGAGCCGATTGCCGTGCGGTACAGCATGGTCGGGGGGCGGCTGGTGGTTGACGACGGAGTGATTCCGGGACTGGACCTGGAGCGCATGCGCGCTGAAGCGTGGGAGGGGGTGCAGCAGTTGATGCATGTCGTCGACTGATTTAACCGCGCCCGCCCCCTATGTTGGAGCTGGTTTGCCAGCGATGACGGCCTGAAGGTCAGTGCCAGGTGCAAATGCCCCTCATCAGCAAGCCGGCTCCAACACGTTACACACCAACCTTCGGGAAACACACCATGTCCGGCCTCAACGACCTCCTCCAAGCCATTGAAACCAGCGCCCGGCAAGGCGAAGAAACCATCCTCGCCACCGTGGTCAAGGTCGAAGGTTCCGCCTACCGCCGTCCGGGCGCACGCATGCTCATCCCCCTCCACGGCCGAACCATCGGCACCGTCAGCGGCGGATGCCTGGAACAGGACCTGGCAAAAAAAGCCTGGTGGCTGACCGATTCTGGCGAGCCGGTGGTGCGCCGCTACAGCACCGGAGCCACCGAGGATGAAGACGACGAGCAAAGCGCCCTGACCTTCGGCCTCGGCTGCAACGGCACGGTTTTCGTCATGCTCGAACGCCTGCGCGCGAAAACCCCGTCATTGGCCATCGATCTGTTGCGGCAGGTGCGTGACAGCCTGCAACCGGCGGCCATGGCGACCATCATTGCCACGTCACGCCACACGTCAGTGCGGGTTGGCGATCGGGTGTTGTCGCACGCAAGCCCCGCGCTGCGCGATCCCGCACTCGACAGCAGCATCCGCAAAGACCTGCGCAAAACACTCACCGAGAAAAAATCCTCTCTGCGGCTCTACACCGACGCCCGTGGAGAAGTCGAAGTGTTCTTCGAATACGTGGCTCCGCCCCCGCGCCTGGTGATCTTCGGCGCCGGCCACGACGCCCAGCCACTGGTGCGCATGAGCAAACTGCTGGGCTGGCACGTCAGCGTGATCGACAGCCGCAGCCACTTTGCCCGCCCTGAACGCTTTCCGCAGGCCGATGCGGTCATCGTCGCGAACCTCGACGCCTCCATCGTCCTCGGACCGTTGATCGAGGGGGCCGCGGTGGCCGTCATGACTCACAGCTACCGCCAGGACCGACACTGGCTCGGCCAATTGCTGCAAAGCGCACCGGCCTACATCGGCCAACTCGGCCCCCGCGAGCGGACCGAGCGCTTGTTGACCGACATTCGCCAACATAATCCTGCCCCGAATGCATTGCTACAGCTGCACTACCCAATGGGCCTGGACCTTGGCGGCGATGCGCCCGAAAGCGTCGCGCTCTCGATTCTGGCGGAAATGACGGCGGCGTTGAATCTGCGTAACGGCGGGATGCTCATGCATCGGAGCAAGCCGATTCATTACGTGGATTTGCTGGTGTGTGAAAAGTTGGAGGCAGCGGCAGCGGTCGATTGAGCTGGTTTCAAACGGCGACAGTTTCTCGGCACTTATAAAAAAGTCCCTCAAGCTGAAGTGGACGACTACTCAAGAAAATGAAGGATGCAGAACCGCACGTTTCTCGTTCGGCAGACCTTTGCCATCAGTACTCTGTTATTGACGACGGCCACTTCATTGCAAGCTGCCGACTGGAGCGATAACTCAATCAGTTACTGGTATGGCACCCACTTCGCTGAGCCGGGCATCGATGGCCCGATCGCCAAGCACATCGTTGAGTTCACTCACGTTGACGGATACAAATACAGCAGCAACTTCCTCGACGTGCAGGTGTTGTTTTCCGATAAAGACGATCTAGCCGACGGCGACGGCGCTACCGAGGTGTATGCGATATATCACCATCAACTTTCACTGAATAAAATATCCGGCCAGGATTTCAAGTGGGGACCCATTCGGGACTGGTCACTTTCGGGTGGCGTCGACTGGAACACCAAAAACACTGCCTTCGCGCCGGCAAAACGCATGCTCGTCATCGGCCCGACGATCAATTTCAACGTGACAGGTTTTCGGGACTTCAGTTTGATGTACCGCTCCGAGCGCAACCACAATGGCTTGCCGTTCGCCCAGGAGCACGATATTCGCTTCAACGACACGTACTACCTGGAAACCGCCTGGGAGATTCCATTCCAGCTAGGCTCAGTACCGCTCAAGTTCAAGGGCTTTGCCAACTTCATGCCGCCCAAGGGCAAGGACGGCTTCGGTAACGACACCGTGAGCGAAACGCTCGTGCACGCCACATTACTTGTGGACGTGGGCGAGCTCACTTTCGGCAAGAAAGATACCTTCTTTGCCGGGGTGGGTTACGAATACTGGAAGAACAAGTTCGGTAACAACTCAGCTAACACACCTGGCACCGAGGCCAATACGCCGTTTCTGAATCTGGAATGGCATCTGTAATGCTCCAATCAGAAGGCACACCGTCTTACACGGACAGTTGCATTGAGCTTACCGACTCCATGGATAATGTCCGCACTAATGCGTGGGAGTTGATCCTACAACTTAGCCTCGGGCCGGAAGCCGGGCGGTGTGCTGACCGGACTCATACGGCTAAACCTCAATGAGGTCTGCGACAGGCAGCTACTGGCCATAAGCGGTGGGAACTCCTCCTCACCTCGGCATCTTGAGTGCCAGACTGAAGGTGCGAACCGCAGTCAACCGTGAGTAGGAGTCTACACATGAAGCTTATGCGCTTTGGGGTCGGCTTGGCCAAGAACGTGTTTCAGATTCACGGCGTGGATCGTCATGAGCAGCCGGTCTGGCAGCAGCGTTTACCTCGTGATCGCTGGCTTCAAACAGTGCTGGAGAAGATCGAGCCCGGCTGTGAGATCGGAATGGAAAGATGTGGCGGTGCGCACTATTGGGCGCCGCAGCTACAGGCACGTGGATTTCGGGTGAGGCTGATCGCGCCGCAGTTCGTCAAGCCATACGTCCAGAGCAACAGGAATGACACCAACGATGCCGAGGCAATCTGTGAGGCGATGAGCCGTCGCAGCATGCGCTTCGTCACCATCAAAACCATCGAACAACAGGATATTCAGGCGACGCATCGCATTCGGGCCGGCTTAATCGAACAGCGGACGGCCAAAGCCAATCAGATTCGTGGGCTGATCGCCGAGTACGATCTTGTTGCGCCGAAGGAATTACTGATGCTACGTCGCGCAATACCGTGCTGGCTAGAAGATGCAGATAACAGTTTGACGGCACGCTTTCGTCGTCTGCTGAATGGCTTGTGGGATGACCTGCGCGCACTTGATGAGCGCGTGAGCGAACTCGATGGCGAGATATCTGCGATCGCTGCAAGTGAGCCATCGGCCGTCCGTTTGCAACAGCTGCGTGGCGTCGGCCCGATGATTGCCACTGCGCTTGTTGCTGCCATCGGTGATACCAGTCAGTTTGCTAACGGCCGACAACTGGCCGCCTCGCTAAGGCTGACGCCAAAGCAACACAGCTCTGGCGGCAAGGATCGACTGCTTGGCATCAGTAAACGTGGGGATGCTTATCTGCGAACGCTGATGATCCACGGTGCGCGGTCGGTACTGCGCACGGCCAAGTCCAAAGACGATCGACTCAGCCGGTGGGTTGTCCGTTTAGCCGAGCGCTCACATCCCAACGTGGCCGCTATCGCACTGGCCAATAAAACCGCACGCATGGCTTGGGCGATGCTGCGCAACGGCACTGATTACCAACCGGATCGGACAGCGGCCTGACCCATTCATCCCAGGAGCCCCCCCCTCGAAACGATGCCCACTGAATACTCGCTACCCGATGTTCTCGAACGTTTATACCAAAACCAGCTTGCTTAGAGGCGGCCCTGATGGAGTTGACGTTGAGGGTTGAGAGCCAAGGTGCGACGGATACTGGCGACAATGTCCGCGGCGCGCTTCACACGATCCGTGAGAACGCCCACTAGTGTCCGGTAAAAAACGAGGGGGGAGCTTGCTCCCCCTTGCTGTTGGCGGCTGTGAGGCATAATCGGACTTTTCAGACTCGATTTTGACTTATGTTTTCCAGCACCCGTTTAACCCAACTACTCAGTGCGATCCCGCGCCAGTTTTTCCAGCAATCCATCGAAACACACCAAGCTGATCGCTACGTCAAACGCTGCACGACCTGGCAATTGCTGGTGACACTGATCCGCGGCCATTTGACCCAAGCCTCAAGCCTGCGGTCCTTGGCGACCATCTCCGAAAATTTCGGCCCGCATAGCTACCATCTTAAAGCCGACCCTATTGCCCGCTCGACAATGTCCGATGCCTTGAACAAACGTGACTACCGGCCATTACAGGACCTTTGCGGGTACCTGATGAGCGCCGTCAGCCGCCAGCAGCGCAAGGAGATCGGGGCCATGGTTAGCCTGATTGACTCCACGTCGATCACCTTGCGCGGACCTCACTTCGATGGCTGGACAGCCGCGACGAAAACCCGCATCACCCAAGGCCTCAAAGTGCATGTCGGGCTGGATCTGGCGCAACTGGCCCCGGTGTACGTGAACATTACGCCTGCCAACGTCAACGACCTGAGCGATGCACCGGAAATGCCGATCCAGGCCGGCATGACGTATGTTTTCGACAAGGGCTACTGCGATTACAACTGGTGGCACGAGTTGCAGACCAAAGGTGCTTTTTTCGTCACCCGCCTGAAGAAAAACGCCAATATTAAAGTGCTGCATGAGCACTCGACCGTGACTGAGCAAAGCTCGGTCATGACCGATGAAGTCGTCCAGTTTGGTAAAAAGCATTTGACCGGCAAACGCCTGAACGACTACAGGGAAAAGTCGGTAAGACGCGTCGTGGTTGAGCGCGAGGGGCATGCGACGCCGTTAGTTCTGGTGACCAACGACTTCACGAGGACAGCTGAAGAAATCGCCTCTTTGTACAAAGATCGTTGGCAGATCGAGCTATTTTTCAAGTGGATCAAACAACATCTGAAGCTCAAACGCTTTTATGCCTACTCCGAAAATGCGGTGCGTTTGCAGATTTACAGTGCCTTGATCAGCTATCTGTTACTGCAAATATTCCATCGTCGCTCAGGATTTACCGGCTCGTTGTTCGAGCTGACGGTTCGCATAGTTCATGTCCTGTTTGAACGGCCCGAAACCCCAGTATTGAGGGAGCGACGAAGGCAGGAGCGAGAAAAGTTGAAGGCTGCCCAAGGCAGCCTTCAACTATGAAACATGTTTACCGGACACTAGTGTGAGAACGCCGGATTCATCAAACAGGGCCTGGCCAAGCTGAGGGCCCAAGGCCCACTCTGATCAAGACGGCGCCGACGTCCCGCCTGCAACACCCTTTTGAGCATTTGCAAATACACTCCGGAGCCAGCACGCGCTGTTCGGCGCGGCGGATGAACCCGTACGATCCAGTTCGTCAGAAACAAACCCAAATCTATATGTTCGCGGGCAACATGGCATAATATGCCAATGATCGAAACCTGATTGCGCTGAGCTGGAGCCCACCCATGGCGACTCGAAACGTTGTTCTTACCCCTCACCAGGAACAGGTTATCCATGATCTGGTTCAGTCCGGTCGTTATCAGAATGCCAGCGAAGTGATGCGAGAAGGCTTGCGTCTATTGGAGCAGCGCGTCGCCGAAGAGGCGGCCAAAATTGAGGCACTGCGTCAGGCAACATCGATCGGCATCATGGACCTTGAGCACGGGCGCTTTACTCAGCTGAACGAAGGGGATCTGGAGCACTACCTCGAGGGGTTGAGCCTGGAGGCAACCATCCCCGCGAGGGAGAAACACTGAGCATGCCGCAGTATCGGATTTCCAACGCGGCGCGCGCCGATATTGTCGACATCCTCAGACTCTCTCAGACTCAGTTCGGCGATCGAGCACGCCAGCGCTACCAGGCGCTGATCCTCGCCGCGCTGCAAGATATCGCCGGCATGCCCTATCGCATTGGCAGCCACGACCGTGATGAGCTTGCACCGGGCCTTCGCAGCTATCACCTCATCCACTCACGCCAGCAGGCAAAACAACCCCATGGAACGGTCAAAAGTCCGCGCCATATCGTGTTCTATCGTGTGGCAAACGACGAAGTGATCGAGATCATCAGACTCCTTCATGACGCCATGGAGGTGCAGCTGCACCTGCCCAACGACTAATCACAGACCTGGCCCAAAGGGTTCACAGGCCATGAAGAGCGAATGTGAGGCACATCCCCCTTATCTCAACCTGAGCGGCCAGCGCTGTCAGCCGCTTCGGCAGCAAATTGAAGCGGGAGGCTGTGGCACGGCCGCACTATCGAGGCCGGCGGCCGGATTGGTCTCGAGCCCCGCCTCAACTATCGCGTATCGGAAAGTTGATTTAACCAGGTTCGACACTTCTCCGCCGCCGTCAGTGCACCACGACGTTCAATCTTGCACACCACCTCCAGCGCATCCTCAGACTCAACGCCTTGAATCACGTCAACGCTGAAAGACCGCTTCGAAGGTGTTTTCCGTTGCCAGGCGTAAGGCATTGCGCTCCTGTCGTCGATGGGCCCGCAGATCGATACCCCTGGCGATCAGAACCCTGGCAACATCACGCAGAGCGCGAGCCTCTCGTAGACTAATTTCAGGGTAGGTCCCGAGAGAAATACGGGGTTGCTTATTCGCCCAGGGAAAGCGGAAGTGCCAGCACTTGGTGCCTTTCGTATTCACGAAAAGGGCGAGACCGTCGTAGTCAGGGAGGGTGTAGTCCTTGGCACTGGGTTTGGCGTGTCGGACCGCGGTCTTGGTGAGAGCCATCGCACAATCTCCGTTTCGTATGAATGGAGGAGATTTGTACGGTTTGCGGTGAGACTGGCACCACGAAAAAACCGATCTGCCGAGCACCGGATTGATGTACTGGAAAATGCGCCCATTGGGGCTGGATCCGAGTGTTTTCAGGGGGCGCGGCAAAAGCCAAAGAAAGACTTTTCTTTGGACGAAAAAAATGGACCTCTTTCAGAGATCCATTTTTTAATGCTTGGAGCGGGAAACGAGACTCGAACTCGCGACCCCGACCTTGGCAAGGTCGTGCTCTACCAACTGAGCTATTCCCGCGTCTTGGTGAGGCGCATTCTATAGAATCCAGATGCCCCGTCAACCCCTTGATTCAAAAAAGTTTATTTCTTTTCCACGTCGGTCTTCAGATGCGGCCAGGCAGCCCGCAAATATTGGACCATGGACCACAACGTCAGGCCCGCGGATATCAGCAGCAAGGCGTAACCCAGCAGCACCCAGAACGTGAAATCCGACGGATTGGCCAGCAGGATCACTAGCGCCAGCATTTGCGCGGCGGTCTTCCATTTACCCAGGTTCGACACCGCGACGTGAGCGCGGGCGCCGAGTTCGGCCATCCATTCGCGAAGTGCCGAGACGACAATCTCGCGACCGATGATCACGGCGGCCGGCAGTGTGAGCCACAGGTTGCCATGTTCTTGCACCAGCAATACCAGCGCAACAGCGACCATCAGCTTGTCAGCCACGGGATCGAGGAAAGCCCCGAACGGTGTGCTTTGTTCCAGTCGGCGAGCCAGATACCCATCCAGCCAGTCTGTGGCGGCGGCAAATGCGAAGACCGAGGCGGACGCCAGGTAGCTCCATTGATACGGCAGGTAGAACAGTAAAATGAAGATCGGAATGAGCAGGACGCGTAGTACGGTAATCAGATTAGGGATATTCATCGGCACAACTGGCTACGAGGTGAGGGGGGCATTCTACTCGCTGTGCAGATTGGCATAAATCAACTCTGCGAGCTTTTTACTGATGCCGGGTGCTTTGGCGATCTCTTCGATGCTGGCACGAGACAGCTCCTGCAATCCACCAAAATGTTTCAACAAATCGCGGCGACGGGTCGGTCCGACACCGGCAACGCCCTCCAGGGTAGACGTGCGGCGAGTTTTCCCACGACGAGCGCGGTGCCCGGTAATCGCGAAACGGTGAGCTTCGTCGCGTATCTGCTGGATCAAATGCAGCGCGGGGGAATCGCCGCGCAAGGTGAATTCGTGGGCAGCATCGTTCAGGTACAGGGTTTCGAAACCGGCCTTGCGTGTGGCGCCCTTGGCTACGCCCAGCAGAATCAGATCAGGCACGGCCAGTTCATTGAGCACGTCGCGGGCCATGGACAGCTGCCCCTTGCCACCGTCCACCAGCAAAATGTCCGGTAGCTTGCCCTCCCCGTCCTTCAGCTTGCTGAAGCGTCGGGTCAGGGCCTGGTGCATCGCGGCGTAGTCATCACCCGGAGTGACGCCTTCAATGTTGTAGCGACGATAGTCGGACTTGATCGGACCTTCGGGGCCGAACACCACGCAGGATGCCACGGTTGCTTCGCCGCTGGAGTGACTGATGTCGTAACACTCCAGGCGCTGTGGCGGTTCGTCCAGGTTCAGCACTTCTGCCAGCGCATCGAAGCGTGCAGCAACGTGTTGACGATTGGCCAGTCGCGCTCCCAGTGCCTGCTCGGCATTGGTGACCGCCAACTGTTGCCAGCGTGCTCGCGTACCACGAACCCGATGACTAATGGTCAATTCACGACCGCGCAGCTCATCGATGGCCGAGATCAGGGTCGGGAAGTCTTCGTGAACCACGTTGACGATCAGTTCGCTCGGCAAGTCGCGCTCAGGACTGCTGATGAAGTACTGGCCGAGAAACGCCGCCATGACTTCGGAAACGTCCTCTTCAATACCCACCTGCGGAAAGAAGTTCTTGCTCCCCAGCACCCGCCCGCCACGCACACTGATCAAATGAACGCAGGCACCACCCGGATTGACAAACGCCGCGATCACGTCGACATCGCCCGTCCCGCCCTCCATGCTTTGCTGGTCCTGGACCCGGCGCAGCAATGAAATCTGATCCCGCAACTCGGCCGCACGTTCGAACTCGAGGTTGATCGCCGCCTCTTCCATTCCTGCGGACAACTCATCCGTCAGCGCATTGCTGCGCCCCTCAAGGAACATCACCGAGTGCCGTACGTCTTCAGCGTATACCTCAGGCTCCACCAGCCCGACACAGGGCGCCTTGCAGCGTTTGATCTGGTATTGCAGGCAAGGACGGGTGCGGTTCTTGTAATAACTGTCTTCGCACTGACGAACGAAAAACGTCTTCTGCAGCAGGCTCAGGCTTTCGCGAATGGCGCCGGCGCTGGGATAAGGGCCGAAGTATTTGCCCTTGGCCTTTTTTGCACCGCGATGGATGCTCAAGCGTGGAAACTGGCCATCCGAGAGAAAGACGTAGGGGTAGGATTTATCGTCGCGCAGCAGGATGTTGTAGGGCGGACGCCACTCCTTGATCAGCGTCTGTTCAAGCAACAAGGCTTCGGTTTCATTAGCCGTAATCGTCGTTTCGACCTGAGCGATACGCGCGACCAGCGCCGCGGTCTTGGGCGCAAGACCGGATTTGCGGAAGTAACTCGACAGACGATTCTTGAGGTTCTTGGCCTTGCCGACGTAGAGCAGGCGTGCCTCGCTGTCGAACATGCGATACACACCGGGACGCCCACTGACCGTCGACAGAAAGGCGCTTGGATCGAAGACTTCAGTCATTTTCAGAGGCTGGCATCGACCATGCCGTGACGAACCGCCAACAGCGTCAACTCGACATCGCTGCTGATCGAAAGCTTTTCGAAAATGCGGTAACGGTAAGTGTTCACGGTTTTTGGCGACAGACACAGTTTGTCGGAAATGATCTGGACCTTCTGACAGCCGACAATCATCAGCGCGATCTGGATTTCCCGCTCCGACAAGGCATCGAAAGGCGAATCATTGGTCGGCTGGAAGGATTTGATCGCCAGTTGCTGTGCAATTTGCGGGCTGATGTAGCGCTGCCCGGCAAACACCAGGCGGATGGCCTGGACCATTTCCGGCAATCCGGCACCCTTGGTCAGGTAGCCTGCGGCCCCTGCCTGCAACAACCGAGTCGGAAACGGATCTTCTTCGCACACGGTGACCGCGACGACTTTGATATCCGGATGACTGCGCAATAATTTGCGTGTGGCTTCAAGACCGCCGATGCCGGGCATCTTGACGTCCATCAGTACCACATCGGGTTTCAACTCACGCGCCTTGAGCAGGGATTCTTCGCCTGACTCAGCCTGGCCGACTACTTGCAGGCCATCGATGTCAGCCAGCATTCGTGTAATGCCTGTACGAACGAGATCATGATCATCGACTACTAGCACCCTAATCAAGCAGACACCTCGCGAAATGGTCTTATTGGGTTGCCGACACCTTAGCAAAAAGCAACTGGCAGACCTAGCGGCAAGCGTCATATAAAAAGTTTCAATACATCTTGAAAGGCTTGTCGTAAGCGTGTTTCAGCCAGGCGAGGCATCGATATCACGCTGCATTCTCAGGAAACACTCGTCCGTGCCGACCACCTTCAGGCCCTTTCTCGCATACAACGCTTGCGCGGGATTGTTTTCAAAAACCGTCAAACGCAATGCCGGACGCCGTTCCTTGCACGCCATGGCGAATACCTGATCAATCGCCCAGGAACCGGCGCCCCGCCCTCGAAACGCTTCGAGGACGTGCAGTTCGCGGATGTACAGGGCTTTGGCGTCACGACTCAGACTGAAAAAGCCCAACACGGTACTGCCACTTACAATCAACCAGTTCTCGCGCCCTGCCCAGCCAACATCGAACCCTTCGTCCTGCCACAGCAGATCGTGCTGAATGTAATAGCGGAGCATGTTGTTGCGGGTCAGTTCACGAGCGAAGTCGAGGTCCCGGGATGTCGCCGGACGTAATTCAAATACCATCACCCCAATGCAACCTCCACTAATTGCCCTTTCCAGCCGTCAGCGTTGCGTCGAGCAACGACCATCAGGTTACCGGTTCCGGGTGCGGCCGCAATCAGCGAGCCGTCCGACGCCCAGATTGCGCTGCGTCCAGCCGATTCCCAGCCACCCGTTGCACCGCCATGGTTGGCCATCAGCACCGCCATCGAATGAGCGCTGGCGTAGCCTTGCAACAACGCGGTATCCGGGGCGTAGCCGTTTTCCGTGATCAGCACGCCTGCCGCATAGAGATCCGCGCCCTGCTGGGCCGCCGCGGCGGCATGACTGGCGTGAGAGAAATCCGCACACACCGCCAACGCGACCGTATCGGCACCTATGGTCAGGGTCGAACCGCCGGTTCCCGGTGCAAATGCCACTTCCTCGCCTGGATGCAGATGTTGCTTGCTATAGATCCCGAGCGATCCATCAGCGCCCAACACCAGCGCCCCAATCAATACTGGCGAATCTTCCGACAGCCGAATCGGCATCCCGACGACAGTCGTCACACCGACTTCCCGCGCGAAATCCCGTAGCGGTTGCAGAACCTCGGCGTGAGGCGCAATGGCCAGCTCAGCCGCAAGTCCACGCTCGTACCCGGTCAGCGATAACTCCGGAAACACCAGCAATTGCACGCCGTGCTCCGCGGCAACTTGCATGAAGCGCTGATGCCGCACCATGTTTGCGGCAAGGTCACCGGCGATGGAGGTCGATTGAGCAGCGGCGATGATCAGTGGCGTCATGGTTCGTCCTTGTAACGTTGTACGTAAGCGGAACACAAAGTGTGTCACAACCGGTGACGCACTCAAGCGATAGAAAATGCCGTCGGTGATCGATAGCATTTTCTGATTGAATCCGTGTACCGGCCTCGAGTAAGCTCGGCACATTCATCGGAGATAAACCATGTTCAACGCCCTCTCACAGCTTCGTACCGTCAGCGCCCTGCGCTCGGTGTCGGCTGCCCGGGTGAATGACGTTTGTGCTCCGATCAGCTTTTATTTTGGGTATTGGTTTAGCCACTGGCGCGCCTGATACCCACACGGCGCCCACTTTAAACGGGTCGCCACCAGAGAATTATCAACCCCCGGTCGGCTTCCCGACCGGGGGTTTTGTTTTTTCAGCCCCGCACATTTTTAGCGACACACCAGACAACCAGAGGATTCAAAAATGAACTACGCCACTTACTACCGTTACGACAGTTTTACCGCCTGGCGATTTAGCAGCCTCCGCTCGGGACAGCCTGCCGCCTCCGATCGGTCACCCACAGGTGGCAAGCACACACGCAGCCAATCCGGCCAATTGTCGAACACCCCAGTAGGGCCGAGTGCGCGGGAACGAACCCGCCGCCAGCCCAGGAAGCCCGAATATGAACTCGTCCGTCTCTGCACTGCCGCTGTCCACCTTGAGCCCTGCCAATGAAGCGCTGACCCAGCGTCTGCCCAGCTCATTGCAACTCAAACAGCAACTGCCACTCAGCAACGTCCTGAGCCAGCAAGTCGCCGCCCACCGCCAAGCGGTTCGCGCGATCCTCAACGGTGAAGACTCCCGTCTGCTGGTCATCGTCGGCCCCTGCTCGATTCACGATCCTCAGTCCGCCCTCGAATACGCCGGCAACCTCGCCCGCCTCGCCGCCGAGGTCAGTGATGAAATGCTGCTGGTGATGCGCGCCTACGTCGAAAAACCCCGCACCACCATCGGCTGGAAAGGCCTGGCCTACGATCCCCATCTGGATGGCAGCGATGACATGGCCGGCGGCTTGACGCTGTCCCGCGAGTTGATGCGCGAAATGCTCCGCCTTGGACTGCCGATTGCAACCGAACTGCTGCAACCGATGGCTGCCGGCTACTTCGACGATCTGCTGAGCTGGGTCGCTATTGGCGCTCGCACCACCGAATCGCAGATCCACCGGGAAATGGCCAGCGGCCTGAGCATGCCGGTCGGCTTCAAGAACGGCACCGATGGTGGTGTCGGTGTGGCCAGCGATGCCATGCGCTCCGCCGCCCATCCGCATCGCCATTTCGGTGTCGACAGCCAGGGTCATCCGGCAATCATTCAAACACCGGGCAATCCCGACACCCACCTGGTGCTGCGTGGCGGACACCGCGGGCCGAACTACGACCGCGACAGCGTCGCCCGGGTGAACAGCGATTTGACCAAACTGAAGATCCCGGCCCGGATCATGGTCGACTGCAGCCATGCCAACAGCGGCAAAGACCCGTTGCGTCAGCCAGCGGTGTTTAACGATGTGCTTGAACAGCGCCTGCAAGGTGATCGATCACTGATCGGCATGATGATCGAGAGTCATCTGTTTGAAGGCTGCCAACCGCTGAGCCCGTCCATGCGTTACGGCGTGTCAGTCACGGACGGCTGCCTTGGCTGGAGCGGGACGGAATCATTGTTGCGCCAGGCAGCCGACCGGCTCAGAGCGCAGAGCAGCGATCAACAATCGGCGTGAGCCATACCCTCTTCCAGTCCTCCCATCGAGGACTGGACGTCGGAATCGAGACACGATTAACAGGCAAAGGGTGTTCGCGGAGTAGGCCATCGCAGTAAAACGCTCTGTTACAGATAAAAAGATGTCCAAATATTCCGACCAAGACCTCATGTACTTTCGAACTTTCGTACATTTTCTATTCCGTTTTCATCAGGTTACAGCGGCTTTTTCATACAACGCCGAACAGCGGGTGTGCTTTAGAGTGAGCCCATCAACACACCTCTGAACGACTGCGAAAAAGGAAAGAACATGCTACGGAATGCAACTACTCAGTATCCGATCCTGTTGGTCCACGGGCTCTTCGGCTTCGATCGCATCGGCAAGGTCGAACTCTTCCATGACGTCAAGCAGGCCCTCAGGAGTGCAGGCGCAAGAGTGTTTATCCCGCACTTGTCGGCTACCCATAGCAATGAAGTCCGCGGCGACCAACTTCTGGCGCAGATCGAGCGGGTACTGGAAGGAACCGGTGCAAACAAAGTCAACCTGATCGGCCACAGCCAAGGCGCACTCGCTGCACGGTATGCGGCGGCGACAGCGCCGGAGGCAATCGCTTCGGTGACCTCCGTCAGCGGACCGAATCACGGCTCGGAACTGGCCGACTTCTTGCGCAAGGCGCTGACGCCCGGGCGCCTGCCGGAACACGTCGCCTCGACAGTTGCAACGTTGTTTGCAGACTTTCTATCGTTGCTCAGCGGCCACCGTCACCTGCCGCAGAACGCCATCGCCGCTCTGAATGCCCTGACCACCGAAGGCGTAGGCGCGTTCAACGACAAGTACCCCCAGGGATTGCCGAAAACCTGGGGCGGCAAGGGTCGCGAACTGGTCGGCGGCGTACGTTATTACTCCTGGAGCGGCACCCTGCAGGGCGACATTCTCGACAAAGGGCTTGATGCACTGAGTCCGCTGCACGGGTTCCTCCGCGCCTTTTCCCGATACTTCACCACCGAACCCGAGCAGAACGACGGCCTGGTTGGCCGCTACAGCTCCCATTTGGGCAAAGTCATCCGGTCCGACTATCCGTTGGATCATCTGGACAGCCTCAGCCAGGCCGCCGGTCCGTTGCGCAAGGGCATCGACCCGATTGCCCTGTATGTGCAGCATGCGGAGCGTCTGAGAAATGCCGGTCTATAAAGGAATGCCAGCGATCTGTGCGAACTGGAGGGAACTTTGAGGAGAAATAGACCACTGAATCCGGTAGGCTCCGCACTTTACTGAACATTGAAAGGAGTATTTTTCCATGGCCAAAGCCACTGCCCGTCACATCCTCGTTGCCAGCGAAGCCAAGTGCAACGAATTGAAAGCCCAAATCGAAGGCGGCGCTGATTTCGCCGAAGTCGCCAAAACCAACTCCACTTGCCCTTCCAGCCGCCAGGGCGGTGATCTGGGTTCGTTCGGTCCAGGCCAGATGGTCAAGGAATTCGACGCCGTGGTCTTCAGCGCACCGATCAACGTGGTGCAAGGCCCGGTCAAGACCCAGTTCGGTTACCACCTGCTGGAAGTGACCAGCCGTCAGGACTGATCAACCTTTAAGTTTTCTGCACAGCGGCCCGCCTTTTGGTGGGCCGTTGTGTTTCGGATACGTGATACGGGTGGCAAGGGACGCGCCGCTAGCGTACAAATTGCGGTTATTGACCACCCGGCTCTAAGGCTGACAATGCGACTGGCTTTCCCTACTTTATTGTTCACGGCCGTGGCCCTGTTGTTGGGCGCCGCCGGTGTGAATGCAGCACCGCAACATGCGTTGACCGTGTACGGTGAACCGGCGAAGTATCCTGCCGGCTTTAGTCATTTTGCCTACACAAACCCGCAAGCCCCCAAGGGTGGCACGATGCGCCGCTCGGCCGTCGAAATCGGTCATTTCGATCATATGTTGCCTTACATCGACAAAGGCATTGGCGTCACACAGATCGACGGCCTGCTTTACTCGCCTCTCGCCCAGCGTTCGCTGGACGAGCCATACACCGTGTACGGTCTGGTGGCACAGAAGATGGAGCGCTCGGACGACGGCTTGTTCCTGCGCTTCTACCTGAACCCCAAGGCCCGTTTTGCAGACGGCAAACCGATCACGGCCGAAGACGTTCGTTACACCTTCGACCTGTTGATGACCCAGGGCAGCCTGCGTTATCGCACTCAATTTGCCGATGTCAAAGGCGTCGAAGTGGAATCACCTCTGACGGTTCGGTTCGACTTTAAAAGTAATGAAAACCGTACCCTGCCCCTTGATATCGCGACCTTGCCGGTGTTTCCCGAGCATTGGTGGAAGACTCGCGACTTCGCCAATGGTGGCGGTTATGAGCCACCTTTGGGCAGTGGCCCCTACAGGGTGAGCAAAGTCGACTCCGGTCGCAGCATCACCTTCACGCGCAATGCCGATTGGTGGGGCAAGGATTTACCGGTCAGCCGCGGCCTCTACAACTTCGATCTTTTCAGCATCGAGTACTTCGGCGATACCGACGTCGCCCGCCAAGTCCTGCGCGGCGGTGCTTACGACTACAACCGCGAATTCTCCGCCACCGGTTTCTCCATTGGCTACGACAGCCCGGCCCTGAGCGACGGGCGCCTGCAAAAGGCGCACCTGGCAACCCAAGCCCCCCAACCGGCTCAGGGCTTTGTGTTCAACCTGCAAAACCCGCTGTTCCAGGACCGTCGAGTGCGTCAGGCGCTGGTCATGCTCTGGGATTTCGAGTGGAGCAACCGGCAGATGATGCGCGACATGTACATCCGCCAGCAGAGTTACTTTTCCAACACCGACCTCGCCGCCCGACAACTGCCGGACGCCGGCGAACTGGCGATTCTCGAACCGCTGCGCGGGCAGGTCCCCGACGAGGTGTTCACCCAGGTTTTCCAGGCACCGAAAACCGACGGCAGTGGCGTGATACGCGACAAACAGTTGCAGGCACTCGACTTGCTCGAACAGGCCGGCTGGAAACCCGATGGCGATCAACTGGTCAACGCCGAAGGCACGCCGCTGAGTTTCACTTTCCTGGTCAGCCAGAACGGCATGGACCGGTTGCTGCTGCCTTATAAGCGCACCCTGAAACAAATCGGCATCGACATGAACATCCGCCGCATCGACTCGTCCCAATACGTGAATCGCCTGATGAGCCGCGACTACGACATGATCGTCACCGGCTACCCGGTCACGACGTCGCCCGGGGGCGAACTGCTCAATTACTTCGGCTCGGTCTCGGCCAACGACCCTGGCGCCAATAACTACATGGTGTTGAAAAATCCGGCGGTCGACACACTGATCGCCGGGCTGGTTCGCGCCACCACCCAACCCGAAATGCTGCACTACGCCCACGCGCTGGACCGGGTGCTGCAATGGAACTACTACTGGATTCCCAACTATTACCCGCCGGGCAGCTCCACCGTGTGGTGGAACCGTTTCGGCAGGCCCAACGAGCAAGCGAGCAATGACGAAGCCATCGAGAGCTGGTGGGAAATCAGCACCACACCGCTGACCAACCAACAGATGACCGCTGAGCAAATCAGCCGTGGCAAACCCGGAGGGCCGCACTGATGTGGGCTTACATACTGCGGCGTCTGCTGCTGATCATTCCGACGCTGGTGATCATTCTTCTGGTCAACTTCATCATCGTCCAGGCCGCGCCGGGCGGCCCGGTGGAACAGGCCATCGCGCACTTGCAAGGCATCGGCGGCGCGAGTGTCGGTGGCGGTTCCGGTGAACGCATGTCCGGCACCTCCCGATCCAGTCGCGGCCTCGACCCGCAACTGATCAAGGACATCGAAAAGCAATACGGCTTCGATAAGCCGGCGCACGAACGCCTGTGGCTGATGCTCACCAGTTACGCGCGCCTGGACTTCGGCAAGAGCTTTTTCCGTGGTGCGACCGTCACCGACCTGATCCTGGAAAAAATGCCGGTGACCATTTCCCTTGGGCTCTGGGCGACGCTGATCACCTACCTGGTGTCGATTCCCTTGGGCATCCGCAAGGCCGTGCACCACGGCAGCCACTTCGATATCTGGAGCAGCACCGCGATCGTCATCGGCTACGCCATGCCGGCGTTCCTGTTCGCGATGTTCCTGATCGTGGTCTTCGCCGGTGGCACCTCGCTGAACTGGTTCCCGGTGCGCGGGCTGGTCTCGGACAACTTCGAATCGCTGTCGACCGTGGGCAAAATCGCCGACTACTTCTGGCACCTGGTATTGCCGGTGACGGCGCTGGTGATCGGCGGGTTCGCCACGCTGACCATTCTGACCAAGAACTCCTTCCTCAATGAAATCACGCGCCAGTACGTGGTCACCGCCCGCGCCAAGGGTCTGAGCGAACGCCGAGTGCTTTACGGTCACGTGTTTCGCAATGCAATGTTGCTGGTGGTCTCGGGGATTCCCCAGACGTTCATCAGCGTATTTTTCGCCGGCTCCCTGCTGATCGAAGTGATCTTCTCCCTCGACGGCCTGGGTCGCATGAGCTACGAAGCCGCGGTTTCACGGGACTATCCGGTGGTATTCGGTTCGCTGTTCATCTTCACGCTGTTCGGTCTCTTGATAAAACTGGTCGGCGACCTCTGCTACACCCTCGTCGACCCGCGTATCGACTTCGCCGCGAGGAACGCCTGATGTTCAAGCTCTCGCCGTTAGGTCGTCGTCGTTTTGAGCGTTTCAAGAAAAACCGTCGTGGCTGGTGGTCGCTGTGGTTGTTTGTCGGCCTGTTCCTCTTGACTCTCGGTGGCGAGCTGATCGCCAACGACAAGCCGCTGATCGTTAGCTACCAGGGATCCCTCTACTTCCCGGCCCTGAAGCGTCATACCGAGCAGGAGTTTGGTGGGCAGCTGCCGTTCCAGGCGGACTACCGCAGCGATTATGTGCAGAAGCTGATTCACCAGGACGGTGGCTGGATGCTGTTCCCGCCAATCCCCTTCAGCGACGACACGCCGAACTATGACCTCAATCAACCAGCGCCTAGCCCGCCGACGAAGGTCAACTGGCTGGGCACCGACGACCAGGCGCGAGACGTGTTGGCCCGAGTGATTTTCGGTGCGCGGGTGTCGATCCTGTTTGCCTTGATGCTGACCTTTGTCAGCGCACTGATCGGCATCGCTGCCGGCGCCCTGCAAGGCTATTACGGCGGCTGGGTCGACTTGATCGGTCAACGGTTGCTGGAGGTTTGGTCGGGGCTGCCGGTGCTGTACCTGCTGATCATCCTGTCGGGGTTCGTCGAGCCTAATTTCTGGTGGCTGCTGGGGATCATGGCGCTGTTTTCCTGGCTGGCCCTGGTGGACGTGGTTCGCGCCGAGTTCCTGCGCGGACGCAACCTGGAATACGTCAAAGCCGCCCGGGCGCTGGGCCTGACCGACCGCAAGGTTATCGTCCGGCACATCCTGCCCAACGCAATGAACGCGACGCTGAGTTATCTGCCGTTCATTCTGACCGGAGCGATCTCCACCCTCACAGCGCTGGACTTCCTCGGCTTCGGCATGCCTGCCGGCAGTGCATCGCTGGGCGAGTTGATCGGTCAAGGCAAGCAGAACCTGCAAGCGCCGTGGCTGGGATTAACGGCATTTTTTACCCTGGCGCTGATTCTTTCTTTACTGGTGTTTATCGGGGAGGCATTGCGAGATGCCTTTGACCCACGATCGTGACGCGGACTGTTGATATGAGTAACAACCTGATCGAAATCCGTGACCTCAGCGTGGCCTTCAGCGGCCAGACCGTGGTGCGCAATCTGTGCCTGGACATCCGCCCTGGCGAATGCCTGGCGCTGGTCGGCGAGTCGGGCTGCGGCAAGTCGGTGACCGCTCACTCGATCCTGCAACTGCTGCCCGAGACCGGCACCGAAACCATGGGCAGTATTCGCTATCGAGGCCGCGAACTGGTCGGCGCTCCGGCCAAGGTGTTGCGAGAACTGCGGGGTAACCGCATCGCGATGATCTTCCAGGAGCCCATGACCTCGCTCAACCCATTGCACAGCATCGAAAAGCAGATCGGCGAAACCCTGCTGCTACACAAGGGGCTGGCCGGTAAAGCGGCGCAAGCGCGGATTCTCGAGTTACTGCATTTGGTCGGCATTCAGAAACCCAAAGAGCGGCTCAAGGCCTACCCCCATCAATTGTCCGGTGGCCAGCGGCAACGGGTGATGATCGCCATGGCCCTGGCCTGCGAACCAGAGCTGCTGATCGCCGACGAGCCGACCACAGCGCTGGACGTGACAGTGCAGCGCAAGATCCTGCTGCTGCTCAAATCCCTGCAACAGCGTCTCGGCATGTCGCTGCTGCTGATCAGCCACGACCTCAATCTGGTGCGCAGCATTGCCCAACGAGTTTGCGTGATGAAGGCCGGCGAGATCGTTGAGCAGGCACCTTGCGAGACGCTGTTTACCGAACCGAAACATCCTTACAGCTGCGTGCTGCTGAACGCCGAACCCGAAGGTGAAGCACTGCCCCGGGACGAGCGCGAGAACGTGCTGGAAGTGGACAATCTGCGCGTTCAGTTTGCTCTCGGTGGCGGGCTGTTTCAGCGCAAGACCTACCTGAATGCCGTGGACGGCATCAGCCTTAACATTCAACGCGGCAAGACGCTGGGCATTGTGGGCGAATCCGGTTCCGGCAAGTCGACGCTGGGTCAGGCGATCCTTCGCTTGCTCGATTCCGAAGGCAGCATTCGCTTTCAAGGTGAAGCGCTGGACGGCCTGACGCAAAAACAGCTGCGGCCGTGGCGCAAGAAAATGCAGGTGGTATTCCAGGACCCGTTCGGCAGCCTCAGCCCGCGAATGTCCGTGGCGCAGATCATCAGCGAAGGCCTTGAGGTGCATAGCCAGTTGACGGCTGACGAATGCAAAGCCGAGGTAATTCGGGCGCTGGAGGAAGTCGGCCTCGACCCGCAAAGTCGTCATCGCTACCCGCATGAGTTTTCCGGCGGCCAACGCCAACGCATCGCCATCGCCCGGGCGCTGGTACTGAAACCGGCGCTGATCCTGCTGGACGAACCGACCTCGGCGCTGGATCGCACGGTGCAAAAACAAGTGGTCGCCCTGCTCCGCCAACTTCAGGAAAAACATGGCCTGACCTACCTGTTCATCAGCCACGACCTGGCGGTGGTGCGCGCACTGGCTCACGACATGATCGTGATCAAGGACGGCAAAGTGGTGGAAAGCGGTGCCAGTCATGTCGTGTTCGATTCGCCGCAGCATCCGTATACCAAAGAGCTGTTGGCGGCGGCGCATCCGCGATAGTCATAATCGCGCTATGCATTTGGACCGCGTAACGGCCATCGTCGGAACGCCGCCCGGAGCAAGCTCGCTCCCACAGGAGATTTGTGAACGACATAGATCAAATGTGTGCGAGCTTGCTCGCGATGAGGCCCCCACAGACACTACACATTTTGGACATGACGCCCATGAACACCACCGAAAGCCTCAAGGACTATCAGCGCGTTCGCCTGCTGGCGATCCGTTCGTTGTTCGAGATCATCGAGCAGTCCAGCGAAGGTACGGTGATTGTCGACCGCGATGCGAACATCGTCTGGATGAACGAGCGCTATGCCCGACGCTTCGGCCTGGAATCGGCGGAAGTAGCGATCGGCAAGGCCTGCGAAAGTGTGATCCCCGGCAGTCTGTTGCGCGAGGTGGTACGCACGGGGCGGCCGATATTGCTCGACATGCAGGACACCCCCAAAGAACCACTGGTGGTGATGCGCCTGCCGATTCATGACGACGCCGGCGTGGTGATCGGCGCCATCGGGTTTGCGCTGTTCGACGAATTGCGCAGCCTCTCGCCGATGCTCAAGCGCTACATGAGCATGCAGGAAGAATTGGCCTCCACCCGCTCGCTGCTGCGAGCGCGGCAAACCAAGTACAACTTTGCGCACTTCATCGGCACCAGCGCCGCCAGCCTCGAAGTCAAACGCCGCGCCCGGCGCAGCGCGAGCGCCGAGTCTCCGGTGTTGCTGCTCGGTGAAACCGGCACCGGCAAAGAGCTGCTGGCCCAGGCGATCCACGGCGCTTCGCCGCGCGCGCACAAAGCCTTTGTCAGTATCAACAGCGCGGCGATTCCCGAATCGTTGCTGGAAGCGGAATTCTTCGGCACCGCGCCCGGCGCGTTTACCGGTGCAGATCGCAAGGGCCGCGCTGGCAAGTTGCAAATTGCTCAGGGCGGCACCCTGTTTCTCGATGAAATCGGCGACATGCCGCTGCCACTGCAAAGCAAATTGCTGAGGGTACTGCAGGAAAAAGAATTTGAGCCGGTGGGCTCCAACGAAGTGATCCAGAGCGATGTGCGGGTGATTGCCGCAACCTCCACGGATCTGGAAGCCGCGATAAAACGCGGCGAATTTCGCGCCGATCTTTATTACCGCCTTAACGTGCTGCCGATCCAGGTCCCGCCGCTGCGTGATCGACTTGATGACCTGCCAGCCCTCAGTGAAGCGATTCTGGAGGAGCTGCGCAGTCAGCACGAATTGAACCGCGAAGCCTTGGACCTGCTGGGTCAACATGCCTGGCCAGGGAATATTCGTGAACTGCGCAACGTACTCGAACGCGCCGCACTGCTCAGTGATGACTTGATGCTGAATGCCGCGGATATCCGCGCGGCGATTGGGACGTTCACTCCGGTAGAGCGCGTGGCGCCTGTAACGATTGAGCCGGTTGCGCATGAGAATTTCAGTGAGGCTCGGGAGCGGTTTGATCGGCAGTTGATTGAAAGCACCCTCGCGCAATGCGGCGGGAAGGTTGTTGAAGCGGCGGCGCGGTTGGGGCTTGGGCGGTCGACGCTGTACAAGAAAATGGTGGCGTTGGGGATTGCGGAGTCTCCATAAAGAGACATACATCTCCACTTGTAGACAGAGCATCGTCGGAACGCCGCCCGGAGCAAGCTCGCTGCCACATTTGACCGCATTCTTGCGCGCAACTCGGTCAACCTGTGGGAGCGAGCTTGCTCGCGATGAGGCCGGCAATACCGATAAAAGTCTCAAACTAGAGACACCCAACTAAAACCCAACTCAAACAATCTACATATATTCTTATGTTTCAATAGCTTGCGTGTATGGCACGAAACTCGCTATAGCCCTCTCCCACAACAGTTCCACCCTACAAAAATAACAATCCAGGAGACACACCATGAGTGTGATCATTGCCTTGGCAGCCCTCACGCTGCTAATGCTCGCGGCTTACCGTGGCTACAGCGTTATCCTCTTTGCCCCGATTGCCGCCCTCGGCGCCGTGCTGCTCACCGACCCTTCCGCCGTCGCCCCCGCCTTCACCGGGGTGTTCATGGAGAAAATGGTCGGCTTCATCAAACTGTATTTCCCGGTATTCCTGCTCGGTGCAGTGTTCGGCAAGCTGATCGAGCTGTCGGGCTTTTCGCGCTCCATCGTCGCAGCGGCGATTCGCCTGCTCGGCACGAGTCAGGCGATGCTAGTGATCGTACTGGTCTGCGCCCTGCTGACTTATGGCGGCGTGTCGCTGTTCGTGGTGGTGTTCGCGGTCTACCCGTTTGCCGCTGAAATGTTCCGCCAGAGCAATATTCCCAAGCGACTCATCCCGGCGACCATCGCCCTCGGTGCCTTCTCGTTCACCATGGACGCCCTGCCCGGCACCCCGCAAATCCAGAACATCATCCCCAGCACCTTCTTCAACACCACCGCCTGGGCCGCGCCCTGGTTGGGCCTGATCGGCGCGATCTTCGTGGTCTGCGCCGGCATGCTGTTTCTCCAGCGTCAGCGCAATAAGGCTCAGCGCGCCGGTGAGGGTTATGGCACCGAACTGCGCAACGAGCCGGAAACCGCTGCCGACATCAAACTGCCCAACCCGTGGATCGCCGTGTCACCGCTGCTGGCCGTCGGCATCATGAACCTGCTGTTCACCCAGTGGATTCCGCAGTGGTATGGCAAGACCCACAGCCTCGCGCTGCCGGGCATGGCCGCGCCGGTGACCACCGACATCGCCAAGCTCACCGCGATCTGGGCGGTGCAGGCCGCCCTGCTGGTCGGCATCATCATGGTGTTGGTGTTCGGCTTCCAGGCGATTCGCGGCAAGTTGGCTGAAGGCAGTCGAAGCGCGGTCAGCGGTTCGTTGCTGGCGGCGATGAACACCGCATCGGAGTACGGCTTTGGTGCGGTGATCGCCTCCTTGCCGGGCTTCCTGGTATTGGCCGACTGGCTCAAGAGCATTCCCAATCCGCTGGTCAACGAAGCGATCACAGTGACCCTGCTGGCCGGCATTACCGGTTCGGCGTCGGGCGGTATGAGCATTGCGCTGGCGGCCATGGCCAATGACTTCATCGCAGCGGCCCACGCCGCCAACATCCCGCTGGAAGTGCTGCACCGGGTGGCCGCGATGGCCAGTGGCGGCATGGACACCCTGCCGCACAACGGCGCGGTGATTACCTTGCTGGCGGTCACCGGCCTGACCCACCGCGAAGCCTACAAAGACATTTTCTGTATTACGCTGATCAAGACCCTGGCGGTTTTTGTGGTGATCGGTACTTTCTACGCCACTGGCATTGTGTGAGGTATTCATGACGACTCTTTCGGGCAAGACTGCACTGGTCACCGGTTCCACCAGCGGTATCGGCCTGGGCATCGCCCTCAGCCTGGCCAAGGCTGGCGCCAACCTGATCCTCAACGGTTTCGGTGATGCGTCCAAAGTGATTGCCGAGGTCGAGCAATTCGGCGGCAAGGTCGGCCATCACCCGGCTGACGTGAGCAACCCTGAGCAGATCGCCGACATGATCGCCTACGCCGAGCGTGAGTTCGGCGGCGTGGACATCCTGGTCAACAACGCCGGTATTCAGCATGTGGCGCCGGTGGAAGAGTTCCCGGTGGAACGTTGGGATTCGATCATTGCGATCAACCTGTCGTCGGTGTTTCACAGCACTCGCCTAAGCCTGCCCGGTATGCGCGACAAGGGCTGGGGCCGGATCATCAACATCGCCTCGGTGCACGGTCAGGTCGGCTCGGTGGGCAAGGCGGCTTACGTGGCGGCCAAGCATGGCGTCATCGGTTTGACCAAGGTGGTCGGGCTGGAAACCGCCACCACCAACGTCACCTGCAACGCCATCTGCCCGGGTTGGGTGCTGACGCCACTGGTGCAGAAGCAGATTGATGACCGCATCGCCAAAGGGATCGACCCGCAACAGGCGCAACATGACTTGCTGGCCGAGAAACAGCCTTCTCTGGAGTTTGTGACGCCGCCACAATTGGGCGAACTGGTGCTGTTTTTGTGCAGTGAGGCCGGTAGCCAGGTGCGTGGCGCGGCGTGGAATATTGATGGTGGGTGGTTGGCGCAGTGATCTGACGTTAGACCGCGTTATCGTTCATCGCGGGCAAGCCACGCTCCCACAGGTTTTTGTGGTTGGCGCAGGATTAGGGTTCGACACAAACCCTGTGGGAGCGTGGCTTGCCCGCGAATGGATCTGAAGATAGAAGAAGAGGCAAGCCATGTCCGACATCCTCTGGCAACCCAGCGCCAAGCGCATCGGCAAGACCCGCATGGAGGCCTTTCGGCGCTTCATCAATCAGCGACACAACCTCCACGTCGACGACTACCCTGCCCTGCATCAATGGTCCATCGATCAGCGTGAAGCGTTCTGGCAGGCCATCGTCGATTTCTTCGACATCCGTTTCCATGATCAACCGGACGCTGTACTGGTTGAGGGCGAGCAAATGCCCAGCGCCCAATGGTTTCCCGGCGCCACCCTGAACTTTGCCGAGCACCTGCTGCGCCGTCGCGACGATGCCGTGGCGGTCATTGCCATCGGCGAAAACGGCCAGCGTGAACACCTGACCTGGGCAGAACTGGCCGAGCATGTCGCCGGGTTTCAGAACAGCTTGAAAGCCGCCGGTGTCGGCCTCGGTGACCGCGTCGCAGCGTGCATGCCCAATACCTGGCAAACCCTCGTGGCGATGCTCGGCACCACCAGTTTGGGAGCGATCTGGTCCTGCTCCTCACCGGACTTCGGCACCCAGGGCGTAATCGATCGCTTCGGCCAGATCGAACCGAAAGTGCTGATCACCTGCGCCGGTTACCGCTATGCCGGCAAAGAGATCGACCAGACCACCAAGGTCAATGAAATCCTCGAACGCTTGCCGTCCTTGCAGCAGTTGATTGTTGTGCCTTACGCCCGACCGCAAGCGCACATCGAACACTTCCACACCCAGGCCAACGTGACGCTCTGGGATGATTTCTACGACGCTGGCGGCGAGCCGGATTTCGTTGCCGTGCCCTTCGCTCATCCGCTGTACATCCTCTATTCCAGCGGCACCACGGGCGTGCCGAAATGCATCATTCACAGCACTGGCGGCGTGTTGTTGCAACACGTCAAGGAACATGGCCTGCATTGCGATCTCGGCCCCGGCGACCGGTTGTTCTACTACACCACCTGCGGCTGGATGATGTGGAACTGGCTGGTTTCGGCGCTGGCCGTGGACAGCGCGGTGGTGCTGTACGACGGCTCGCCGTTTCATCCCGCCCCCGAGCGTCTGATCGACCTGATCGACGACGAACGCATCAGTGTCTTCGGCACCAGCCCCAAGTACCTCGCAACCCTGGAAAGCAGCGGCATCAAACCTCGCGAAAGCCATGACCTGAGCACCCTCAAAACCCTGCTTTGCACCGGTTCCGCGTTGTCGCCGCAGAGTTACGACTACGTCTACCGCGATCTCAAGCCTGACCTGTGCCTGGCCTCGATGTCCGGCGGCACCGACATCGTTTCGTGCTTTGTGAACAGCAATCCGCTGCAACCGGTACGCCGTGGCGAGATACAAGGCAAAAGCCTGGGCATGGCAGTGGAAGTCTGGAACGACGACGGCCAGCCGGTGATCGGCGAAAAAGGTGAGCTGGTGTGCACACGTCACTTTCCGG
Organism: Pseudomonas sp. ACM7; assembly: GCF_004136015.1. Lineage (NCBI taxonomy): Bacteria > Pseudomonadati > Pseudomonadota > Gammaproteobacteria > Pseudomonadales > Pseudomonadaceae > Pseudomonas > Pseudomonas sp. ACM7. Next base: position 5,455,671 of record NZ_CP024866.1, on the reverse strand, counting down.
CAATCCCCATCGGGTTCTGGAATGACCCTCAACAGGAAAAGCTTCGCACCTCGTATTTCAGTCAGTTCCCCGGCGTCTGGGCCCAAGGCGATTACGCGGAACAATTGCGCGACGGCGGGATGATGATCCACGGACGCTCCGACGCCGTGCTCAACCCCGGCGGCGTGCGCATCGGTACCGCGGAAATCTACCGTCAGGTGGAGAAAGTCCCACAGGTTCTCGACAGCGTGGCCATCGGTCAGCAGTGGCAGGAGGACGTGCGGGTGGTGCTGTTCGTGCGATTGCGCGAGGACGTCGATCTGGACGAAGCACTGCAGCAGCAGATCCGCCAGGTCATCCGCGCCAACACCACACCGCGGCATGTGCCGGCGAAGATTGTCACGGTGACCGATATACCGCGGACCATCAGCGGCAAAATCGTGGAACTGGCGGTGCGCAACGTGGTGCATGGTGAGAAGGTAAAAAACACCGATGCCTTGGCCAATCCCGAAGCGCTTGAGCAGTTTCGGGATCGGCCGGAACTCGGAACTTAAACGATCATGCGGGTGTGCGTTAATCCATATGCGAACCAGGTGGGCGCCTTCCACTGGCAGGATTCGGCGCAATAGAGTTGTTCAGAGTGATCAGAACCGGCTCGTCAATTGCGCTACCGGTGTTTGCTTCAAGCGCGCCGCGCAGGGTGGACATATTGAGTTCGTAACTACCCTTGTCCGTATACAGCTGGCTCAGCAGCGAGGTGGTCACAGCCAGTGAGTCAGCATTTTCAAAGGCTTTGGAACTGGCGTGACAGGCACGGCCCTCATCCGTAACCGGCAAACGTCCCGACGCCAAGTTCAGCAGTGGAGCCACATCCAGCAATTGCCCTCTTTCGCCGTTGCGTCCCGCATCGCGGGCATAGCTGACATCATCAGTCTGTGCAGCACCGTGGAACACCTCATGAATCAAGTCGTCTGCCACGACGTCATGGTTGAAGCCCAGACCGATGAAGTGCTTGTTGATATTGGGCGTATAGATTTCGATGAATTTCGTGTCGGATTGGTCTTTTGCATCTTTCCATTGCTTGTAAGCGTCCATGTTGAAAGCAGCAATATTGTTAGTGTTCTTGAGCGGATCGAGAAAAATATTACTGAGGGAAAGACCTGCAAAGTCTGCCCTGACCAATCTCAGATAGTTCACCAACCGTTCGAATGCATCGCTCGAGTTGCTTCCCAGCAATACCTTGATGATTGCGTTACGTTCCTTCGTTAAGTCAAGACTGGTCAAGACGTTGATCGCGTTTTCGATTTTTGTACGCGCCAGCGGCAAGCTTTGCTCAATGAACCGTCGGGTATAGCTGACGGGCAATGTCTTACTGAATCGCGGCAACTGGATAGGTGCCTGAAAGGTGAAGTTGTTCAGTTTTGGTCCCCAGGGTTTGCCCAGTCGATCAAGGGCATACCATTGGTGGCCGTTACGCCGGGCCACCACCGTTAGCGCGTCACCGGTTGCACCACGGGGTCGCCAGGTACCCTGTCCGGTGGTATCGGCGCTATTGGCTGCGCGAGCCAGGTCGTAGGTTTTATGACGGCCATTGAGTTTGCGCAACTGGGATTGCGCCAGTCCGAGCATCTCTTGAGCCTGCCTGTTAAAGCGTAGCGCCCCCTTATGGACGAGTTTCCCGGCTCCGAAAAATGCCGTAGGCACGCCATCCACGGGGTTGAAGAGGGAAACAGATGTGACGAAAGCGAGCTTGGTCAGGCGGACGGCTTTGGAAGCCGTGGAGATAGCCTTCGCCGAGATGCTCAGTGCTTTGGCGCCAGCCCCCACAAACGCCCCACCCACTGCGATGACATCCATAACGCAGCCATACATCCCATCGACCATCTTATTGTGCTCCCCGGAAGATAGATCCTCGATGCACTTTTTAAAGGGAACTACCAGATCGACAATATACGCCGCAGTTTCTTCGCCTTTTTTGCGCTGGCTTTCAAGCACTGTTGGCACAGTGGCGGCTGCTTCAAGCTCGTCAAACGTCATCATCGGACGATTGTTGACGATGAACCTGGCAATTCGAACAAGCTGCGAATTATCAAAATTTTGATAAACACTCTGCTTCCGCTCCGACGGCGTAGTAGGCGCGGCAAGTTCACCCAACTTGTCAATTATCGCCACGCTACTGCTGGCCGAACTGGACTCTAGAAGACCATGAGTGTATTCACTAAGGATAATCGGTAATCGTTCTGGATCCGTCGGTACCTGTTGCGCTTTCAGACCACCCTTAAAATCCACTCTGGCGGCGCCCTGCAATTTTCCCGTGTTGGCGATCAGCGCACCAAGCGTGTTGTTTCTACGTAGTTCACCACGCAAGGTAAACAGTTCATAGCACGTAACAGTGTTTCCATGAGAAGCGCACATGACAATACCAAAACGCCCCGTGACAGCATCTTTTCCTTGTTGGGTTTCATAGTCTGTTTCAAGTATCAACGGGCCCCCAAAACGGTTGGAGGATGTCTCTATCGCCGGGCTGCGAAGGGTAAAGAAGGTGATCTTGCCTTTCAGAAAGGTTTCCAGATCGAAGGGAGGCATGTGTGAAAGGGCCATCTTCACATTTCTGATCACAGCATTATTCAAATTGCCGAGGTAACCCCGCAGTTGGCGGTGATACTCATCATTATTGGGCGCCAGCCGCCGCAGCCTCGGATAACGATCGTGAATGCTGAGTACGGATGGATCATAGAAACTTTTATTTTTATGATTGGTAATATTTCCATGCAAATTGGGTGCGTTAGAGTAGGGGTTGGGGAAAACCGCACGCAGATCCCAGAGGCCACCCACCAGGTCACCGGACATATGCAGGTCGACCATGGACATAGCGGTAGGTGAGGCATATAGGCCGGGTTGCTGATAGATAATTTTATCTTCCAGGAAATCACAAGTTGGCGCGGCTTTCGTCACAGCTGCCCGTGCGATGTCTTTTCTGCTTGGAATGGAGCTGGTATAGGCGCGGGCAAGGTGCGTGCCGTCCACGTACTCCTCGAACACTGTCATTGCCCGCTCAGTCGTTTCCTTTTCCGCTTGCTTAAGTTCCGTTGTCGTCACCACGTCATTAATCAGGGCCCAGTCAACGATTGGATCGAGCATTGCCAAATCCCGCAGACGTGCCAGCGGATCACTGACTGGCTCCAGTTCGGCATACGCCATAATCTGCGTATACGTCAAAACCCGCGAAGCTCCCTTGGTGACCGCTTCCACCAGGGCAACTCCAACGCAGAAGGACACCCAGCCAACCGAACCCATCATCAGCGACGACGGGACACCCTTGACCAGAAATTCTGGCGCGATTTCCGCCAGCAGCAGGTGCGATGCCAATGGCGCCACGACAGGATTCACCCAGCCTTTGGTGTGTAGAAAGGTTTCCAGCTCCTTGCGCACGACCGACGAAGATCGTTCGACATTGGTCGGTGCATACAAATCGAACGCGCCGATACTCTTTCTGGCTTGAGCGTTACCAATGTGCGGATCCAGTTCCAGCAAAATAACCGTTATCAATAGTTGCCCAAGATCCTGTGCAGAGACGTCTTGCCCGGATGTTCCACCGAACCAGTTCAGTTCCTTCAGGAGTTTCGTGGCGCAGGCTTGGGCCGCCGGATGCGTGACCAACTGAACGATACGTTCGGCGGCGTTATCGTGCGTTGCAATAGTGCCACCCGTTTCGCGGTACAGTTTGTCCAGCAGCTTTTTGTCCGGAGCTATAAGTTTTTCAGTGGTCTGACGAATATCCCTAAGTTGCTCGGCGGACAATACGATCAACGATTGATCATCGGTGATGATCTGCCCCCAATAATTGCCAAAATGATCGATTTCAGGACAGTCAAACTCGAAGTAGCCGATCAGGTTTCTGACCTGCGCAACGGTCTTTGGCACATCGAAGCCATAGAATTCAAGCCACTGATCGATATTCACAATGTTGTCCGCCCACAGGCAACCTCCGGCCTCTTTGGCAATGTCCGCCAAGATCCCCATTGAATCTCGGGTAGCCTTAGAGTGGGCAACATATCCCAGCGCGACGAAATCTCTCCAATCATGACCATCAAACACTTCCAGCTTGCCAGAATGGGTAACACGAATAAGTTCGGCGTCACTCATATTTTCCTGGGTTAGTGCGCTTCTTATTGCAACCGTACTGAGCAATTCGTTCATCAGAACGCTTCCCGGCACATAGACCTCATACAAAGAGGAGCCCTTCTGCAACTCCATCTCGTAGTTAAACCAGTCTATTGTTTCGTCGTCACTGTAATCTGCCAGACAAGCTTTCAGATTGACCAAAATCAATTTCCGCTCAGCTGCATCCGCGTCTTGACGCAACTGCTCCTCTCTGCCGAAATCACCCAGAGGCTTATAGAACTTATCCTTTAATTCAAAATGCATAGCCCAACCCTTAATAAATTAACTGAATGACTTATTCAGTCCAGGCAGATCTTACTTGCTCAGGCCGAGCAATCCACCGCCAATCTATTAAGTAACATTTCCGACAGACCAACCATAGTACAACTAGCCAGCCAATAATCAGTCCATCAAGTCCCGCGCTCCGAAAATCAAGTAACTTACAGAAGTGGCACCTCCCTGAAGTTTCAGATACAACTTCAGGCTATTAGTCAACAATCAGCATGCTTTAATTCTTCTCACCGACAACACCTGCGACAACCAACTCCTGTGGGGTCAGTCCATCAGCCCCCATTCACCCGGTGGTGTATGGGGGCCGGGCGTGGCCTCGGCGTGCATTTTCAGCCGCAGGCGCAGGTTGTTCAATGAATCCGCATGTTTCAACGCTTCTGCCTCATCGATCGCACCCTCGAAAAACAGCTCGAACAGCGCCCCATCGAAGGTCTGCATCCCCGCCTCTGAAGACTTCTCCATGATCCCCTTCAGTTCTGAAAACTCATTGCGCCGAATCAGGTCGCCGACGGTTGGCGTGCCAATCATCACTTCCACCGCCGCCCGTCGTTGACCGTCACGGGTACGCACCAGGCGCTGGGACACGAACGCTTTCAGGTTATTGCCCAGGTCATGCAGGAGTTGCGGCCGGCGTTCTTCGGGAAAGAAATTGATGATGCGGTCCAGCGCCTGATGGGCGTTGTGGGCATGCAGGGTGGAAATGACCAGATGACCGGTATCGGCAAATGCCAGCGCATGCTCCATCGTCTCGCGGTCACGAATTTCGCCGATCAGCACGACGTCCGGTGCCTGGCGTAGGGTATTTTTCAATGCGGCGTGAAAACTGCGGGTATCGACGCCGACCTCACGCTGGTTGATGATCGACTTCTTGTGCCGATGGATGTACTCGACCGGGTCTTCGATCGTGATGATATGGCCGCTGCTGTGGCGATTGCGGTAGTCGATCAATGCCGCCAGCGAGGTTGACTTGCCCGAGTCGGTGGCGCCGACGAACAGCATCAGTCCTTGTTTGAGCATCACCGTTTCGAGCAGCACCGGCGGCAGTTTGAGGTCTTCGAAACGCGGAATGTCGAGTTTGATATTGCGCGCCACGATCGACACATCGTTGCGTTGTTTGAAGATATTCACTCGAAAGCGCCCGACACCGGTCAAAGAGATCGCCAGGTTCATCTCCAGGTCCCGATCGAACTCCAGACGCTGTTCGGCGTCCATGATGGACGCGGCAATGGCCCCGACTTCTCCCGGCTTGAACGGCTGATCGGCCAAGGGCTTGAGCACACCCTCGAACCGTGCGCTAGGTGGCGCCCCGGTAGACAGATAAAGATCGGAGCCATTCTGGCTGGCCAGGAGCCTTAACAGTGCATCGATTTCCATGGCAAAAAGCACCCGCGAAGCATTCAGTGAATAAAAATGACCCAAATTGGATCATCCAGCGTCTACTGCGGTACAAGGATAGTTGACACCGCTACACCGACTTAAGTGCAGGACATCTTGATGAACGCATCACCGACCGGCAGCGATGCCCAGGCCTTGATTGCCCGACTGGACTGGAGACGCAGCCCGCTGGGCGCTGCCAGTACCTGGCCGCAAAGCCTGCGAACCGCCGTGGATATCGTGATTCATTCGCCGATGCCCATGCTGTTGCTGTGGGGCCCCCAGCTCACGCAGATCTACAACGACGGCTTCGCCCTGCTGGCCGGCAGCAAGCATCCACACGCATTCGGACAGCCGACACACCTGATCTGGCCTGAGTTAAAAGACTTTACCGACCCCATTTACAGCGCCGTCCTACAAGGGCAGGTGCGGACCTACAGCGAACAGCGCTTCACCTTGCAGCGTAATGGCCATGATTCCGACTTCTGGCTGGACCTGACCTACAGCCCCATCCGCGATGAAAGCGCCCAGGTCGCCGGGATTCTGGTCACGGCCATCGAAACCAACGAACGCCGACGCATCGCCCTCGAACTCGAGCAGCGTTCGGCCGCCAGCCTCAAGGCCCAGCACGAAACCGAGGAGCGTCTGCAACTGGCCCTCGCGGCCACCGACGCCGTCGGCACCTGGGACTGGGACATAAACGAAGACCGCTTCATTGCCGACACCCACTTCGCCCAGTTACACGGTATCGACCCGCTGCTCGCCAGCCAGTTGCCTATCAGCGCCTACCTCCAGGGTGTGCATCCGGAAGACCGCGCCATGGTCGCCCGCAGCATCAAGCACTCCATCACCCACAGCACCGAGTACGCCGAGGAATATCGCCTGCTGCAGGCCGACGGTCAGTTGCGCTGGGTGTTTGCCCGGGGTCGTTGCTACAAGGACCACCATGGCCGGCCGATCCGCTTCCTAGGCGCAGCCCTGGACCTGACCGAACGTAAACACACAGAACAAGCCTTGCGGCAAAGTCAGACCGAGCTGCAACTGATCATCAACGCCATGCCGATCCTGATCAGCTACGTGGACCGCGAGGAACGCTTTCGCCTGAACAATGCGGCTTACCTCGACTGGTACGGGCTGACGCCTCAGGAGCTCTTTGGCAAAACCATCCGTGAAGTACTGGGTGAAGAAGCCTATGCCTTGCGCGCCGAATACATCGCCCAGGCGCTGTCCGGCAAGCCTTGTTGTTTCAGCATCAGCACCCCGCACCGTGACGGCAGCATCCGCCATGCCCTGATGAACTACTTGCCGCGCCACGGTGCGGATGGCGCGGTCAATGGTTTCTACATCTTTGTGATTGACGAAACCGAGCGCAAAAAGACTGAAGAAGCCCTGCGCAATCTCAACGAAACCCTTGAGGAACGAGTCGCCGCCCGCACCCAACAACTGGCTGAAGCCAACCAGCGACTTCAGAACGAAATGTTCGAACGCGAGCGCGCCGAAGAGGCGTTGCGGCATGCGCAGAAAATGGAAGCGCTCGGCCAGCTCACCGGCGGCATCGCCCATGACTTCAACAATATGCTCACCGGGATCATCGGCGGCCTCGACTTGATGCAGCGCTACATCGCCGACGGGCGTGCCGCCGAGGTGGGCCGTTTCACCGAGGCGGCAGTGTCCTCGGCCAACCGCGCCGCCGCCCTGACCCATCGCCTGCTGGCGTTTTCCCGGCGTCAGTCACTGGATCGCAAGCCGCTGAACGCCAATGATCTGATCCATTCTCTGGAAGACCTGCTCAGTCGGACCAAGGGTGACCACATCGAGCTCAAACTGCAACTGGCCGATGACGTCTGGCCGGTCAGCACCGACGTCAGCCAGCTGGAAAACGCCCTGCTCAATCTGGTGATCAACGCCCGGGACGCCATGCCCGATGGCGGCGAGTTGCGCATTGAAACCGCCAACGTTTATCTCGACAGCAGTGACATCAACACCCTGGAACCGGTCAAGGCCGGGGATTATCTGATGATTGCCGTCAGCGACAACGGTACCGGCATGACACCGTCGGTGCTGGCCAAGGCTTTCGAGCCGTTCTTCACCACCAAACCCATCGGCCAGGGCACCGGTCTTGGGCTGTCGATGATTTATGGTTTTGCCCAGCAGTCGGGCGGTCATGTCAGCCTGTTCAGCTTGCCGGACCAGGGCACCAGCGTTCGCCTGTACCTGCCGCGGCTGCACGCCGCAGAGCCCGAAAACGTCCTGATGCCGGTCACCAGCGAGGCGCCGGCCGCAATTGCCGGTGAAACCGTGGTGTTGGTGGAGGACGATCCAGCGGTGCGCATGCTGGTGCTCGACCTGCTCAACGAGCTGGGTTACCACGCCCATGAAGCAGAAGACGCGAAGACCGCCCTGCCCCTGCTGGAATCCGACCTGCGGGTCGATTTGCTGGTCACCGATGTCGGGCTACCAGGAATGAACGGTCGGCAACTGGCGGAGATTGCCCGCCAGCACCGCCCCAAACTCAAAGTGCTGTTCATGACCGGTTACGCGGAAAAAGCCGCCGAGCGCCAGGGCTTCCTGGAGGAAGGCATGGACATGGTGGCCAAGCCCTTTTCCATTGACCTGTTGGCCAACAAGATTCGCGCGATGATCGGTCAACCGGAATGAGTTGAGGCATAATCGCGCCCCCCGCTGGCACCAATATAGCCACCACCGTTGCAAGGTACTGCCCATGAAAGCTCAAGCCCGCCATATTCTGGTGAAAACCTCGGAAGAAGCCGAACAGCTCAAACAACGCATCGCCAAGGGCGAAGCCTTCGATGTGCTGGCCAAGAAGTATTCCACCTGCCCGTCCGGCAAGCGCGGCGGCGATCTGGGTGAAGTACGGCCCGGGCAGATGGTCGGTGTTATCGATGCCGTGATTTTCAAAAAGCCGTTGCGGGTTGTGCACGGGCCGATCAAGAGCAAGTTTGGCTATCACCTGGTGCAGGTGTTTTACCGGGATTGAGGGGCTTTAAAGGCCCTATGTAGGAGCTGCCGAAGGCTGCGATCTTTTGATCTTGATTTTCAGCGGTCCCGAAAGGAGCAAGATCAAAAGATCGCAGCCTTCGGCAGCTCCTACAGGGGATTGCGTTTCAATCTTTGGGGATCAGCGCACCGGGCACCTGAATCACCCGACTCGCCAAGCGATGCCCCGCTTCAGCAGCCTCAATCGGGCTGCCTCCTTTAAGGCGACTGGCCAAATACGCTGCGCTAAATGAATCCCCCGCTGCCGTGGTGTCCACCACTCGCTCGACCACCTGCGCCGGCACTTCAAACGACTCTCCATCACAACGAATCAGACACGCCTCGGCGCCACGCTTGAGTACCACCTCAGGCGTGCCAATCTGCTCGTAAGCGGCAAATACCGCCTCGCAATCGGAAAAATGAAACAGCGCCTGCTCGTCATCGGCAGTCAGCAATGCCAGGTCGACATAGGGCAGAACACTGCGATAGGCCGCCCGTGCGTCCTCGATCGACGCCCACAACCGTGGCCGGTAATTGTTGTCGAACACGATCCGCGCATCCCGCTGCCGGGCTTCGATCAGGGTTTCCAGCAACTTCTCCCGACCTTGCACGCCGAGCACCGCCAGGGTGATGCCGCTGAAATACAGCACATCGTAATCCGGCAGTGCCGCGAGGATCGGCGCGGCGGCCGGGGTGGTGAAACAATCGCGGACTGCCGCTTCATTGCGCCAGTAGAGAAAACGCCGTTCGCCGGCAGCATCAGTCTGGATGCAATACAAGCCAGGCAATCGGCCGGGCAAACGCTGGACCATGCCCAGCCCGATGTTTTCGTCGGCCCAGCTCTGGCACATCGCATCGCTGAAACTGTCGTCGCCCAGGGCGGTGACGTAATCCACCGTGCCGCCCTCGCCCAACTCCCGGGACAGGTAGACCGCCGTGTTCAAGGTATCGCCACCGAAACTCTGTTGCAGGATGCCGTCGGCGCGTTGCTGCAACTCGATCATGCACTCGCCGATCAGGGCGATGCGCGGGGTGTTGGGGCCGAGGGTGCTGATAGTGTTCATTAATTGAATTCTCATGTTGACCCGCTCACGACTGTTGCGCAGCCGGACGTAGCCTGCGGCAACTGCTACAAGTGCGTGGCGAACCCGCTTTATGTAGCAGCTGGCGAAGCCTGCGTTCGAGCGCGAAGCGGTCGCAAAACGGCCGGACGCGAATCAAGCCTTAGAAACAGGTTTCCATGGTTTCGATGACATTCAGCTGCTCATCCACCAGACACCCGATACGCCACTTGTCGAACGTCAGGCACGGGTGCGAAGTACCAAAGGAAATAATGTCCCCCACCCGCAGCTCAACCCCCGGCGCCACGGTCATGAACGCATGCTGGTCCATCACTGCCGTCACCTTGCAGGCGCTGACATCATCGCCCGTCGCCGGTACCACGCCCGCCTTGTAACGCAACAGCGGCACCGGCAACCCGGCGTCGTAGGCCACGTCGCGTTTACCCAGGGCGATCACCGCAAAGCCCGGTTCCGGCAACGATTGCACATGAGCCCAGACTTCAAGCGCCGGTCGCAAGCCTTCGTGCAAATCACTGCGGCGGTCGAGCACGCAGCATTGCGCTTCTTTATAGATGCCATGGTCGTGAGCTACGTAGCTGCCAGGACGCAGCACGCTGAGGAAACGCCCGCCGGCGTTCTGCGCTTCGAAGGATTCAGCGATCAGGTCATACCAGGCCGAACCCGAGGCAGTGATGATCGGCTTGGGAATGGCGAACGCGCCGCTGTCCTGCAACTGCACGGCCAGGCGCACCAAAGAATCAGCGAACGCACGGATGCTGCTCACCGCATGATCGCCGTGAATCACCCCTTCGTAACCTTCGATCCCGGTCAGCGCCAGGGCCGGTTGTGCAGCAATGGCTTTGGCCAGCGCGACCACTTCGTTTTCCGTGCGGCAACCGCAACGACCGCCGACCACGCCGTACTCGATCATCACGTTCAAGCGCACACCGCGGGAGGCGAAATACGCGCCGAGGTCAGCGACGTTGTCCGGGTGATCGACCATGCAATGGAAGTCGAAAGCAGGGTCCGTCAGCAGATCGGCGATCAACGCCATGTTCGGCGTACCGACCAATTGGTTGGCCATCAGCACCCGATGCACGCCATGGGCGTAAGCCGCGCGGGTTTGCGTGGCGCTGGCCAGGGTGATGCCCCAGGCACCGGCGTCCAGTTGGCGGCGAAACAGCGCCGGGGTCATGCTGGTTTTGCCGTGGGGGGCGAGTTCGGCACCGCTGTTGCTGACAAAGGTCTGCATCCAGCGAATGTTGTGTTCCAGCGCTTCGCGGTGCAGCACCAGCGCAGGCAGGCTGACGTCGCGCACAAGATTGGCGCCTGTGTGGGCAAAGCCCTTTTCCACGGTGGCAGTATTTTTGGCAGAAAACATGGTCGAACTCCTCACATTCGCGGCCGCAGGCAGCCGCTGTTATTCGTTGATGCGACGGGCCAGGCTGTTGGCGCTGTCAATCAGCACCCGGCGGTAGTCGTTGTAATTGTTCTTGGCATCGGCCCTCGGGGCGACGATGCACAGGGTCGCAATGGCCACGCCGTTCAGGTCTTTCACCGGGGCGGCGAAGCAATGGGTAAAGGTGTCCGCGACACTATCGAAAGAGAAGAAGCCATCGATAGCGGCCTGACGGATTTCACCGAGAAACTGTTCAAGCGGCAGACATTCACCGTTGGGCAGGATGAAATCGTCGTGGTCAATCAGGTCGACGATTTCCTGGTCGCTCAAATGCGCCAGCAGTAGACGTCCGGAAGCGGTCCAGGGAATCGGCGCGTTCTCGCCGATATCAGAGGAAATGCGAAAATGCCGCTCGCCCTCTTTCATCAAGGCCACGGTGTATTTTCGTCCGTTGAGCAGGCACATCTGCGCGGTTTCGCGGGTCTGGCTGACGATCTCCTGCAAGGCATGATCGGCCTCACGGGTCAGGTCGAAATGGCGTAAATGCGCTTGCCCGAGGAAGTACAGCTGACGGCCGAGGTAGACGTGACCGTCCTTGCCCACGGCCTCCAGAATCCGTCGCTCCAGCAGGGAGGCAACCAATTCGTAGACCGTGGATTTCGGGCTGCCGATGCCGCTGGCGATTTCGTTCGGGCGCAGGGGCTTGCCGATTTCCTTGAGGAAATCGAGGATATCGAACGCCCGGTCCAGACCGCGAGCCCGGCGCTTGATGGTGTCTTCGGTCATGTCTGTGTTCCCATTCAAAGTCGCCCCCGTAGGAGCTGCCGCAGGCTGCGATCTTTTGATCTTGATCCTGCTCTTGCGGCTCATCCAAAAACGCCAAAAGATCGCAGCCTTCGGCAGCTCCTACAAGGGCCAATCAGCCGCGCTCTCGGTTCAGGCCTTTTTCTTGTATGCGATGCAGTCGATCTCAACCTTGCAATCGACCATCATGTTCGCCTGCACACAGGCCCGGGCCGGTGCGTGTTCGCTTTTGAAGTATTCGGAAAACACCTTGTTGAAACTCCAGAAATCCCGCGGGTCTTCCAGCCACACACTGGTGCGCACCACATCTTCCAGGCCATAACCGGCTTCTTCGAGAATCGCGATCAGGTTTTTCATGGTCTGATGAGTCTGTTCGACGATGCCACCCACAATGATTTCGCCATCCAGCGCCGGTACTTGCCCGGACACGTGCAGCCAGCCATCGGCCTCAACGGCGCGGGCGAAAGGACGGGGCTGGCCGCCACCGGCGGTGCTACCGGTGCCGTAACGAGTAATGCTCATGAATAATTCTCCTGATTGAAAAGTGGATATTTAAAAACGCGTGTTCTTGAGAAATTCCGCCAGTCGTGGCGATTGCGGGCGTTCGAACAGTTCCTTGGGTGGCCCCTGCTCTTCGATCCGCCCCTGATTCATGAAAACGATTTTGTCCGAGACTTCAAACGCAAAACGCATTTCGTGGGTCACCAACAACATGGTCATGCCGTCCTCGGCCAGGCCTTTGATCACGCTCAGCACTTCGCCGACCAGTTCCGGGTCAAGGGCCGAGGTGACCTCGTCGAACAGCATCAGGCTCGGGTTCATCGCAATCGCCCTGGCAATCGCCACGCGCTGCTGCTGACCACCGGACAACTGACCGGGGAAGTGATCGCGCCTTTCCAGCAAGCCGACCCGCTCCAGCCATTTTTCCGCCAGGGCCACCGCTTCATCCTTGTGCAGCTTTTTGACCTTGAGCAAACCGAGGGTGACGTTCTGCAACGCCGTGAGGTGCGGAAACAGGTTGAACTGCTGGAACGCCATGCCAGTCATGGCCCGATGCCGGGCGATGACTTTTTCCGGGTGCCGCACGCGCTTGCCGTTCACCTCGTCATAACCGATGGACTCGCCATCCAGCATGATCTGACCGCCCTGGAATTCTTCGAGCATGTTCACGCAGCGCAGCAACGTGGTCTTGCCCGAACCGCTGGAACCGATCAGCGTCACGACGTTGCCGCGCTGCATGGTCAGGTCGACGCCCTTGAGCACTTCGAGCTGGCCGTACTTTTTGTGCAACCCGCGAATGTCCAGCAGGGGCTGACCGTTTTGAGCATCTTTTACGTTAGAGAGCGAAGATTGAGTCATGGCAAGGCCACCCGCTTTTCAATGTGCTGGCCGAGTAATTCGATGGCGTAGTTGATGACGAAAAACAGAAATCCGGCGAACAGGTAAAACTCGAGGGTCATGAAGGTCCGGGCGATGATCTGCTGGGTGCTGAGTAACAACTCAGCCACACCGATCACCGACAGCAGCGTGGAGGCCTTGACGATCTCGGTGGACGAGTTGACCCAGGTCGGCAAGATCTGCCGCAACGCCTGAGGCAACAACACGTAACCGAGCGCTTGATAAAACGTCAGGCCGATGGCCTTGCTCGCTTCCATCTGACCACTGGGCAACGCTTGCAACGCGCCGCGCACAATCTCGGCGACGTGGGAGCCGCAAAACAGCGTCAGCCCCAACGCACCGGCCTGAAAGGCACTGATCTGCCAACCTAGTGCGGGCGCCATGTAGAAGCAGGCCAGCACCAGCACAAACACCGGCGTGCCACGAATCAGGTCGACGTAAAACCGAAACGGCGCGCGCATCCAGAACTTGCCGTACGTCAGCACCAGACCGGCGACGATGCCGACCATCGTGCCCAGCAGAATCGCCAGGGCCGAGACCTGCACACTGGTCAAAAAGCCTTGCCACAGGACTTCCCGTGCCACCCATAACTCATGCAACCAACTGGGGGATTCGTACATTTGGCCTCCTATCGGCGAATCGCCAGACGCTGCTCGAGGTAACGCAGCATCATGGCAATGAGGTAACAGGCCGCCACATAGAGCGCTGTGGTCACCAGCCAGGTTTCAATCACCCGGTAGCTCTCGACATTGATCTTGCGCGCGTAATAGGTCAGCTCCGGCACGGCAATCGCCGCGGCCAGCGAGGTGTCCTTGAACAGCGAGATGAAATTGTTCGACAGCGCCGGCAGCACATTGCGCAGCATCACCGGCACGGTGACGTACGCCTTGACCTGCCACTCGCCCAGACCAATCGCCAACCCGGCTTCGCGCTGCCCCTTGGGAATACTCAACAGCCCGCCGCGGAACACTTCGGTCAGATACGCCCCTGCATACAGCGACAAGGTGATGATGAACGACGGGATCTTGTCCAGACGGATCCCCAGGCTCGGCAAGGCGAAGTAGATCAACAGAATCAACACCAGAATCGGCGTGTTACGGATCACCGTCACATACACTGACGCCAGCACCCGCAACGCCCGGTGCTTTGACAGCAAAGCAAACGCCATCATTAGGCCGATCACGCAACCGATGGCGATCGACACCAGCGCCAGTTCGAGGCCCAGACCGAGCCCCGCCAGCAAGGTGTCGAAATCGCGCCACACGGCGGCAAAGTTCAACTGATAGTTCATGGTCAGCAGTACCTTGAACGGGGCGATTTATGACCGCCCCGCTCTCACGGGATCATTTGAATTCGACGGGGAAACCGATGGCTGGCGATGGAAGATCGACACCGAACCACTGCTTGAAGGAGGCCGCGTACGTCGGGAATTCAACGCCGGTCATGGCTTCATGCAATGTGGTGTTGACGAAGTTCAACCAATCCTGATGGCCACGTTTGACGGCGCAGGCGTAGGTTTGCGGACTCCAGGCGTAGGCCGGGCTGCGATAGCGCCCCTGGTTCTGCACCATCAGGTATTTCACCGACGACTGATCGGTGGCCGCGGCGTCGGCACGGCCAGAGTTCACTGCCTGATACATCAGGTCCACGCTGTCGTACTGATCGACCTTGGCCTTGGGCAACGCCTGATGCACCAGCTCTTCGGCGTACACGTTCTGCAACACCGCCACGGTGACGCTGTCGTTGGCGGCTTTGAGGTCTTCGATTTCCTTGTACTTGCTGTTGGCCGGCAGCAGCAGGCCAACACCTTCGCGGTAGTACGGCAGCGTGAACGCCACCTGCTGCGCACGACTGGCGGTGACGGTAATGAACTGACAGCTCATGTCGACCTTGTCGGTCAGCAGGTTGGGAATCCGCGCATCGGACGACTGCACCACGAACTCGACCTTGCTCGGGTCGTTGAACAACCCCTTGGCCACCATCCGCGCGATATCGATATCAAAACCCTGCAACTTTCCGTCCGCTCCCTGGAAGTGCCACGGCGCATTGGTACTGCCCGTGCCCACAATCAGTTTCCCGCGGGCCAGCACGCTATCGAGCTTGCTGTCCGCCGCCTGGGCCACGCCCATGGCAGCAGCCGAAGCCGCGAGAACAAAAACACACGCTTTAAACAAGGAAGGTCGGCGATGCATGGCAAGCACTCCAGGGTGATGTTATTCCGTTATACCGGACGTTGGTGTGTAACAACGGAATAGACAGCAGAAAGTGTGCCACAGGATCGGCAGAAAATCCTGGAGTATGAAAATCCAATTGATTCAGTTGGTTAGAAAAAACGACTTGGACTATCTCGCATGGCTCTCGGCATCCGTTCGCTACCGAACGCAACCCATTGGGAAGTAACGCCACATCCAGGCGCATCTGTGCACCCAGTGCGACGCCGCGCGGCTCTTGACTGCAAGTGACCGCTCATCGGATTTACTGACTCACCTGTCAGAAGTGACAGTTGTGGAATGCCTATTCGAATTGCCTAATTACTCAGCACCTCAATGCGGTGCAAGCCACTAAAAACGAACGATTCCGAAAAGGATTTTTGCAATGGCTAATTTGATCAAGAACGGTGACTTTTCTCAGCAAGGCAATGAGTGGACGGCGACCAATCCAGATAACGTAAGTTATGTAACCGGTCATTGCATTATCGGTGCCCCGGATTCAATCAGTCAGGACGTCCCCACCGGTGCTGGCGCCGGCGGACAGTTCATGCTGTCCGCAAGAATGAAAACTCTCCCCGGCTCTGCTGCCCGGATTCAAGTGCAACCGCTCCCCACAGGCGAGCCGGTTTACCTTGACATCGGTGGCAATACAGACTGGACCGTATTATCCAAAAAATTCGAAGTCCAGATCTCCACGATCAAGTTCAAAGTCACGCTGGAAGCTAATGATGGTGTGTTCGGCACTTTGGGCTCTTATTTCGGCGATGTGACGCTATCGAAGCTTCTCTAGTGCACCGCTGAGGCCTGACACGCGAGTTATCGCATGGCGAAGACTCGCGTTTTGTTTCGCCTGAACACGCCGCCGATGTATCCCGAGAGGAAGGAGTTTTGAATGAACTCGACAGCACCCCACTCAACATTGCCCCCCACCTACCGCAAGGCCCTGAAAACCTGGCGCACGGTGATTCTGTATTTCGGCAATGAACACTGCCCGGCCTGCGATTGGGCGGAACCGGTCTTTCGCCAGGTTGCCGAGCGATACCGTCATCACGCGAACATCTATGTGTTGAACACCTCCGAATCCCCCCGCCACCCGCACGTCACCGGCACCCCGACCGTGCTGTTTTACAAGGATGGGAAGCTGCTGAAGAAACTCAAGGGAATCGGCACTGAGCAAACCCTGCAGGAAGACTTCGCCAGGTACATCGGCAAGGTGAAACCCCTATACGCAGCACGGAAACCAGGCCATGACCTGGCGTGGTTGCGTCGAACGCTACGGAACCTGTGCACTGTGCCTCGGGCACGCACGTTGATCAGGGTTTGAGAAGTCTGCCGTTTGACAGACAGCTATCGCGAGCAAGCTCGCTCCCACAATTGACCGAGTTGGCCGGACAGACACGATCTAATGTGGGAGCGAGCTTGCTCGCGATGGGCTCTTAAGGTCAGCGAAAACCAGAAGATCTATATTTCCATTCACTCACGATTTTTGACCTGTTCGATATACCGGACTACCGCCGCGGACTTCTCGAACCGACGATAAATCAACGACAACCACGAACTCGCCTCGCACCCTTTGATTGCCCGGTACAACACGCCGGGCAACCCCACATGACCGACCACTGATTCGGGCACGACGGCAACGCCCTGCCCCAACGACACCAACGCAATGACCGCCACCAACCCACCCGGTTGCGCACCCAGTTTTGGCGCAAACCCACCCTCGGCGGCGACTTGCAAGGTGCCGCTGATTTGCTCCGGCAGGATGAACGTCTCGTTCTGCAAGTTTTCCGGGGCAATCTCTGGCAGACGGCATAACCAGGACTCGGCCGACACCGCCAGCACAAAGCCTTCTGCATCCAGGCGAATGGCTTCCAGGCCTTCAGGCAAGGTCATGGGTGAGCGGACATAGCCAATATCGAAACGCCCCTCGACCACCATCATCGGCAATGACGCCATAGGACTTTCCCGTACGTTCAGGCTGACGTCAGGACACTCGCGACTGAAGGCTTGCACCTGTTTCTGCAGCAAGCCCGAATACACCGCCGAAGCCACGTAACCCAGTTCGATATGGCCAATATCCCCGCGCCCGGCACGCTGGGCGTTGTACTGAGCGTATTCGAATTGTCGCACCGTCGCCTCGGCCTCGATCACCAGCGCGGCGCCGGCTTCGGTCAGGCTGACTTCACGTGTCTGGCGCACGAACAATCGCGTGCCGAGTTCGTTCTCCATGTCCTGGATCTGTCGAGTCAAGGTCGGCGGTGCGATACCGAGTTGTTCGGCGGCGCGGGTGAAGTTGCCTTGCCGGGCAACGGCGAGGAAATAGCGAAAATGGCGAATATCCATCGGTGCGTTAGCTCAAAGGTAATGAAGTGACAAGGCGTACCTAACAAGGAAAGTAGCGACCGGCGATATGCTGCACCGACGTCCACAGTAGAGAAACGCTGCCATGCCCGTCAAACCCAAGGTGAGCCCGCGACTGACATTACTCACAGCCTCAGGCGTTTGCTCGCTGATCGTCCTCGACACCAACATCGTTGCCGTGACGCTGCCCACGATCGCCCGCGAACTTGGCGCTAACTTTGCCGACATCGAATGGGTAGTCAGCGCTTACATGCTGGCCTTCGCCGCTCTTTTGTTACCGGCTGGCAGCATCGCCGACCGCTTCGGCCGGCAGAAAACCCTGCTCTGCGGGCTGGGCATTTTCATCCTCGCGTCCATCGGTTGCGGTGCCGCGCCCAACGCGCTGTTCCTCGACATCGCCCGGGCGATCAAGGGTGTCGGCGCGGCCTTGCTGCTGACCTCGGCCCTCGCCTCCATCGGCCACACCTTTCACGATGAAGTGGAACGGGCCAAGGCCTGGGCGTTCTGGGGCGCGTGCATGGGGGTGGCGATGACCGCCGCGCCGACGGTCGGCGGGCTGATCACCGAATACATGGGCTGGCGCTGGATTTTCTACCTTAACCTGCCCGTCGGATTGTTCCTGATGGTGATGGTCTGGCGCGCCGTGCCGGAGTCCCGCGACACTCAGTCCGCACGCCTCGATCCCTGGGGCAGCTTGGCGTTCAGTGCGAGTTTGCTGTGTCTGATCTGGGGCCTGATCGAGGCGAACCGGATCGGCTGGAGTAACCCGCTGACCTACGCCCGGCTGATCGGCGGCGCTCTGTTGCTGGGACTGTTCGTGGTGATTGAACGGATGCAGCGGCGGCCGATGGTTGACCTGCAACTGTTCAAGCATCCGCGTTTCATCGGTGCGCTGTTAGGCATGTTTGCCTACGCCGGTTGCGCCCAGGTGATGATGACCCTGCTGCCGTTTTACCTGCAAAACGGCCTGGGTTTCTCGGCCATCGATTCAGGTCTGGGGATGTTGCCGTTTGCCCTGACCATGCTGATTTGCCCGCGTATCGGCGTACGTCTGGCGAGTCGATTTGCCCCCGCCCCATTGATGGCCGCCGGTTTGACCCTGGTCGGCAGCGGCAATCTGCTCAGTGCCTGGGCGGTCAGTAGCGGCGGTTACCTGCCCTTCGCCCTGGCGATTGCCGTGACCGGCGCCGGTGCCGGGCTGCTCAACGGCGATACGCAAAAAAACATCATGGCCTGCGTGCCACGGGAGCGCACCGGCATGGCCTCAGGCATGAGCACCACCATGCGTTTCAGCGCCATCGTGCTGGCCATCGGCGTGTTCGGGGCGTTGTTGTCCAGTCATACCGAGCTGTTGTTGCGCACCAGTCTGTCGGACCATGGCGCGCAATGGCTCGGCCAAACCCAGGGTATCGCCTCGCGGGTGGTGGCTGGCGACATGACGGCGGCGATGAGCCTGCTGCCAGAAGCCGCTCGCCCGATGGTCGAGCCGTTGGCCCGGCAAGCCTTCGTCGGTGGTTTCAGCCTGCTGCTTTGGGTGGCGGGTTTGCTGGCCTTGTTGGGGGCGCTGGTGGTGGGCACGTTGATGCGTAGTCCGATCCCCACCGCGACAAGCCCTTCGGTGAAAGCGACCGACATGACTAATGCTTGAATGTCGCCAATACCCGCTGGGCATTAGCATCGCAACCCATGCCCTCGGGTCGTACCTGAATGGTGTCGATCACCTCCAACAAGCGCGCCTTGCTCTGCGCCAGGTGCAACTGCATCTCTTCGATCTGTTCGACTTTGCGCCCCAGGCCGGCCACCAGTTCTTCGTGCTTGAACTGACCGGTCGCGCTGTCCGGCAATAGCTGCTTCAACTCTTCCAGACTGAAACCAGCCTGTTGGGCGCACAGGATGATCTTCAGGGTTTGCAACGTTTGGTCGGGGTAATGCCGGTAACCGTTGGCCCGGCGTTCCACCTGACGAATCAAACCCTGAGCCTCGTAATACCGAATGCGCGACGCGTTCAACCCGCTCAATTGCGCCAATTCACCAATCTTCATCTCAGCCTCGTTTGCCTGCTTGACATTAAAGTTAACTTTAAGCTTAGCCTCTGCTCATCACTGATGAGGAGTCAAGCATGTCGCCCTTCCAAGCATTGAATTTGCCCAACGGCCAGACCATCGGCAACCGCATCGCCAAAGCCGCGATGGAAGAGAACCTCGCCGATACCGAGCAGGCACCCGCGGATGCCTTGTTCCGGCTGTATCAGGCGTGGGCCGAAGGCGAAACCGGACTGTTGCTGACCGGCAACGTGATGATCGACCGCCGCGCCATGACTGGCCCCGGTGGCGTGGTGCTGGAAGATGAGCGGCACCTTGAACGCTTTCGCCAATGGGCAAGCATCGGCCGGGCCGGTGGCGCGCAGTTCTGGATGCAGCTCAATCATCCTGGCCGTCAAACCATGGCCAATCTCGGCCAGCAAGCGTTGGCGCCTTCGGCGGTGGCGCTGGACCTGGGTGGGTTCTCGAAGATGTTTGCCGAGCCCAAACCCATGAGCGAGGGCGACATCGAAGAGGTCATTCAACGCTTCGCCACCAGCGCCGCCCTGGCGGAAAAGGCCGGCTTCACCGGGGTGCAGATTCATGCCGCACACGGTTATCTGATCAGCCAGTTCCTCTCGCCGTTGACCAACCGCCGAACCGACCGCTGGGGTGGTTCTCTGGAAAATCGCGCGCGCTTGTTGTTGGCGGTGGTCAGCGCCGTGCGCAAATCTGTGTCTCCGACATTTTGCGTGGCGGTGAAGCTCAACTCGGCGGACTTCCAGCGCGGCGGTTTCGACGCAGACGATGCCCGGCACGTCACCCAGTGGCTCAACGATCAACCGATCGATCTGCTGGAACTCTCCGGCGGCAGCTACGAAGCCCCGGCCATGCAAGGCGAGGCCCGGGATGGTCGGACCTTGGCACGTGAAGCGTACTTTCTGGAAATGGCCGGTGAGCTGGCCAGCGTGGCGAACATGCCGGTGATGGTCACAGGCGGGATTCGACGTCTGGCGATCGTCGAACAGGTACTCGACAGCGGCATCGCCATGGCCGGGATCGGCACAGCGCTGGCGCTCGAACCTCAACTGGTCAAACGCTGGCGCGAAGGTCAGAACAGTCACCCGCAACTGCCGCCGATTCGCTGGAAGCGCAAACCCCTGGCGGCGCTGGCGAGCATGGCCGTCGTGAAATTCCAGCTCAATCGCCTGAGCCGTGGGCGCAAGACCCGTCCCGACGTTTCGGCGCTATGGGCGTTGATTCTCGACCGCGTGTACATCGCCCGGCGGACTCGTCAGTACCGGCAGGCTATGGGAATGAAGTGATTAAGTTGTCGAAAATCCAATGTGGGAGCGGCGGTGCGGCGATCCGACTTGCTCGCGAAAGCGGCCTTCCAGTCAACAATGATGTTGTCTGACACTCCGCCTTCGCGAGCAAGCCCGCTCCCACAAGGAGTGCGTTTGCCCCGCGAGTGTGTTTACCGTCCGGAAAAATGCAATCTGGATAGCTGACGCAAATCCCCATCGAGGTAATAGTCATCGGTCCAGCTGTCATCCGCCGCCAACGGCTGGACCTGCTTGAGCGCGAGTTTTTTGGCGAAGTAGCGAAACCGGTAATGCTCGTAGAACCGCAGCAGCTCCAGGCCATAACGGTCCGCCAGATCGGTATTACCGCGAATGATCAGGTAGTTCTCGTCATTGCCATTGCTGGCCGCGGCACTGAGGTTATGGCTGCCGCTGATGATCGTCGGCGCATCGCTGGTGAAGTCCGTCACCACGGCTTTGGTGTGCACCAGCAGGTTGCCCTTCTGGCCTTTCATGTTCTCTCTGAGCCAGCCTTCCAGCCCGGTGTTGAGCAGCGCGGTGGTGGCGAATTCGGCGGTGCGGTCGGCGTGGAAACCTGTGATGCGGCTGGCGGTGTTTTGCAGGCCGTAACGCAAAATGTCGTCGTGGGGCTGGCCGAGCAAACCGTTCAGGATATCGTCGGGCAAGGCGAACGCGGTGACGAACAGCACGTCCTTTTTCGCGGCGTTGATGATCTCGACAAACTCATCCAGATCCCCTTTGCCCGAGCGCGGTGAGAACCCGGCGAACATCGGTTGCAGCGGATCCATCGGGTTGTTGTGCGTGAGCCAGTTTCTGGTGGCACCGACATCCGCAGGGTTAGCCCAGACCTGCTCGAAGGTGTGCAGATAGCTGGCGCTGACGCGTGTGTCGTCCAGCACATGCACCACGTTGGCCTGGCGATAAACGCCGTTGGGCGTGAAATTGGTGCTGCCGCACAGCACCGCTTCCGGTTGACGCTGCCCCGCGGCGTCGAGCCGGCTCAGGACGATGAATTTGTTGTGGAAGATGTTGTGGGTGACCCGCCCGCGTTTGTGCACCGCCGGGATTTTTTCCAGGCTGGCCTCGTTCAGGGTGGTGTCCTCATCGCCCGGTTGAGCGTGATACAGGACTCGAACGTTTACCCCACGCTCGAACGCGGCATTGACCGCATCGACAATGGCCTGCAATTCATACTCGTAGATGGCAATGTCCAGCGCCCACTGGCCATCCACCGCACGCTCGATAAATCCCAGCAGGCGCCCGAGCAAACCGTTTTCCAGCCATTGCCGCGGGGCATCCGGCCAGGCTTCGATGGGCAGGTTCTTGTTGGCGCTGATCAGCGCGTCGAGTTCGGGAAACTTGCGCTGGAACGCCTGGCTGGCAGCCACTGCGCGATTGAAGCTCACACTTTGGTTATTCGGCTGACCATTGTCGGAGGTGACCGTCACCTCCAGGTATTCGCCCAATTGCGGCGCATCAACGCTGCCGTAGGCCAGGTGGATTCGGTAATGGATCGTCATCCCCGGATTGACCGCGTAATCGGCCCAGCGAAATTTCTGCAACGGTGCGATATCGCTGGGGGTCGCGTGAAACTGGGGAAACGTATGCACCTTGCCGGGGAAGGTCAGGCTATTGAACAGGAACAGCCAGGGCTTGGGGCCTTGCTGTTTTTCGATGGCGAAACCCAAGAGGCCTTTGCGGCGGGGTTCGGCCAGGTCCATGGCCAATAGCACACCATTGGTGCCGGCGTAGGCTTTGACGCGGAAATCGTCCTGATTATTGACGGCTAGAACGCGCATGACTCACTCCTGTGAAGATCAAAAGATCGCAGCCTGCGGCAGCGCCTACAGGTGTACGCCGTTCATTGTCGGAGCTGCCGCAGGCTGCGATCTTTTCGGCTCACTCCATATCATCGATATGCAGATACTCAGCCTGCAACTCGGTAGCCATCACCTTAGCCCGTCCAAGACGAATCGGCCCTCGTTCGATGTCGATCAGCAGCCCCGGACAATCAAGCGCCGGCAACGTCGACCAGTCCTTCAATCGGCCATCGGTCACCAGCAACAAGCGCTGCTGTTCCGCCGGAAAACGCTTCTGCCTGACCGCCAGCCAGCGCCCCGCCTCACCCAGCGCCGCCAGCAACGGCGTACCACCGCCCGCTCCCAGCCCATCAAGCCAGTTGCGCAAACCCGCGGAGGCTTTCAACCCTTGTACCTGCCACTTCGGCACATGACCACTGGCGGTGAGCAACGCCAGGCGCGCGCGTTGGCGATAGGCATCGTCGAACAGTTGCGCCAGCAAGCCCTTGGCATCGCTCAACGCCTGATGGCGACGAGTCGAGGCCGAGGCGTCGACGATCACCAACCACAGTTCGTGAGGAGAACGGGTGCGCAGGTGAAACAAGACATCGTCGCGTTGACGCGGGCGGCCGTTCAACAATGTGCCGGGCCAATTGATCGAGCCGCTGCGCGCCGCGTGACGTTTACCCTGCTTGCCATTGTCCAGTCGTCCGGCGCGGGGTCTGGCATTCGCCCCCGCATCAGATCGAGGGCGAATGCCTAGGGCTTTTTTGGCCAGCTCGGCACTTCACGTCGTGCGCCGACCGGTAACGCTTGGGCGGGCATTTCACCCCATTGGCCCTGGCCTTCGCTCGGGTTGGAATGCTGGGTAGAAGGCGGCTGGCTTTGTTGCGGTGCCGGTGGCGATGGCTCGCGGCGGCGATGGCGCAGGGCAAATTCGGCGACGGCGTCGATGTCTTCCTCGGCGATGGCGCTCGCGCCACGCCACGCCCCGTGGGCACGCGCCGCGCGCAACCAGACCAGGTCGGCCCGCAAGCCATCGACACCGGCGGCAAAGCAGCGCTCGGTAATCTGCGCCAGCGCATGATCGTCGAGCGGGATGCTTGCCAGCGCGTTGCGCGCCTTCTGGCAACGTTCGCGCAGCGACTGCTGCTGGCTTTCCCATTCGGCGCAGAAGTTGTGGGGATCGCTGTCGAAATCCAGCCGTCGGCGGATGATCTGCCCGCGCTCGGTCGGTGCTGTGTGGCCACTGAGGGCGACGTTCAGGCCAAATCGGTCGAGCAGTTGCGGACGCAGCTCACCCTCTTCCGGGTTCATCGTGCCGATCAGCACGAACTTCGCCGAATGCCGATGGGAAATGCCGTCGCGTTCGATCAGGTTGGTGCCGCTGGCGGCCACATCCAGCAGCAGGTCCACCAGGTGATCAGGCAGCAAGTTGACTTCATCGACGTAGAGCACGCCGCCGTCGGCCTTGGCCAGTACTCCGGGGGAAAACTGTGCGCGACCCTCGCTCAGGGCGGCGTCCAGGTCGAGCGTGCCCACCAGTCGTTCTTCGGTGGCGCCCAACGGCAAGGTGACGAATTGGCCGCTGGCGAGCAAGTCGGCCAGGCCTCGGGCCAGGGTCGACTTGGCCATGCCGCGAGGGCCTTCGATGAGAACGCCGCCGATTTTCGGGTCGATGGCGGTCAGGTAGAGGGCGAGTTTGAGATCGTCGGCGCCGACCACGGCGGAGAGAGGGAAATGGGGGGTGTCGGTCATCTTTAATACTCGGTCATGGTCGGTGATCCATCAGCAGCACCTTAATCCCTGTGGGAGCGAGCTTGCTCCCACAGGGTTCTGCGGCGCATTAGCTGTCTTCTTCTATGTCCAGCAACAAATTCTCCAATGCTTCGCGGTAGTCGCCCGGCTCCTTCCACATCCCCCGCTGCTGCGCCTCAAGCATCCGCTCAGTCATGTCGCGCAACGCATGCGGATTATGCTCGCGAACAAAATCCCGGGTCGCCGGATCCAGCAAATACGCATCCGCCAGCAATGCATACTGGTGATCGTCGATCAGCTGCGTTGTAGCATCGAACGCAAACAGGTTATCAACGGTCGCCGCCAGTTCAAACGCGCCTTTATAGCCGTGGCGCTTCACGCCGTCGATCCACTTCGGATTGGCTGCCCGGGAGCGAATCACCCGGTTCAGCTCTTCCTTCAACGTGCGGATCTTCGGCAAGTCCGGCTGACTGTGATCGCCATGGTAACTGGCCGCTGCTTCACCACTGAGGCTTTCCACCGCCGCCAGCATGCCGCCCTGGAACTGGTAATAGTCGTTGGAATCAAGCAAGTCGTGTTCACGATTGTCCTGGTTTTGCAGCACGGCTTGCACCTGGCTCAGGCGCTGAGCGAACTGCTCTCGCGCTGCGGTGCCTTCGTCAGAACCGCCGTAAGCGTAGCCGCCCCAGTTCAGATAAACCTCGGCCAGGTCGTCGCGGCTTTGCCACAGACGACCGTCGATGGCGCCCTGCACGCCCGCGCCGTAAGCACCGGGTTTGGCGCCAAAGATGCGCCAACCGGCCTGACGCCTGGCTGCGTCTTCATCCAGCCCCGATTGCATCAATGCTTCGCGCTCGGCACGCACCTTGGCGGCCAAGGGGTTGAGGTCGTCCGGCTCGTCGAGGGCGGCGACCGCTTGCACGGCCGCGTCGAACAGGCGAATCAGATTGGCAAAGGCATCACGGAAGAATCCGGAGACGCGCAAGGTCACGTCCACGCGCGGACGGTCCAGCAGACTCAGCGGCAGAATTTCGAAGTCGTCGACCCGCTGACTGCCCGTCGCCCAGACCGGGCGCACGCCCATCAGCGCCATGGCCTGGGCGATGTCGTCGCCGCCGGTACGCATGGTCGCGGTGCCCCACACCGACAGGCCGAGCTGACGCAGATGATCGCCGTGGTCTTGCAGGTGCCGTTCAAGAATCAGGTTGGCCGACTGGAAACCGATACGCCACGCGGTGGTGGTCGGCAGGTTACGCACGTCCACCGAGTAGAAGTTGCGGCCGGTCGGCAGCACGTCGAGCCGACCGCGACTCGGCGCACCGCTGGGGCCGGCCGGCACGAAGCGGCCGCTGAGGGCGTCGAGCAGACCGCGCATTTCCGCCGGACCGCAGGCGTCCAGCCTTGGCGCGACGACTTCGCGCAGGCTGTCGATGATCGCGCTGACGTCAGACCAAGTGGCCTCCTGTGGGAGCGAGCTTGCTCGCGATAGCGGTGGGTCAATCGACATCAATGTTGGATGCTCAACCGCTTCGCGAGCAAGCTCGCTCCCACAGGGGCCGGGGTTGGTTTGAGGTTGGTTTAGAGTTTGCGAGATCAGTTGCGTGGCGAACAGTTCCAGACGTTCACGGGTATCCCCGGCGGTGCGCCAGACTTCATCGGTGAGGGTTTGCAGTTCAATCGGACGTGGCCCGATCCAAGGCTCGGCCAACGCACAATCCAGCGGATCGAAGCCCAACGTGAACGCCTTGGCCAAAGCCCGCAGCAGACTCGATTGTGCACCACGCCCATCGCCACGAGGAATGCGCAACAACGCCAACAAGGTGTCGATGCGCAAACGTCCGGTCGGCGACTCGCCAAACACATGCAGACCGTCGCGGATCTGCGACTCTTTCAAGTCGCACAAATAGGTGTCCAGACGCGGCAGCCAGATCGCCGCATCGGCGTCGCTGTCGAGTTTCTCGTCGAGTTGCAGTTCGCGGTCGATGTGCGTGTCACGCACCAGTTGCAGGATGTCGCGCTGCAATTCCCGGGCACGGCGCGGATCGAGCAATTGCGCTTCGTAATACTCGTCGGCGAGTAATTCGAGGTTGCGCAACGGGCCGTAAGTTTCGGCGCGGGTCAACGGCGGCATCAAGTGATCGATTATCACCGCCTGCGTACGGCGTTTGGCCTGTGCGCCCTCGCCCGGATCGTTGACGATAAACGGATAGATGTTCGGCAGCGGCCCGAGCAGCGCATCCGGCCAGCAATTCTCAGAAAGCCCGACGCCTTTGCCCGGCAACCACTCGAGGTTGCCGTGCTTGCCGACGTGGATCACGCCGTGGGCACCGTAGGTGTTGCGCAACCAGAAATAGAACGCCAAGTAACCGTGAGGCGGCACCAGGTCCGGATCGTGATACACCGCACTCGGGTCCACCTGATAACCGCGCGCCGGTTGAATGCCGACGAAGGTCAGGCCGAAGCGCAGCCCGGCAATCATCATTCGCCCGCCACGGCACATCGGATCGCTTTGCGGCGAGCCCCAACGTTCCAGCACGGCTTGGCGATTGGACTCGGGCAAGGCGTTGAACATCAGCAGGTAGTCGTCCATCGACAGACTTTGCTGACACGGACGCTGGTCGAGGGTGTCGAGGTCGTTGCTCACGCCACCGAGCAACTGCTGGATCAACGCGGTGCCCGTGTCGGGCAATTCGGCGGGTAGCGGATAACCTTCTGTATGCAACGCGCGCAGGATGTTCAGCGCGGCGGCCGGGGTGTCGAGGCCCACGCCATTGCCGATGCGCCCATCGCGCGTCGGGTAGTTGGCGAGGATCAGTGCGATGCGTTTTTCAGCGTTGGGCACCCGCGCCAGATCGATCCAGCGCCGCGCCAGTTCGGCGACAAAATCCATACGCTCCGGTTGTGGCCGATAGCAGACCACATCGGATTGGCTGCGCTCGCTGCGCCAGGCCAGGTCCTTGAAGCTGATCGGTCGGCTGATGATCCGCCCGTCCAGTTCCGGCAGCGCGATGTGCATCGCCAGATCACGCGGACCGAGACCTTGTTCGCTGGCGCGCCATCCGGGTTCGTTGTCCTGGGCGCAGATCGCCTGGATCACTTGAATGTTGCGGCGAAACGGTCGCAGGTGCGGCGCTTCAGGGCTGGATTGCGCGAAACCGGTGGTATTGAGAATCACGCCGGCTTCGACTTCGTCCAACAGGTCCTCGACCACGGTCAGGCAGCCGGGCTCTTTCAGACTGGCCAGGGCAATCGGCAACGGGTTCAACCCTGCCGCCTGCAAACGCTGACAGAAAACATCGATGAAACCAGTGTTCGCCGCCTGCAAATGCGAGCGGTAGAACAGCACCGCCGCGACCGGTTGATCGGCCTGCCAATCGGCTTGCCAATCCTTCAGTTCAGCGGGGCTTTTGTGCGGGTGGTAAATCGCCGTGCGCGGCAGGGTTTGCGGCTCGGCCCAGGCGTAGTCGCGATCCAGCCAACGATTGGCGAGGCAACAGAAAAAATCCAGGGCATTGCTCATGCCGCCCTGACGCAAAAACTGCCAGAGGCGGTCGCGGTCGCAGGCAGCCACCGTGCTTAGCTCGCTGAGTTCCGGGTCCGGACGGTCATCGCCGGGCACCAGAATCAGTTGCACGCCGCGCTGTGACAATTCCACCAGACGCTCGACACCGTAACGCCAATAGGCGATGCCACCGTGGAGCGAGATCAGAATCACCTTGGCATGGCGCAGCACCTCGTCGACATACAGGTCGACCGAGGCGTGGTTCTGCACCTGCATCGGATTGGCCAGACGCACGCTGGGGTAATCGTCGGGCAACTGCTGCGCCGCTTCGGCGAGCAGCGCGAGGCTTGAGTCGCCGCTGCACAGGATCACCAACTCGGCAGGGGTTTGTCCAAGGTCGGCAATGTTGTCATCCGACACGAAACCGCCGGGCTGGGTCCTGAGCAGGTGCATGGCTTAAACGCTGAGCGCAGCGCGCAATTGCGCTTCAAGCAGAGTGGCGTCCAGCTCCTGACCGATCAATACCAGGCGCGTGGTACGCGCTTCATCGGCGCCCCACTGACGGTCGAAATGCTTGTCAAAACGAGTGCCCACGCCCTGGATCAGCAGGCGCATCGGCTTTTTCGGAATCGCCGCGAAACCTTTGACGCGCAGGATGCCGTGCTGGACCACCAGTTGGGTCAACGCGTCCAGCAGCAGGCTTTCGTCGGCTTGCGGCAGTTCGATGGAGATGGAGTCGAAGGCATCGTGGTCATGCTCATCGTGATGGCCGTCTTCACCTTCATGGTGGTGATCGTGATGGCTGTGACGGCTGTCGATGTGTTCTTCAGAACCAGCGCCGAGGCCGATCAGCACGTCCAGTGGCACGCGACCGCTGCTGGCTTCGATGACTTTCACCGCGGGCGGCAGTTCTTCCGCGACTTCCAGGCGTACACGGGCCAGGTCTTCAGGGCTGATCAGGTCGGCCTTGTTGAGGATCACCAGGTCGGCGCTGGCCAGTTGGTCGGCGAACAGCTCGTGCAGCGGCGATTCGTGGTCCAGGTTCGGGTCGAGTTTACGCTGGGCATCAACCTGGTCCGGGAAAGCCGCGAAGGTACCGGCGGCGACCGCTGGGCTGTCGACCACGGTGATCACCGCGTCAACGGTGCAGGCGCTGCGGATTTCCGGCCATTGGAAGGCTTGTACCAGCGGTTTTGGCAGGGCCAGGCCCGAGGTTTCGATGAGGATGTGGTCAAGGTCGCCGCGACGGGCGACGAGTTCGCGCATCACCGGGAAGAACTCTTCCTGAACGGTGCAGCACAGGCAGCCATTGGCCAGTTCGTAGACGCGGCCGTTGGCTTCTTCTTCAGTGCAGCCGATGGAGCACTGCTTGAGGATTTCGCCGTCGATGCCCAGCTCGCCGAACTCGTTGACGATCACCGCAATGCGACGGCCCTGAGCGTTGTCGAGCATGTGCCGCAGCAAGGTGGTTTTGCCCGAGCCGAGGAAGCCGGTAACGATGGTGACGGGGAGTTTGGCCAGTGTTTTCATCGGATGCCCTTTGGCAAGGTGGCGGGCATACGGGACGACAATCGCTGCGACGGAGGCGCGCGCGTAAGAGTTCGCCACCGGATCACCCCGCCCGGTTGTAGTGAGAATCTGTGTCGAGGCAGGTCTCCTGGCTGACGGTTTGCCGGGCTTGTGGGCCTGGCATTCGCTGCGCCTTCCCGCGAACCCGTTGCACAGGGTTTGCAGTGGCGTGGCAGCGAACATCACCGTTCACAGTTGCGGGGGCAGCCGCGGCATCGACCGCGTTCCCTTCTTAGCTTCGACAGACGCCGAAGAACCTCGAAAGCGCAAGGCTACGCATCGTGTGGAGGCGGGTCAATGTTCACCTGACTTCTGTGGCGCTCCCTTCGCGAGCAAGTCGAATCGTCGCACCGCCGCTCCCACAGGGGAATGCATTTCAAATGTGGGAGCGGGCTTGCTCGCGAAGGGAGCGACTCGACATCCAAGTGAGAACCCTTGCCAATTGACGCCCAACCCCCGCCCATGCTCTCCTACACGCCTTGTTACGGGTGCCCTTCACAGGGTGAAACGGGAAACCGGTGAATCATGTGCTTTACTCTAAAGTCATGTCAGTCCGGTGCTGCCCCCGCAACGGTAAGCGAGCGAAGCGTCAGATCCACTGTGCCAGCAGTTCGGCATGGGAAGGTGATGCTTGCAGGTCAAGGCGAAAGCCAGCGCCCCTCGTGAGCCCGGAGACCGGCCCGCAACACAAAGTGACCATTACGATCACTGAATAACAAACCCGCGGTGGGCGGGCGCTGTTTGAACCTCTGCGTGCCCGACTCGCAGGGGTCTTCCATGCGCTCTATATCACCCGCTGACAGACCAGAGGGAAGCGCCATGTCGATCATCATCAGCAGCACCGGCCACACGACAGCCAGCACCACCAATACCCTGACTCAACGCCTGACCGCCGCCGTGTGTGCGTCGATCCTTGGCGCGTGCCTTGTGTATTTCGCCGGTTTCTCGCACATCGAAGCGGTGCACAACGCCGCGCACGATACCCGCCACAGCTCTGCATTCCCGTGCCATTGAGACCTGCCGACATGATCAAGCGTATTGCGCAAACCGCAGGGTTCACCGGGCTGCTGGCCGCCCTGCTGCTGACCCTGCTGCAAAGCTTCTGGGTGGCTCCGCTGATTTTGCAGGCCGAGACCTACGAAAAATCCGAGCCGGCGGCTGTTGAGGTTCACGAACACGCTGCGGGTGCTGTCGCCGCTCACACCCACGATGCCGAAGCCTGGGAACCGGAAGACGGCTGGCAGCGCGTACTGTCCACCACGGGCGGCAACCTGGTGGTAGCGGTCGGTTTCGCCTTGATGCTCGCTGGCCTCTATACCTTGCGCGCTCCGACCAAAACCTCCCAAGGCCTGCTTTGGGGCCTGGCCGGTTACGCCACGTTCGTGCTGGCACCGACCCTCGGTCTGCCGCCTGAGCTGCCGGGCACTGCCGCAGCTGATTTGGCGCAACGGCAGATCTGGTGGATCGGCACGGCGGCCTCCACCGCGGTCGGCATCGCATTGATCGTGTTCAGCCGTCACTGGCTGATGAAAGTGCTCGGCGTGGCCATTCTGGCCGTGCCTCACGTAATCGGCGCGCCGCAACCGGAGGTGCATTCGATGCTCGCTCCAGAAGCTCTGGAAGCCCAGTTCAAAATCGCTTCGCAGCTGACCAACATGGGATTCTGGCTGGCCCTGGGCCTGATCAGTGCCTGGTTGTTCCGCCGCAAAAGCGATGGTCAATACCACGCATGACTGAGATCAGCACAGCGCCGACTTTAGTGGTCGGCCTGGGCTGCCAGCGCGGCTGCCCTGCCAGCACACTGCGGGCGCTGCTCGATCAGGCGTTACAGGCTCATAAAATCGCACTTCACCAGATCAAGGCCCTGGCCAGCATCGACCTGAAGCGCGAAGAACCTGGCCTGATCGAATTGGCCGAACAGCTTGCGTTACCATTGCAGTACTTCAGCTGCGAACAATTGGCCGTCTATCAAACGCAACTTAGCCATCGTTCAGACATCGCGTTCGAACGCACTGGCTGCTACGGCGTCGCGGAAAGTGCCGCCCTGGCCATGGCCGAACAGTTGGCCCAGGCACCGGCAAAATTGCTGATTTCTCGACAAAAATACGCCCAGGCCACCTTGGCATTGGCCGGCGCCGCCTAAAATCCCCGATAATCCCCGTCTTTGATCATGAGCAATCTTCATCTGAAGCCTTGCCCAGCCCCTTTTTCTCACAGGAACCGACGATGACCGTCTACTTCATTGGCGCAGGTCCCGGCGACCCGGAACTGATCACAGTCAAAGGCCAACGGCTGATTCGCAGCTGCCCGGTGATCATCTATGCCGGCTCCCTGGTGCCCGCCGCCGTGCTGGAAGGCCATCGCGCCGAACAGGTGGTCAACAGCGCCGAACTGCACCTGGAACAGATCATCGAGCTGATCAAATCCGCCCATGCCAAGGGCCAGGACGTGGCCCGGGTGCACTCCGGCGACCCGAGTCTTTACGGTGCTATTGGCGAGCAGATCCGCTACCTGCGCGAACTCGACATCCCGTTTGAAATCATTCCCGGCGTCACGGCCACGGCGGCCTGCGCGGCACTGTTGGGCGCGGAACTGACGTTACCGGACGTGTCGCAAAGCGTGATCCTGACCCGCTACGCAGACAAGACCGCGATGCCCGCCGGCGAAGGGCTCGGCAGCCTGGCGCAGCACGGGGCGACTATGGCGATTCATCTGGGGGTCAATCATCTGGAGAAAATCCTGGCCGAATTGCTGCCGCATTACGGCGCGGATTGCCCGATCGCGGTAATTCACCGGGCGACCTGGCCGGATCAGGACTGGGTGGTGGGGACGTTGGCGGATATCGCCGAGAAGGTTGAAGCCAAGGGGTTTCGGCGCACGGCGTTGATTTTGGTGGGCCGGGTTTTGGGCAGTGATCACTTCAGTGAGTCGTCGCTGTATCGTGCCGGACATGCGCATCTGTATCGCCCATAAGATCAAAAGATCGCAGCCTTCGGCAGCTCCTACATGGGATGCGTACACCTGTAGGAGCTGCCGAAGGCTGCGATCTTTAAAGACTTCACCCATAAAAAAACGGCACTCACGGGTGCCGTTTTTTTATGTATGCAGCGAACACCTTACTTAGTAGTAGGCGTTTTCTTTCTGCGTGTGGTCGGTGACGTCACGAACACCCTTGAGCTCGGGAATGCGCTCGAGCAAGGTGCGCTCGATGCCTTCGCGCAAGGTGACGTCTGCCTGGCCGCAGCCCTGGCAACCGCCGCCGAACTTCAGTACGGCGATGCCGTCTTCGACCACATCGATCAGGCTGACCTGACCGCCGTGGCTGGCCAGCCCCGGGTTGATCTCGGTTTGCAGGTAATAGTTGATACGCTCATTGACCGGACTGTCGGCGCTGACCATCGGTACTTTGGCGTTTGGCGCCTTGATGGTGAGCTGGCCGCCCATACGGTCGGTGGCGTAGTCGACTACCGCATCGTCCAGGAAAGCTTCGCTGAACGAGTCGATGTAAGCGGTGAAGCTTTTGAGCCCCAGCGCCGTGTCTTCAGGTTTTTCTTCGCCCGGCTTGCAGTAGGCAATGCAGGTTTCGGCGTACTGGGTGCCAGGCTGGGTGATAAAGACGCGGATGCCGATGCCTGGGGTGTTCTGCTTGGAGAGCAGATCAGCCAGATAATCGTGGGCGGCGTCGGTAATGGTAATAGCGGTCATGGAAACTCCTCGCAGGCTTGGGCGCAGTTTACGCCAATCATCGCGCCGTACAAAGTCCTAGTATTTTTGTCGGGAAAGAGCTGGGACTGCCTCGATAGCCAATTCGCCGTCAATTCGGCCTTTAAGCCACCGATAGCTGCATTTTTCCACCCATTCGTAACTTGCCCACGAGCCCAGACCGATTGTCGCGGCGCAAACGGCGAACATCACGTAGGGATTGATGCCATAAAGCTGTGCGACAAAACCACCCGCAGACAGCACCAACACGTGCATCAGGTACACCGAGTAGGAGCAATCGCCCAGCAGTTTGAGCACCCGACTGTGCTCGACATAGCGCTCCAGCGCCATGCACGCCATCACCAGCACCGCGCTCGGCAGCCCCCAGGCCAGCAACCGTGGCTGCGGCGCCAGGTGATAAATCGCCAGCAACGCGCCGCCAATGCCCAGCAGCGGTAGCCAGAATCCGGGCCTGATCCAGCCGCGACGGTAAATCATGCCGATGGCGATCCCCAGCAAGAATTCATAAACAATGTCCGAGCGGTAGAACTCGCTAATCCAGCCGTAGCCGGTCCAGGCCTGACACACCGCAAACAGCAGCGCCGCGACGATCAGCAGTCGAAACTGCAAGCGGAACAGCAGCGCCCAGGCAAACAGCACGTAGAAGAGCATTTCGTAGTTGAGGGTCCAGCCGACGTTGAGCGTCGGATAAATCCCGTAGCCGCCGGGGTTTTCAGTAGGAATGAACAACAGCGACAACAGGAAATGCGACCAGTCGACTGTCTGATCCGGCAGAACCGGCTGAGCGAACACCACCAGCAGCGCCATCAGCACCGTATACAGCCAGTACGCCGGAACGATGCGGAACAGCCGATACAGCAGAAAGCGCCCCGGCGGCAGTGATTTGCCCTCGGTGGACAGGAAAATCACCAGCCCACTGATGACGAAGAAGATGTCGACACCCACCGCGCCCTTGTCGATGAACATCTGCCCCACCGGCCCACGGGCCTGGAAGTCGAAGAATATCTGCATGAAATGGTGGCAGACCACCGTCCAGGCCGCGAGCGCGCGCAGTGCCTGTATTGAAATCAACATCGACGGCCCTCCCGATCGCATTCCCCCAAATCACCACAGATCCCCTGTGGGTGCGGGCTTGCTCGCGAAGGCGGTGTGTCAGTCGACATCAATATTGACTGATACACCGCCTTCGCGAGCAAGCCCGCACACATTGGATTGGCGGTGCCCTAAAGATCCGACACCGGCCAACAGTCAAAGGTCGATCAAAGATTCTCGTACCGGTTCATGTCCAGCACGCCCTCTTCCACCGGTTCGGTCTCATGGACGTACCGACTCAGGTCATGGAAGTAGAACCAGAACTGCGGATGGCTGCGACGAATCCCCCAGCGCTCGACGATTTTTTCGAAGCGATTGGCGTCCTTGGCGTATTCCATCTCGTTCACGAACTCAGGCACTTGCTCGGCCGGAATGTTGAACATGAAATTCGGATAGCTGCTGAGGACGCCCGGATAAATAGTCAATGTGTCGAGCCCAGGCTGATACCGCAGCGATTCACCGAGCAGGAACGCCACGTTACTGTGCGCCCGGTTACGCAGCAGGCTGTAAACCTCACGCTTGCCGCTCGCGGTTTCGATGCGCAGCAGTGTCGCTTCCGGCAATTGATCGATAACCTTCAGCCCGGCCGCCGGCCGCGAAGTCAGGCGACTCAAGGCCTGCTCGGCGCTCAGCAAGGCCGGATCGATATTCGGCCGCGAGCAATAAGCGCCGTCACAACGATTGATCGGATCCGGCTTGGCGTTGAGGTCACCGTAACGGGTCAGCAACTGCATGGCGAAATCGCGTTTCGGGTCCTTTTCGTCCAGTACCAGCGCCGTCTCTTTGTCGTTGTCGATGGCCTCGTAGTCCAGCCACATCTTGAATTTTCCGCCGCTCTGGTACCAGTCGTCGAGGTAATCGTCGCGCGAATCGGCCGGCATCAGGCGCAGGAAATTCTGCTCCGCACCGTTGCGGATCAGGTCGAAGTACAGGCGCGTTTGCGCCTGATGGGAGACATTGCCGAACACGTCGAAGTTGACTGCCAACTGGTAGTACGTGCGCTCCAGCAGCGGGAAGTCGAACAGCCACATCGTTTGCGGCACGTCACCGATCAGGCCTTTGTTCACCGAGGCACTGTCGAAGTGCCGGAATATCGTCAGCAAGGCGTTATCGTTACCGGCCCATAAGGTGGACCAGCTCGGCGCGGGCGCATCGGCGTAACTGTCACGGCGCAGCGCTTCGTACTGGTTACGCTTGTTGCGGTAGTCATGCCACAGGCTCAGGACACTGCCGACATCGTCGTTCTGCCCCGGCATCGCCAGCAATGGCGTGGCCTGGCCGCGATACTTCGGATCGATGATGTAGAGGTCGTGCTCAGGCGCCTGGAACATTGCCCAGAAGTTATCGCGGATCACGTCGGTGGCGATCTGGCCGCGGCACACCGGGCCGCGAATAAACGTACGGACGAAGTATTCGGCGTTATCGAGCATGAATTGATAACGCGCCTGGGCCGGGATCGCCTCAAACGTAGTGAACGGATTGGCCCGACGCTCCGGCCCGTAGCCCGGCAAGGCGTCGACCTGCCAGTTGCCGTTATAGAAGAGGCTTTTGATCCGAGCCATCTTCGCCGCGCTCAACGGGTAGGTGATGTGGGTCTTCTGCACAATCACGCCTTGCACCGGCCACAAGCGGTAATACACCTGAGTGCCCGGATCGTCATTCGGTCGACGTGTGTTGATCAGATCAATCGGCTGGCCGGTCGGCGTGCGCGAACGCACCCACTGAAAGAAATGCCCCGGCTCGCCGTCCTTGAAATAGAGATGAGCGAGAAACCAATGCTCGAACAACCAGCGCCCCACCAGACTTTGCCGTGCGCCCGGTGCGTTGAGCAGGTTTTCCCACTGCACCACCTGCAACGCTTCTTTGGCGCTCGGCACAAGACCTTGCTCGTCAATCGGCGCGCCGGACGCCAGCCAGCGTTGCAGCGTCTGGTATTGCTGGTCGGTCAGGCCGGTGACCGCCAGCGGCATGCCTTCTTTGGGATGTGAACGGGCGTAGCCGTCGAACTCGGCCGGCAGGGCGCACATATTTTCCCGGTTCAGTCCAAGGACGATGTCCTCCGGCAGCTTGGCGTTGGGTTGCAAGGGGGTTTTGTGGCCCAACTCAAGCATCCGCGCCATCAACGCGGCCTGACTGCCCTGTGCGTCGAGTACCGAATAGAAGTCCTTTTGCTGCCAGGCGCGTTTGCCGAAGGCGTCATAAAACAGCCGGGTCGGCGCGGCAGCCTGGCGGCGTTCGCCGTCGTAGACCGGGATCTTGGTTGCGCCACGGGCAGCCCCTTCGCCACTGCCCAGGTTGAGCTGACAGGCGGCGTCGTAGCAGGCATGGCAGGCCACACACTTTTCGGTGAAGATCGGTTGTATGTCGCGGCTGTAGGAAATGGCAGAGGAAATGGCCGGATCCTGCGCGGCGGCGCCCCAGCTTAAAAACAGCAAAACCATGCTGATGACGCGATAAGACATATCCCTGGTCCCGATCTTGAAAAAACGCCGCGATTCTACCGGTCTGCACCCCACTCCAACATGAGCGATATTCATGCAAAACCGGGACATGCTCTAAAACCGCACAGGTTTGCTATTATCCCGCCCCTTCGTCATGGTCTTTCCGAGTAGTCCAAATGTCCGATCGCAGTGTTCGCCTTCAAGCTCTCAAGCACGCCCTCAAAGAGCGCATCCTGATTCTCGATGGCGGCATGGGCACGATGATCCAGAGCTACAAGCTCGAAGAGCAGGATTACCGCGGCAAACGCTTCGCCGACTGGCCAAGTGACGTCAAGGGCAACAACGACCTGTTGATCCTGACGCGCCCGGACGTGATTGGCGCCATCGAGAAAGCCTACCTGGATGCCGGCGCCGACATTCTGGAAACCAACACCTTCAACGCCACCCAGGTGTCCCAGGCCGATTACGGCATGCAAGGCCTGGCGTACGAGCTAAACGTAGAAGGCGCACGTCTGGCGCGCAAGGTTGCAGACGCCAAGACCCTGGAAACCCCGGACAAGCCGCGCTTCGTCGCCGGCGTCCTCGGTCCTACAAGTCGCACCTGCTCGCTGTCGCCTGACGTGAACAACCCCGGCTACCGCAACGTGACCTTCGATGAACTGGTGGAAAACTACACCGAGGCCACCAAAGGCCTGATCGAAGGCGGCGCCGACCTGATCCTGATCGAAACCATTTTCGACACCCTGAACGCCAAAGCGGCGATCTTCGCGGTGCAAGGTGTGTACGAAGAACTCGGCGTCGAGTTGCCGATCATGATCTCCGGCACCATCACCGATGCCTCCGGCCGTACCCTCTCCGGCCAGACCACCGAAGCCTTCTGGAACTCCGTGGCCCACGCCAAGCCGATTTCGGTCGGTCTGAACTGCGCCCTTGGCGCCAGCGAATTGCGCCCGTATCTGGAAGAGTTGTCGAACAAGGCCAGCACCCACGTTTCCGCGCACCCGAACGCCGGCCTGCCGAACGAATTCGGCGAGTACGACGAACTGCCGTCGGAAACCGCAAAAGTCATCGAAGAATTCGCCCAAAGCGGCTTCCTGAACATCGTCGGCGGCTGCTGCGGCACCACGCCGGGCCATATCGAAGCCATCGCCAAAGCGGTGGCCGGTTATGCGCCGCGTGAAATCCCGGACATTCCAAAGGCCTGCCGCCTGTCGGGCCTGGAACCGTTCACCATCGATCGCAACTCGTTGTTCATCAACGTCGGCGAGCGGACCAACATCACCGGTTCAGCCAAGTTCGCCCGCCTGATCCGTGAAGACAACTACACCGAAGCCCTGGAAGTCGCCCTGCAACAGGTCGAAGCCGGCGCCCAGGTGATCGACATCAACATGGACGAAGGGATGCTCGATTCGAAGAAGGCCATGGTGACCTTCCTCAACCTGATTGCCGGTGAGCCGGACATCTCCCGCGTACCGATCATGATCGACTCTTCAAAATGGGAAGTGATCGAAGCCGGCCTCAAGTGCATCCAGGGCAAGGGCATCGTCAACTCCATCAGCATGAAGGAAGGCGTCGAGCAGTTCATTCATCACGCCAAACTGTGCAAACGCTACGGCGCCGCAGTCGTCGTGATGGCCTTCGACGAAGCCGGCCAGGCCGACACCGAAGCGCGCAAGAAAGAAATCTGCAAACGCTCCTACGACATTCTGGTCAACGAAGTCGGCTTCCCGCCGGAAGACATCATCTTCGACCCGAACATCTTCGCCATCGCCACCGGCATCGAAGAACACAACAACTACGCTGTGGACTTCATCAACGCCTGTGCCTACATCCGTGACGAACTGCCGTATGCGCTGACCTCCGGTGGTGTGTCCAACGTGTCGTTCTCGTTCCGCGGCAACAACCCGGTGCGCGAGGCGATCCACTCGGTGTTCCTGCTATATGCGATCCGCAACGGCCTGACCATGGGTATCGTCAACGCCGGCCAGCTGGAGATCTACGACCAGATCCCGGCCGAACTGCGTGACGCCGTTGAAGACGTAGTGCTCAACCGCACCCCGGAAGGCACTGACGCCCTCCTCGCCATTGCCGACAAGTACAAGGGTGACGGCAGCGTCAAGGAAGCCGAGACCGAAGAATGGCGCGGCTGGGACGTCAACAAGCGTCTGGAGCATGCGCTGGTCAAAGGCATCACCACGCACATTGTTGAAGACACTGAAGAATCCCGTCAGTCGTTCGCCCGCCCGATTGAAGTGATCGAAGGCCCGCTGATGTCCGGCATGAACATCGTTGGCGACCTGTTCGGCGCCGGCAAAATGTTCCTGCCGCAGGTGGTGAAATCCGCCCGCGTGATGAAGCAGGCCGTGGCCCACTTGATCCCGTTCATCGAACTGGAAAAAGGCGACAAGCCGGAAGCCAAGGGCAAGATCCTCATGGCCACGGTAAAAGGCGACGTGCACGACATCGGCAAGAACATCGTTGGCGTGGTGCTGGGCTGTAACGGCTATGACATCGTCGACCTCGGCGTGATGGTGCCGGCGGAGAAAATCCTGCAGGTGGCCAAGGAGCAGAAGTGCGACATCATCGGCTTGTCCGGCCTGATCACACCTTCGCTGGATGAAATGGTCCACGTCGCACGTGAGATGCAGCGTCAGGACTTCCATCTGCCGCTGATGATCGGTGGCGCGACCACCTCGAAAGCGCACACGGCGGTGAAGATCGAGCCGAAATACAGCAACGACGCAGTGATCTACGTCACCGACGCTTCCCGCGCCGTGGGCGTGGCGACGCAGTTGCTGTCCAAGGAATTGAAGCCGGCGTTCATCGAGAAGACTCGCCTGGAATACATCGAAGTCCGCGAGCGCACCGCCAACCGCAGCGCCCGTACCGAACGCCTGAGCTATCCGGCGGCCATCGCCAAGAAGCCGCAGTTCGACTGGACCACTTACGAGCCGATCAAACCGACGTTTACCGGTGCCAAGGTGCTGGACAACATCGACCTGAAAGTCCTGGCCGAATACATCGACTGGACGCCGTTCTTCATCTCCTGGGACCTGGCCGGCAAATTCCCGCGCATCCTCACGGATGAAGTGGTCGGTGAAGCCGCCACCTCGCTGTACGCCGATGCCCAGGAAATGCTCGCCAAGCTGATCGACGAGAAACTCATCAGCGCCCGTGCGGTGTTCGGCTTCTGGCCGGCCAACCAGGTGCGTGAGGATGACATTGAAGTCTACGGCGATGACGGCAAGCCGATTGCCAAGCTGCATCACCTGCGTCAGCAGATCATCAAGACCGACGGCAAACCGAACTTCTCCCTGGCTGACTTCGTTGCACCGAAGGACAGCGAAGTGACCGACTACGTGGGTGGTTTCATCACCACCGCCGGGATCGGTGCCGAAGAAGTGGCCAAGGCCTATCAGGATGCCGGCGACGACTACAACTCGATCATGGTCAAGGCACTGGCCGACCGTTTGGCCGAGGCGTGCGCCGAGTGGCTGCACCAGCAGGTCCGTAAAGACTACTGGGGTTATGCCAAGGACGAGACGCTCGACAACGAGGCGCTGATCAAAGAGCTATACACCGGTATCCGCCCTGCCCCGGGCTACCCGGCCTGCCCGGATCACACCGAGAAATCCACGCTGTTCAAGTTGCTGGACCCTGAGGCCTCGGAAATGAAAGCCGGCCGCAGCGGCGTGTTCCTCACCGAGCACTACGCCATGTTCCCGGCAGCAGCGGTCAGCGGTTGGTACTTTGCTCACCCGCAGGCGCAGTATTTTGCCGTGGGCAAGATCGACAAGGATCAGGTGCAGAGCTACACGTCGCGCAAGGGTCAGGAGTTGAGTGTGACCGAGCGGTGGTTGGCGCCGAACCTGGGTTACGACAACTGATGGTGGTCCCGGGAGTCGACTGGTGCGACTCCCGGGGTTCTTATGAAAGCTGCAGGTAAACGCTACAACCCCACCAGCGTCCGTTCTTTTTCAGACAATTCGCGCACCAACTTCCCTTGCTCGAAGAGAAGGTCTGCCTCTATCGCCTGCATGGCGGTTTTGTACTGCTCCTGCGCGCCTTCGCCGTAATTTGGATACGCCTCGTCTACATCATGCTCTCTGGCTGCGAAACCCTCTCGCACCTGGGCGAACCGTTCAGGGTATTTGTCCTTCAAATAGTCGCTCCAGTACTTGCGGCCGACCAAATCATCAAGAAATGCCGATGATTGTTCTGCCGCGATCACTTCAGCATGGGCCGCATCCAGCATGGCAGACGAAACGTTGCCGCTGTAGCGCATACCTCTTGGTTGCCCCGGCAACTCAAGTCGCTCGGCAAGGCCGATGCGATAGGCTAACCGCACTTCCGCCGGATCAGTTGAACGGCGCTGTGCCTGTCGCTGGACAATGTCACGGTTAGCGATTTCCTCGACTTTCCCCAGGCGAAACAGGCTCCTGCCAAGTCTGAACAAGACGTTGCCTTGTTGGCCCGGGGAAATTGACTTCGCGGTCTCAAATTCGAAAGCCTTCACTTCTATATCGCTGAACAACAGGATTTGACCATCAACGCAGGTTGCGCCAGACCTCGCCATTTCGAATATCGTATCCCTCAGACCTGCGTCGCTATCGGCCACCCTCAGTACGGTATGGACCCGCCGCACAAGATCAGCACGTCCCGTCAGGAAGTCTGTCGTACCTTCCATTTTGCTCAGCAGATTGAAGAAGAACCGATTGTTTTGCGCTTGCTCGAAGTCATTCCATATCCGTATCAATTCCTCTGAGTCGGCTGCTGATAGAGCGATCCATCGCTCACGGGCGCCGGTACCTGTCACCTCATCCATATCCACCTCTACGTCACTTGCGATCGAGTCATCACTATCGCTGTCGGTAAAGCCGCCGCTGTCGCTACTGCGGTTAAACGGCTCCAACGCCTCGTCAATCTCTTCAGGCGTCCATCCCACTATCTGCTCGCCCGCCTGCACCTGATTACGCAGCATTAGCAGGCTCGCGGCATCCAGAGTTTCGTTGCTCGCCAGATTCGTGCCCGCACGCAATACCCTGCGCTCGTCGGCCATCAGGAGCGGCGGAATGGACTCGATCATGTTGTCGCGCAAATCCAGTGCGCTGAGCGAGGGGAGCTGAAGCGCTCCCTGCGGCCACATGACCAGGCGATTGCCACTCAGATCGAGGGCCTGCAAACGGGTAAGAGGGCTGACATCCAGCGACTCAAGCCAGTTTTCCGCCAGGTTCAATGACTCCAGGTTGCTCAATCCTGCAAGCTGACGCTGGAGCTGAGGCGCATTGGACAAACGGTTATTGACCGCAGAAAGTCGCTTGAGGCTGTTCAATGAGGTCACGGACTCTGGCAAGGCACTCAATGCGTTGGCATTCAGCGCCAAGGTATGAACATGAGTAAACGCGCCGAGGAAATCGCTTAGCCCCTCTTCTCTCAGATACACGTTGTTCAGGTTCAACGCACCGACATGAGCGAAGTCGGCGGGTAGAGCCGGGAGATTGCCCAAGGGGTTATCGGACAGATCAAGGATATAACCTCCCGATGCGCTCTCCACGGCCTGCGCCCCGCGGAGGTTCTGCCTCCAGCACGCCATTATCCGGTCAGCCGCCTGACGACGCTCGGTGGCTGCAATCCACACAGAGGATTCACCCATCTGCTGTGGTGGGGTTTCGATCCATGTGTTCAGGGTCTTCGTCAATGCCTGATGTTGTCTGTCCCATTTGGCCAGTTGCTCATACAGGGGGCCAGCGCCGCCATGGCGTAACGTCAGTTCATCAATCATCTGTATCGCATCGGCGCCTGGCAGATCCGGGTCAAGCCTTTTCAAGCGGGCTTGCGGGGTCAAGCGTGTCAGGTCATTGCCAGGTACAACGGGCAGCGGCAGTAACAAGTCCGGATTTTGCGCGACCAGAAC
The DNA here is from genome assembly GCF_004136015.1 of Pseudomonas sp. ACM7. NCBI lineage: Bacteria > Pseudomonadati > Pseudomonadota > Gammaproteobacteria > Pseudomonadales > Pseudomonadaceae > Pseudomonas > Pseudomonas sp. ACM7. Next base: position 5,412,489 of record NZ_CP024866.1, on the reverse strand, counting down.
CGGAAAATACTCTGGTTCACCCATGGTAATGCCCGCCTGCAAGCTGGCTCTGGAGATACCCATGGGATTTTCGGAAGAAGTACTCGCCAGCAAATCGGTGCGGGCCTTGGCCGTCAACCGACAGCCAATCATATCGATCCTTAGAGCGTCATGGCCGGTCAGGGCAGCCTCAGGAATCGTCGTGATCTCGCTGTTGTTCAACTCGAGCCTGTCGAGGCCGGACAAGTCCAACGCACCTTTTGGCCAGTCTTTAATGGCGGTATGACCCACACGCAGGGTCTTCAAGCGGGTCATGGCGCTGACATCCAGCGAATCGAGCCGGTTATAGCGCAAGTCCAGGCTTTCAAGGGCAGACAACCGGTTCAAGCGTTGCTGCATACTCGGGGTAATTGTCAGGTGATTTCGGCTCAGCTGCAGATCACTGAGTTTTCCGAGGTTGCCCAATGCCGACGGAAGATCCTGCAGTTGATTGCCACTCAGATCCAACCCGCGAATGTCGGTGAAGCCGCTCAAAAAACGACTGAAATCCTCGGATGAGGCCACCACACCCGACATTTGCAGGGTTTGCACATGGGCAAAATTCGTTGCTGACAGCGCTGGCAGTTCAGGCAGATCGCCCAGCGCCCAGCCGGACAAATCAAGATTCGATGAAATGATTTGTCGCGGCATGACAGGCCATGGCCGCACCGTTGAAGGTCCGGCCTGAGGTTGCGAAGATTGTGCCTCCTCCGTACCGCCATAGCGTTTACGCAGACCATCACGCCAGCACTCACGGATTCGCCGGGCAACGGATTCTCGTTCCCGAATGTTGACTTGCCGGCCATTGGCTCTTGGTGTTCGCTGTTGCCACGCCTCCAGTTGCTGTCGCAATACCTGTCCATCCTGGCGCAGTGCATTGATCCGTGCCAGCAACGCCCGCCCTGCAAACCCCTCAGCCTTCATTCGCCCAAGGGCAATCTTCGAAAGCTCGTCGCTTGTCTCCAGGGCGCTGTGTAGCGTGCCTTGGCAATAACGATCCAGCATTTGCCCGGCATCCTGCAAATGCGCAGGATTGTCGTGCACATACTCGTATGCCTTCACGAAGTCCTCAGTGCTCAGCCTGGCCCAGTTGAGTTTCATGCCAGGCCACAGTGATTCATGACCGGATAGCCATTCAGGGGGAAGTGTCTTGACGTTTGAGTGGGTGAGATCCAGCGACCTGAGCTGCGGCAATTGCAGAGCGCCCGTCGGCCAGGCCTCTGTCGTTCCGTACACGCTCAACGAATGCAGTTGAGTCAGGCGACTGACATCCAGCTCGTCCGCCATGCCGATCACGTCCAATCGTTGCAGTTGTGGCATCGCGTCTATCACCGATTGGGCAGCTTCAGTGAATTGCGGACCCAGCGGCCCTGCCATCCGCAGTTCACGAATACTCGGCAGTGCCTTTAGCCTCTCGGCCAGTTGAACCCTATCGACGCCATCCTGGATCCCCAACCTTAGCGACCGGGCGTTGGGGAACTGGCGCACAAAGGCTTGCGGTGTCTGACTCAATACTCCACCAACGCTCATATTCAGACGACTTACGTTGGGAAAGTTGCCGGACAGTTCCGGCAAGCTGTCTACAGCGCCCACGTCCAGATAAACACTGGCATCGCCATCGTAAATACCCCTCTGCTGCCAGACGTCTTTAATGTTTTGTGCGACTTGATGGCGGACAGTATTCTGGCCGCCGCTGTGTACCCATTGTTCGAGCTGCGCCGTCAGCGCCTCGTATTCCCGGCCCCGCATGTTCAGAAAATTGGCGATCTGCGTTTCGGTCATGCCATCCAGCGCAAGCTGGATGACCATCGATTCCGCCATCTCATCGGAGAAGTTCGGATAGACATCCCGCAACCTGGAGACCAACGAGGAATTCACCGTTGCCCCGGCACCTCGCCCACTCAATGGGTAGCCGACCCTGCCGTCGGCCAGTCGCACCGGCGGACGGAATCGTGGCGTGGCGGCATTGGGCACGAGGGTTTCCATCATCTGGTCACGGTGGCCCATGGCATAGGTGGTCAATGTCTTTTGTAACTTGGCACCCTGCGCCACATTGGGCATGCCCAACTGAGTGCGGACGTCGCCCGGCAACGCATGCATGACCGAAGAGAAAAAGTTGTCGCCTTCTTTGGGCACGCTGTTCAACGAGTTTGTTTGCTGGTCGAAGGCCTGGAACTGGTTGGCTTGATGATGCTGATAGCCGTCCTTGACCAGGTATTTGACTTGCTCGGCCGTCTCGCTACCGATGCTGTCGAGCAGTTTTCCACCGCAATCGCCCTGACGAACTTCCAGGCGCAGGTTTTTCGGCCAGCCGGGGAGTTTTTCCAGGCTGTGCAGCGCCAGGCGCTGGCTGTCGGATGACGCCATGCTCTCCAGCTGCAATCCGGCCAGGGCCTTGTTCAGCCGAGTCACCCGGGCGCGCGCACGCCCCTTGAGCAACAGACTGCTCGGGAGTCGGCCGGTTTGTTTGATGTGCAGCCGCTCCTTGGCTGTGGCATTGGCCAGGACTTCTTGCGCCGCGTCCGTCGATAGACTGGGGAAAGTACGTTGCAGCGCCTGAATTTCACGCGATGTTGCCTTGGAGTCCTGGCTGAGTTTGTCGAACAATGAGGTTTTGTTGCCCGAAAGCTGGGCGCCAAGCTGTTGTCGAAAAACCGCTTCACGCTCTGCCTCGACCCGCGCACCTTCCCCCCCCAGCAAGCGAACAATTTCTTCCTCATCCAGTGCCGCAAGCACTCGTTCGGGCAATTTCCCGGCAGACACATCCTCACGGGAAATCCTGATGTTCGGCTTCACGGGTGTCGACGCCTCACCGTAGCGGGACGAAGCACCGCTCAGGCTTGCATTGTCGAACACGTCGATCACCCGCCCCTGCGGCCAGCGCGGCATATTGATCACTTGCGGCAAGACGTCGTTGTAGCGGCTGTCCGGCACCGACTGATCGAGACGAATCTGTTCAATCATGTCATTAAGCTGACGGTCGATTTGAAACTGCCGCAACGTGTCGGATAACGCTGATGGCAAGCGCAGGTTATCCGTATGGATCTTGCGCAGCACGCCGTCGTTAACGCCGCTGATATCGGCGATTTTCTCCAGCGTCGCCGCGTCAATACCGTCGGTGACCGGCCCAAGACGTCGTAACAAGGTGGCACGATCCCACTCCAGCGGGCGCTCGAAACGATGACGCCACGCGCCCTCACCATTGTGTTCAAGAACGGGGGAGTAAGCGTCCGGGGCCGTCGGGTGTTTGAGACGCCATTTGTTCAGCGTGGGGTCGAAGGTTTTTTCGTAGACATTACCTTCGAGCCTGATATAGGTCTTGCCGCCCACTTCATACTGCCCAAGCGTGTCGGGCTTGAGCCCCGCCGGCAAGACCCTGTCGCTCAGGTAAGGCGTCAAGCCAGGCCGCCACAACTGTTCGCTGCCAAACGGCAATTTGACCTTGACCAGGCCATCAACGATGGGTGTGGACAGCACTTTCGGCGCTTTACTGGCAACCGCGCCGACAGCCGCCATGAATGCGATGTTCACGGCCACTGACTTCAAATAGCTCCAGGCCTGATCCGTGTCCCCGATGCTCCAGGCTTCAACCCCGTGATAAATGTCTGTGGTCAGTTGCACAGCCATCACGGCCATCATTACCTCGCCCAGGCCGGGCACAAAAAATGCGGCCACGTTGAGTATGTTCAGTCCCCACTCGGCATAGCGGGCGAGTCGTTCATACCAGGCGTCATGATCGACCTTGGCCGTCGGCACCGCCAGTTGCTCGGCAGTCTCCTTGAGGCGCGTCTGGTGCCGCGTGTACAGCTCGCCGAACAGCTGCGTGTCAAAAAATTCTTCACTGATATCAAGAGCCGGCTCGTCCCGGTAAACATTTTCGTAGATTCCGTCCATGTGCCCCAAGAGGGTCTCTTTACGGTATGGGAAATCCGGGTTCCATTTGAGTGTTTGCAGAGCAGTCTTGATCTTGCCGAGGAACTTGCCCGCATCACCGTGGGGGATGAGCCTGAGGAAAGAGCGCTGGTAATTCACATCGCGCAGCCTGTAGCTCAGGTCATTTTCAAAGGCCTTGAGCGAGGCATATTCCATGACCGGCGCCACCGGATCACCCGGAATACAGACGATGATCCGCGAGTCCTGGTAACCCAGTACGTCAAACAGGTTTACACCGGGATTGGTCCAGCTGAAGTTGACCTTTTTACCTTTGCGCCGGCTTGCGCCAATGACAAACAGCTCACTGACAGGCGACCCCAGCACATGTAACTGACTGCAAGTGACGCGCTCACCGTCCAGTGCTGCCGATTGGTCGCCGTTGAGCACGGCCAGCAATGTGCTGTAGGCCGATGGCGTGATCAGCGATTTGAGGCGGGCGATATGGGCATGCACCCGCAGACTGTCCTTCCACGCGTCGACCGTTTGGGTACGCACGGTGGCCGCCCTGTCCGCGGCGTCAAACATCGCCGTCAGGTGTTCCTGATACTGCTTGCCGATATCCAGTTCACGGCATAGCGAGGCGAAATCGGCGGGTTTTATCGGTAGCTTCTTGATCCTGTAGCGCGTTGAAGGGCCCTTTTCCGGATAGTCCCAACCGTAAGGTCCTCCTTGAGTTTCCAGATAGGCAGCCCGTATACCTCGTTCAGCAATGACGTCACCTTCATCAAACGCCTGGTCTTCTTCAAAATTGCGCAGTGCCAATTGCAGCAGGGTCTGGCGAGTGGTCAGCGAGCCTGCAAAGGGCTCGTAGAGCCAGGTCTGCGCAACATCAACTTTCAACCCGAACTTTTTTTGCAACGCCGCTTCGAGCAACGGTTGCGCGAATTCGGTGACCCCTTTGAGCCCGGCGAGTGTTTTGGCCAGGGTTTCGTTGGAGGTTCGACTGCGCTTCTGGTCGTCCCGTACAGTTTGCCGTTGGTCGCTGGGGGCCTTCTGAAACCAGTCCGGCATGGCATTTTCGGCCAGGCCTCCTGGTGTTCTCGCCCGATCCAGGGCCCGGATGTTTGCCGGGGTCAGGTGGCGTATCCGATGGTGCAGCTTTTTTTTGATGAAATGGTTGTGAAGGCCCTTTTCCTGGGCCGATGGGATTCCACTCATGTGGCAATACCTGATGCTGTAAATGAAGCACCAGTCAATCAGCAGGTTTGCCGTACAGGGCGGTACATATTTATACCGGGTAGCGCCAGCGCCGATCTTCTTTCCGTGGGTTGTCTATGCTTGTCTTACTCAAACGGGAGACTAGGGGTTTATGGACGATCCAGGCGACAACAAGCCGCCCACTTTCTGGCAGATGCTGCACAGCGTCATAGCGGCAGCGTTCGGGGTGCAGAGCGGGAAGAACCGGGCGCGGGACTTCACTCACGGCAAGCCCAGTCATTTCGTGATTCTGGGGATTTTGTTCACCGCGGTGTTCGCATTGACGCTGTATGGCATCGTGCAACTGGTGGTGCACCTGGCCGGGGTTTAGCGCATCAAGGTTTGCAGGTTGAACGGATAGCGATACGACGTCGGCCGGCCCTTGGCTGAAAGACGGCGGAAGTTCACGCCGTAATCCGGTGATTCTCCCATGGCCAGCAATCGCTTGGCCTGGGCCTTGTCGATCAGTTGCAACAACGGGATTCGCCGGTCTCGGCCGCCGTAATGGGTGAGATCCACGCCCTGCTCAAGATCATGTAACTCCACCAGCGCCCAGCCGCCCAATGTGAAGTGCCCGCCCAACAGCACGCTGATGCGTCCGTCGACCGTCGCCTGCAACGCCGCCGGCGAGGTGTTGACCGCACTGAACAACGCATCCTTGCCGGGTAGCCCACCCGCCTCCGAGTACGCCTGCATGGCGCCAAACGCCATTTCGTCATTGGCTGACCACACCAGCGAGACCTTCGGGTAACGCTTGAACAGCAGTTTGGCCTGTTCATACGCCCGTTCCCGGGTCCAGCCACTGTAAACCAGTTGGCGCAAGTGCACTTCCGGGTGTTCGGCCAAGGCCCGCATCATGCCTTGCTCGCGCAGTTGCGCCGAAGGGGTGATCTTCAGGCCGGAAAACGCCAGCAACTCGATGACCTGACCGGGCGCCGCGGGCGGATGCTGGCGAATCAGTTCCTTGAGCATCAGGTAGCCACCCTCCTCGTCGTTGGGCACCAGGCTGCCCAAGCGCTCAGGGCGCTCACCCAGCAGGCTCATTTGATTGGCCGTCAGGGACGCGTTGACCATAAACAGCTTCACCCCGCTGCCCTGGGCCAGGCGAATGATCTGTGGGGCGACGTACTGTTCGTTGACGAAAACCAGATAGTCCGGACGCTCGGGGCCTTGCAGCGCCTGACGGGCTTGCGCCAGCGTGAGCTCCGGCATGCGCCGGGAATAGAGAATTCGCAGATCAATGCCCAGATCCGTGGCTGCCGCCTGCATGAATTGCGAGTAACTGACCCAGAAGGCTTCCTGAGTGGCTCCGGGATTCAGGAACAACACCGATTCCGCGCGCACACCGGGTCCATAAACCGCGCCGCACATCAGCAGGAATGAGTAGAAAAACTTCAACATTGATCGTCCGAGCCCCCCGGCAATTCGCCGCGCATTATAGCCAGCGAAGTCCCGGAAAACGGCGTTTATTCCGGTTATTGTCCGACAATCGTCGGAATGGGGCCCGGACGGGGTCGGTTATTGATGGCTGACCCAAAATACCGCTGTGCTCACGACCAGGATGATCAGGAACAGAATGGCCCAAGCATCGACCGTGCTATCGGGTTTTGACGTTTTGGTAGGGTTGCTCATTGCATCGCCTCTTGTCGGTTTTATCGGTGATTGCATAAAGACTCGAGCACAGTTAAGACGATGATTGCCCGCACCACAAATGTGGGTTTTACCTCATTGGCCTTCATTAGTCGTTTTGGTTCTTTACATATACTCAAACATCACTTTTGCGCATAACTGCAAACTGGTATCTTGCCCCGGCTCCGTTGGGAGTGCGCGGCCGTGCGCGCAGAATTGCCGAGGCAGTATCGGAGACTTCAGCTAGCGAAAAACGCAACTGGATCCGACCGGCCCAAGCCTGAGAACAGGACTTATATGTACGTATACGACGAGTACGATCAGCGGATCATCGAGGACCGCGTCAAGCAGTTCCGTGATCAGACCCGACGCTATCTGGCAGGCGAGCTGAGCGAAGAAGAATTCCGCCCTCTGCGCCTGCAAAATGGCCTTTATATCCAGCGCTTCGCGCCGATGTTGCGGGTGGCGGTGCCTTACGGCCAACTGACTTCGCGCCAGACGCGAATGATGGCCAGGATTGCCCGTGACTTCGACAAGGGCTATGCCCACATCAGCACCCGGCAGAACGTACAGTTCAACTGGCCGGCGCTGGAAGACATCCCGGACATCCTTGCAGAGCTGGCGACCGTGCAAATGCACGCTATCCAGACCAGCGGCAACTGCTTGCGCAACGTCACCACTGACCAGTTCGCCGGTGTCGCTGCCGACGAGCTGATCGATCCGCGCCCGTGGTGCGAGATCGTCCGCCAATGGACCACGTTCCACCCTGAATTCGCTTACTTGCCGCGCAAGTTCAAGATCGCCATCAACGGTTCGACTTCCGACCGTGCGGCCATCGAAGTCCATGACATCGGCCTTGAGCCGGTGCACAACGCTGCTGGCGAGCTGGGCTTCCGTGTGCTGGTGGGTGGCGGTCTCGGCCGTACCCCGGTGGTGGGCGCGTTCATCAATGAATTCCTGCCGTGGCAAGACCTGTTGAGCTACCTCGACGCCATCCTGAGGGTCTACAACCGCTACGGCCGTCGTGACAACAAGTACAAGGCGCGGATCAAGATTCTGGTCAAGGCTTTGACCCCTGAAGTCTTCGCGCAAAAAGTCGACGCAGAGATGGAACACCTTCGCGGTGGCCAGACCACGCTGACCGAAGCCGAAGTGCATCGCGTGGCCAAACACTTCGTTGATCCGGAGTACAAGGCTCTGGACAACCAGGCCCTGGCGTTGGCCGAACTCGATAAAGAACACCCGGGCTTCGCGCGCTGGCGCACCCGCAATACCCTGGCTCACAAGAAGCCCGGTTATGTAGCCGTGACCCTGTCCCTGAAGCCGACCGGCGTTGCACCGGGCGACATCACCGACAAGCAGCTCGATGCCGTTGCCGACCTGGCCGACCGTTACAGCTTCGGTCAGTTGCGCACCTCCCACGAGCAGAACATCATTCTGGCCGACGTTGAGCAGACTCAACTGTTCGCGATGTGGGGCGAGTTGCGCGAACAGGGTTTCGCCACGCCGAACATCGGCTTGCTGACCGACATCATCTGCTGCCCGGGCGGCGACTTCTGCTCCCTGGCCAACGCCAAGTCGATCCCGATCGCCGAGTCGATCCAGCGTCGCTTCGAAGACCTGGATTACCTGTTCGATATCGGCGAACTGGACCTGAACATCTCCGGCTGCATGAACGCCTGTGGTCACCACCACGTCGGCCACATCGGCATTCTCGGGGTGGACAAGAAAGGCGAAGAGTTCTATCAGGTGTCCCTCGGTGGCAGCGCCAGTCGCGATGCGAGCCTGGGCAAGATCCTCGGCCCATCCTTCGCCCAGGAAGCCATGCCTGATGTGATTGAAAAGCTGATCGACGTGTACATCGAACAACGTACCGAAGACGAGCGTTTCATCGACACCTATCAGCGTATTGGCATCGACCTCTTCAAGGAGCGCGTCTATGCAGCGAATAATTAAGAACAACGAGGTCGTCGACGAAACCTGGCACTTGCTGCCCAAGGACTTCAACATCGACGAGGTCAGCAACTGCGACGACCTGATCGTCCCGTTGCAACTGTGGCGCGAACACAGCCGCATGCTCAAGGCCCGCGATGGCGGCCTGGGCGTATGGCTGGATGCCGATGAAGAAGCGGAAGAAATCGGTGACGACGTGGAAAATTTCCAGGTGATCGCCCTGAATTTCCCAGCCTTCACTGATGGCCGCAACTACTCCAACGCCCGCCTGCTGCGTGACCGTTACGGGTTCAAAGGTGAACTGCGGGCAATCGGCGATGTGCTGCGCGACCAGCTGTTCTACCTGCACCGCTGCGGCTTCGACGCCTTTGCGATCCGCGCCGATAAAGACCCGTACGAAGCCCTGGAAGGTCTCAAGGACTTCTCGGTGACCTATCAGGCTGCTACCGACGAACCGCTGCCGCTGTTCCGTCGCCGCTAAGTACGCGTAAAACAAAAAGCCCTGAATCGGAAATCCGGTTCAGGGCTTTTTTGTGTCCGGCGTAAACGATTACACGACGGTGCTTACCAGAAGCGTTGCTGGGTCAACCGGCTCCACCAGCTCAGCAGCACACGATCGACCGAGCCGCTGGCCGCCATGCCGATGCGTTCCTGCAGGCTTTTACGTTCGGCGTAGTGCAAGTGGTACAGCTCGGACTTCTTGGCACGTTCGGCGAGGTATTCATCGCTGGTTTTCAGCTCGTCCACCAGTTGTTTATCCAGCGCCGCGATGCCGAGCCAGATTTCACCGGTGGCCACTTCGTCGATGGCCAATTGTGGGCGATAGCGGGAAACGAAGTTCTTGAACAACTGGTGAGTGATGTCCAGGTCTTCCTGGAACTTCTCACGGCCCTTCTCGGTGTTTTCGCCAAACACCGTCAGGGTGCGCTTGTACTCGCCCGCGGTCAGCACTTCGAAGTCGATGTCGTGCTTTTTCAGCAGGCGGTTGACGTTAGGCAGCTGCGCAACGACACCGATCGAGCCGAGGATCGCGAACGGCGCGCTGATGATCTTCTCGCCGATGCACGCCATCATGTAGCCGCCGCTGGCCGCGACCTTGTCGATGCACACGGTCAACGGCACACCGGCATCACGGATACGCGCCAGTTGCGAGGACGCCAGGCCGTAGCTGTGAACCATGCCACCGCCGCTTTCCAGACGCAGCACCACTTCATCCTTGGGCGTGGCGAGGGTCAGCAGCGCGGTGATTTCATGGCGCAGGCTTTCAGTGGCTGACGCCTTGATGTCGCCATCGAAATCCAGCACGAACACCCGTGGCTTGGCCTCGGTTTTCTTCTTTTGCTTTTTCTCGGTTTTAGCTTCGACCTTGCGCAAGGCCTTGAGCTGGTCCTTGTCGAGCAAAGTTTGCTCCAGACGTTCGCGCAGCCCTTTGTAGAAATCATTGAGTTTGCTGACTTGCAACTGGCCGACCGACTTGCGTCGACCTTTGCTGCGCAACGCCGCGAAACTGGCCAGGACCACCAGAATGGCGATCACCAGTGTCACGGTCTTAGCCAGAAAAACTGCGTACTCCGCAAAAAACTCCACAGGGACTCCTTTAATACGATGCGCTGCAAAAATGCGCGCGGGATACCTCCAGCATACCCATGCGCCGCCCCGGCGACCAGCCGTGAAACCTCTGGCAACAGCCCTGTAACGGGCATTTCAAACAAGCGTATGTTTTTTCATTGACAGCTCACCCTCATCCTCATAACCTCGCCGAACCTTCAACGTACCGGGATGACGCGGACGTGGGCAGTATCTATTTGATTCGACATGGCCAGGCCTCCTTTGGTGCAGACGACTATGACGTCCTGTCGCCGACCGGTATTCGCCAGGCAGAAGTCCTCGGCCAGCACCTCGCCGAGCTGGGTATCAGCTTCGATCGCTGCCTCTCGGGCGATCTGCGCCGCCAGCAGCACACGGCCAACAGCGCACTGGAACAGTTCGCTGCGGCAGGCCTGCCGGTTCCCGCGCTGGAAATCGATTCCGCTTTCAATGAGTTCGACGCCGACGCGGTGATCCGCGCGCTGCTGCCGGCCATGTTACCGGACGAACCCGAAGCGCTGCACATCCTGCGCAATGCCGCGCAAAATCGCGGTGAGTTCCAGCGCATCTTCGCCCTGATTATCGAACGCTGGCTCGCCGGCACCTATGACACACCGGGCCTGGAAAGCTGGCTGGGGTTTGTCGAACGGGTGCAGGCCGGTCTGCAGCGAATCCTCGAAAGCGCCGACAACACCCAGAAAATCGCCGTGTTCACCTCCGGCGGCACTATCACGGCCCTGCTCCACCTCATTACGCAAATGCCTGCCAGGCAGGCGTTTGAACTGAACTGGCAAATCGTCAACACCTCGCTCAACCTGCTGAAGTTTCGCGGTCGCGAGGTGGCTCTGTCTTCTTTCAACAGTCATGCGCACCTGCAACTGTTGAAGACCCCGGAACTCATCACGTTTCGCTGAGTCCGGACTATTGTGACCCTGGCTGTATTCACCCAGCTCTAATTACCCAAGAAAGGATCGAACCATGACCTCCGTAGCTGATGCCGTACAAGCAATGAAAGCCAAGTTCAACCCAGCCGCTGCTGCCGGTCTGGACCTGGTATTCGGTTTCCGCATCGACGACACCAAGAACTTCTCGCTGATCGTCAAGGACAGCACCTGCGAGCTCCAGGAAGGCGAAAACCCGGACGCCCAGGTGACTCTGGTCATGGACGGCGAAACCCTGGAAGGCATCGTCAGCGGCGAAACTGACGGCATGCAAGCCTTCATGGGCGGCAAACTGCGCGCCGAAGGCGACATGATGCTGGCCATGAAACTGTCCGAGCTGTTCCCGGCCTAAGCGCGCCGCTCCCGACCTTCGGGGGCACGCCTGGCTGCAAACGAATCCCGCCCTCGTGGCGGGATTCGTCGTTTTTCGCCATTGGAAAACGGCTACCTGTGGATTTGCCGTCTATATTCCTTCTGGCCGCATGCGTCAGACATCGGCTGTTTGCCCTCGCTTTTTTATGAAGATCCTTTGCGCGGAGCACTGCCCATGAGCCCACCTGACGACCACGACGGATTTAACCGCCGCCGTGTACTGCAAGGCCTTTCGGCAGGCGCCGTCGGTGCCTGGATCAGCCCGCTAATCGCAGGGAGTAAAACCATGCCCGACGCCCCCGCCGACCTCATCCTGTACAACGGACGCCTGCACACCGTCGATCGCAAAAAACCTCAGGCCAGCGCGGTCGCGATCAAGGACGGACGCTTTGTGGTGGTCGGCAGCGATGCCCAGGCCATGGCCCTGCAAGGTCCCGGCAGCCAAATTATCGACCTGCACGGTCGCACGGTGATTCCCGGTCTCAACGACTCGCATCTGCACCTGATCCGTGGTGGCCTGAACTACAACCTCGAACTGCGCTGGGAAGGCGTCCCTTCACTGGTCGACGCGCTGCGCATGCTCAAGGATCAGGCAGACCGCACACCCACGCCGCAATGGGTGCGAGTGGTCGGTGGCTGGAACGAATTCCAGTTCGCCGAAAAACGCCTGCCGACGATTGATGAACTGAACAAGGCCGCGCCAGACACCCCGGTGTTCGTCCTGCACCTCTACGACCGTGCCCTGCTCAACCGCGCGGCATTGAAAGTGGTCGGTTATACCCGTGACACACCGAACCCGCCGGGTGGCGAAATCCAGCGCGATGCCAATGGCGACCCGACGGGCATGCTGATCGCCCGCCCAAACGCGATGATTCTCTACTCGACCCTGGCCAAGGGGCCGAAACTGCCGCTGGAATACCAGGTCAACTCCACCCGCCAATTCATGCGCGAACTCAATCGTCTGGGTGTCACCAGCGCCATTGATGCTGGCGGCGGTTATCAGAATTATCCGGACGACTATCAAGTCATCCAGCAACTGGCCAAAGACCAACAGCTCACGGTGCGCATTGCCTACAACCTGTTCACGCAGAAACCCAAGGAAGAACTAACCGACTTCAAAAACTGGACCAGCACCTCCCACTACGGTCAGGGCGACGATTTTCTACGGCACAACGGTGCCGGGGAAATGCTGGTGTTCTCGGCGGCCGACTTCGAAGACTTCCTCGAGCCCCGCCCCGACCTGCCGCAAACCATGGAGCAGGAACTGGAACCGGTGGTCCGCCATCTGGTTGAGCAGCGCTGGCCGTTCCGATTGCACGCCACGTACAACGAATCCATCAGCCGCATGCTCGACGTATTCGAGAAGGTCAATCGCGACATTCCGTTCGACGGTTTGCCGTGGTTTTTCGACCACGCCGAAACCATCACCCCGCAGAACATCGAACGGGTCAAAGCCTTGGGTGGCGGCATCGCGATCCAGGACCGCATGGCATTCCAGGGCGAATACTTCGTCGACCGTTACGGCGCCAAGGCTGCCGAAGCCACGCCGCCCATCGCTCGTATGCTGGCCGAAGGCATTCCAGTCGGCGCTGGCACCGATGCCACGCGCGTCTCCAGCTACAACCCCTGGACTTCGCTGTACTGGCTGATCAGCGGTCGCACCGTCGGTGGTCTGGCGCTGTACCCGCAAGGCTTGAGCCGCGATACCGCGCTGGAACTCTTTACCCACGGCAGCGCCTGGTTTTCCTCCGAACAAGGCAAAAAAGGCCAGATCAAGGTCGGGCAACTGGCCGACTTGATTGCGCTGTCGGCGGACTATTTCCACATCGAGGATGAAGCGGTCAAATGGATCGAATCGGTACTGACCATCGTCGACGGCAAGATTGTCTACGGCAGCGTCGAGTTTGAAAAACTCGGGCCACCTCCCGTCCCGGTGGTGCCTGAGTGGTCGCCAGTCGCCAAAGTACCGGGCCATTGGAAACCCCTGGCGCCGCTGACGGCGCAGGTTCATCAATGTGTCGGGGCTTGCGCGGTGCATGCCCATCGCCATGAACGGGCGCGGCTGTCCTCGGCACCTGTCAGTGATTTCGCCGGTTTCTGGGGGGCCTTTGGTTGTTCGTGTTTTGCGTTTTGAAATGAGCCGCTAAAAGACCGCCGCCTGCGGCAGCTCCTCGATCCGGGTAGCAGCTGCCGAAGGCTGCGTTCGGACGCAGCAGTCGTGAATCCTGCTGCACGGTCTTCCTGACACACCGCATGTGCCGACTTTACGGCTGCTACGCAGCCGAACGCAGGCTTCGCCAGCTGCTACATGAACTGATCCGGCGGTATCCGTTTACAATGCCTGCACTTCCCGCACCGGCCGCCCCATGGACATCGATCTCGCCCGCACCTTTCTGGAAATCGTCCGCCACGGCAGCCTTGCCGCAGCCGCCGAAAAACTCCACGTCACCCAGACCGCGATCACTGCGCGCGTGCAGAAACTCGAAAGCCAGCTAGGCAGTACGTTGTTCGTGCGCAACCGCGCCGGTGCGCGCCTGACACCTACGGTGAAGCCTTCGTGGTCTACGCCAATCAACTGGTCGAAACCTGGGAAGCGGCGCGACGGGACTTGCCGTTGCCCGAGGGTTACCGCGACGTGTTGCACATCGGTGGCGAAGTCAGTCTGTGCAACCCGCTGATGCTCAGCTGGGCCGGCGCGCTGCGCGAGAAGATCCCCAGCCACGCTCTGCGCATGGAAATTCGTGACGGTGAAAACCTGCTGCGCCAACTGGAACTGGGGGTTCTGGATGCGGCGCTGGTTTACCAGCCCGAGTATTGGCCACGCCTGCAAGTCGAACAGGTGCTGGAAGAAAAACTGGTCCTCATCCGTCTAGCCGCAAGACCCGATCCCTACGTGTACATCGACTGGGGCCCGGACTTCCGCCGTCAACACGATGCGGCCCTGCCCGAAAAAGCCAAAGCCGCGCGGAGCTTCAACCTCGGCCCACTGGGTTTGCAGTACATTCTGGAAAACGGAGGCAGCGGCTACTTCCGCACCCGGGTGGTCCAGAGTTATCTGCAAAGCGGTGTGCTGGAGCAAGTGCCCAAAGCCCCGGAATTCAGCTACCCGACTTATCTGGTTTACTCCCGCGACCGCGACTCGGCGACCCTGCAACAAGCCTTCGATCTGCTGCGCGAAGTGATCAACTCCGACGATGACTGGTCGCAACGCTGGAACCCGCTGACCTGAATCCGGTTTGCACCGGCCCATGGCATTTGTGACCTCACGGTTCGGCCCGCCTGAAACGCCGGGATCGTCTAATCTGCTGGAGATAACAATAACTACAGGTGATTGCAGTGAGGCAGACCACCGAAGCATTTCGCGCCCGCTACCGCGCTGCTATTCATCCGCTCTACAACCCATGGCTGCACGGCGCTTTTGTGCTGCTGTTCGGGTTGCTGGCCATCGGCGGATTCTGGAGCACCGTGCACCAGGTTCAGCCACTGGAATGGCTGGCGATGCCGTTGACGTTGTTGTTCTTCAACTTCGGCGTGTACATGGTCCATCGGCACTTGGGGCATCATAAAAAAAACTTCGCGCGAATGTTCTACGCACGCCATGCCGGCGACCATCACAGCTTTTTCGCGCCTGCCCACATGACCTACGACAGTGCCCGGGACTGGCGGGTGATTCTGTTTCCAGCCTGGCTGATCGTGTTGCACACGGTCGTCATCACCCTGCCCGTCTGGTGGCTGCTTGAGCAGTTCGATGCCAACGTCGCCGGGTTGTTCGGCGGCTGTCTGGTCCTCGGCTACCTGACCTATGAAGTGTTCCATGCCTGCGAGCACCTGCCGCCGGAGAACCCCTTCACACGCTTGCCGTGGATCCGCCAGATGCGCCGCCTGCATGAACTGCATCACCGTCGTGAGCTGATGCAGGAACGCAATTTCAATATCGTTTTTCCGCTGATGGACTACCTGTTTGGCACCCTCTATTGGGAACCGGAGCCGACGGACCTGCACCCGACGAGAACGACCATGACCCGCATGCAGCATCAGATCGATATTGCTGGAGACCCGATTGACGTGCTCGCCTATGCCAGCACCGTGACCCGTTGGCCGGAGTGGCATCCCTCGTCCCTCAAGGTCGATGGCCAGGGCGGTCCGCTGCATGCCGGGGGGCGGTTCGAGGAAGACATCAAGGCGGGGGGGCGTGAGGGACACTTGCACTGGGAGGTTAACGAATACCTGCCTGGACGTCGCTGGAGTGCCTGGGCCCATGACGATCACGGGTTGTCTTTAGTGGTGACTTACGAGTGTGAGGCCCTGAGCCAAGGCACACGCTTTGTGCGCACTCTGGAGTACCAGTTCAGCGGCCTGGCGATGCGCATTGCCAATCGACTGCTGCTCAAGCGCCGCATCGATCGTGAGTGGGCAGCTTCGATGTTGGCATTGCGCGAGATGGCGCAAAAACAGTTGGCCCCGGCAGGAGTCAGCGCGTGAGTCGAACCGTCAAGTTTCGCCATGTGCTGTTGCTGGTGATCGTCGCCATCGGCGCCTTTCTGCTGCTGATGCCGACCAAGGTTCAACCGGTGGCCTGGACACCGCCGCCGGCGCCCTCCCTCACCAGCGGCATCTACGCCGACAATCAGCGCCTCAAAGGCGTGGAGCGCGTCGGCGCCGCTGATATCGAGGGGCCGGAAGCGTTGCTGCTGGAGGGAGACGTCCTCATCACGGGTTTGAATGACGGCCGATTGATCCGTACCAGCCTCGACGGCAAGGTCACCAAGGATCTGGCCGATACAGGCGGCAGACCCTTGGGCCTGGCCCGTCATCCCAACGGTCTGCTGGTGATTGCCGACGGGGTCAAGGGCTTGCTGTCACTGGATGCCCAGGGCCGATTGATTCCATTGACCACGGCGGCCAACGGCGTGCCCTTCGGTTTCACCGACGACGTGGCGATCGACAAATCCGGGCACTACGCCTATTTCAGTGATGCCTCCAGTCGCTTTGGCTACGGCAGTGACGGCGAAGCGATCATCGAGCACGGCGGCGATGGCCGCTTGCTGCGTTATGACTTCCAGACCGGCAAGACCGCGGTCCTGTTGGATAAGCTGGAATTCGCCAACGGCGTGACGCTGGGACCGGACGATGCCTTTGTGTTGGTCAACGAAACGGGCGCCTATCGCATCAGTCGTTACTGGTTGAGCGGGCCGAAAGCCGGCACCCGTGATCTATTCATCGACAACCTGCCAGGGTTGCCGGACAACCTCGCGTTCAATGGTCGCGACCGCTTCTGGGTGGCGCTTTATGCACCGCGCAACGCACTGCTCGATGCCACCGCGCCGCATCCCTTCGTGCGCAAGATGATCGTGCGGGCCATGACTGTCCTGCCTAAACCGGTGGAGAAACGCGCCTTCGCGCTGGGCCTGGACGGTAAAGTGATCGCCAACTTGCAGGACGGTAGCCGCGACAACTACTCGCCGATCACGACCGTTCGCGAGTATGGAGATTGGTTGTATTTCGGGTCGTTGAAGGCCAAACATATGGCGCGATTGCCACTCAGTACGGCGTTACATAAGTAAGCTCAATAATGTAGCAGCTGGCGAAGCCTGCGTTCGGCTGCGAAGCAGTCGTGAAATCAGTTCACTCGGTGTGTCAGGAAGGTCGCGTGCTCAGGTTTACGACTGCTTTGCAGCCGAACGCAGGCTTCGCCAGCTGCTACAGAAGCGTCGGCGGTCTCGATCTAGCGGGGAATCTCACCATCGCGCACCGCATTATCCGTTTCCTCAAGCACCCTTTCCGGGTCCATGGCGGTGGAGTCATCCTCGTCCATCGGGATGGCACCTTCGTTGTTCGGCAGTTCGTCGATACCCGGTTCATCTTCCGGATTGACGGTGGTGCGTCCCGGACTCAAAGGCTCGGGATGTGTCGGAATGGGATCGTAGCCACCCTGCTCTTCGCTGGGGAACTTTTCTTTACCGGGGATGAGTGGTTCGGTCATGAGGCACCTCGCATGGAGCCGTAAATTCGGACTCTGAACATTCGAGGTGCCGGTATTTATCGCCGTTCCAATTTTTCAGTCACCGATCGTCGGTGACCAGACAGGGCGCGTCAGGACGGCGTCTGGAGCCGATCAACGATCTTTTGCTTAACCTGCACGCGCTTCTCCTTGAGTTTCTTCAATGCGTCATCGCTGGGCGCATCCGATTTGGCGGTTTCGGCCTTTACGACGTCGGCGTCCGCCTGCGAATACTTGTTGATCAGTGAATCCAATAACGGATCCTTGGTGCGTTTTTGCTGGATATCTTCCTTTGAAAGTTTGAGGTCCTGATAAAGGTCGTGTGGCACCGGCATGGAACACCTCCGTTTGTTGATCGGAGGCAAACGCGATCAATTGCGTTCACCAACTATCAGAATGGCCTTGGTTAGCCGGTTCTGTCGACCGCCTATCAGACCAGCGGTGCCCGTTCGTCGCCCTGCCGTAAACGCAATAAAACCTTTGTCCGCTCGTAAACCTCCACACGTTAACGATCAATCGATCGCCCATGAAAACCTGTGTGGAGAATAACCAATGGACCGATTTACCCTGCGCCACCTCACGTTGGCCGTTGCCTTGAGCACCAGCATGGGCACGGTATTCGCTGCCACTTCCAATGACTTCGTCGACAACGCGGCCGCGGGCGGCATCGCGGAAATCGAAACGAGCCGATTGGCCCTGGAAAAAAGTTCATCGGCGGACATCAAGGCATTCGCCAATATGATGATCACCGCCCATTCCAAGGCCAATGATGAACTGGCGGCACTGGCGAAAAAGAATGACATCGAGGTACCGGACAGCACGACGCTGGTCAAACAGGCGAAAGAGAAAATCCTCGACTTGCGCGATGAATCTTTCGATGCGGCCTATGCCAACAATCAAGTGAAGGCTCACGAAGACACCATCGAGCTATTCAAGAAAGAAGCCAACACCGTGACGGACGACAAAGTCAAAGGCGCCACGGACCTGAAAGGTTTCGCGCAAAAAATGCTGCCGGCGCTGGAGAAACATCTGGATATGGCGAAAAAACTCCAGGCTGCTCACCCCAGTAAATAACGCCCACAAAAAGGCCGCATCGATTGATGCGGCCTTTTCACGACTTGGCTAGCCGCCATCGGTGTCGATGTCGGCATCGGTGTCATCCCCGGGTTTGGGCCGGTCGGGATTCGGCTTGAAACCCGGGCTGAACTCATTGTCGTTATCGGTGTGGAGTTGCTTCTGGTCGACCGCTTTGTCTGCGCTTTCCGGTTCGGCGGTTTTCGCCTCTTCCTCAAGATCACTGTCATCTTGCATAAGTACCTCGTTCATCACTGCATGTGCGCGGCTGAAACAGTCGGGCCTTGAAGATTCGAAGCCGCCCGGGGGACAGGGTTCCATCGCAAGGCCGAATCAAAATCAAAAGATCGCAGCCTTCGGCAGCTCCTACTGGAGTCCATGTGCGCCGGGGCCTGCCTATTGCGCCCGACAAATCCCGCGGCCTGGCCTCCCACCCCGGCATCGGCGGCGGCCAATATCGAAAGGCGCAATCCTTTGACTATGCTCAAGTGAACGGACACTTATTGATCATGTACAGCGACGGCCTCCAGCCCCGTTGGAACCTGCAAAGCTGAACCCCGCTGGCTATCGCCATGGAGCCCGTCGATGAAGCGTGACATCCGTTTGCTGATCGTCGACGACAACATCGCCACGCGGGACGCCCTGCGCCGTCGCCTGGAGCGTCACGGCTATGAAGTGCTCGAAGCCGGCACCGGCACCGAGGGCCTGGAGCTGATCGACAGCGTGGCGATCGACGCGCTGATCCTCGACGTCAATCTGCCAGACATGAGTGGCTTCGACATCGTGCGCAAACTGCGCGCCGAACCCGCCACCGCCCTGCTACCGGTGATTCACGTATCGGCGGCCTCGATCCAGACCGGCGACATCATTACCGGCCTGGACGCGGGTGCCGATGCCTACCTGATCCACCCGGTGGATCCGGATGTGCTGCTCGCGACCTTGCGCACCTTGCTGCGGGTGCGTGAAACCGAAAATGCCCTGCGCGAAAGCGAGGCGCGGTTTCGGGAAATCTTTGTCAATGTCTCGGCGCCCATCGCGGTGCTGGATGCCGAGTTGAAGGTGCATGAATGCAACCATGCCTTCGCGCAGCTGATTCAGGACAACCTCAACCCGGACACCCTGCGCGAGTGCTTTGCCGAGGATCAGGACGTCGTCATCGAGGAACTGCGTCTGCGTCTGGCCTATGGCGAACGTTGGAAAGGCACGCTGAGCATGCGGGTCCACGGCGAGGCTCGCGAAACCGAGTGGCAGATTTCGCCGTACCGCACACCGGAACTGAGCCTGGTGTTTGTCGAGGATGTCACTGAACACCGGCACCGCGAACGCTCGCACCTGGCCCGGCTTGACGACGCCACCACCCAGTTGGCCAAAGAAGTCGCCGAGCGAGCGCGAACCGAAGCTCAGCTGCTGCAAGTGCAGAAAATGGATGCGCTGGGCAAGCTGACCGGGGGCATCGCCCACGACTTCAATAACTTGCTGACCGGCATCATCACCAGCCTGGAATTGATTCAGAAACGTATCGCCGCCTCACGCACCGACAAGGTTCAGTTTTACGCCGAAGCCGCCTTGAACTCGGCCATGAGTGCCGCGTCCCTGACCCATCGCCTGCTCGCCTTCGCGCGCCAACAGCCTCTCGATACCCGGCCCGTGGACATCAACGAGCACGTGCGTTCCCTTGAAGAATTGCTGGTGCGCACTATCGGCGAGCGCATTACCTTGAAACTCGAATTGACCTCTAAAGCCGCCATCGCCCTGGTCGACCCCATTCAGCTTGAAAGCGCGATGCTCAATCTGGTGATCAACGCTCGCGATGCCTTGCCCCAAGGCGGCAACATTTGGGTCAGCACCTATGCCGCCTATTCCCATGGCGATCCCAATCTGGCCGATGGTGCGTATGTCGCGTTGTCTGTGCGCGATGACGGCACCGGTATCGAACACAGCGTGATCGACAAGGTGTTCGACCCGTTTTTCACCACCAAGTCGCTGGGCCAGGGCACGGGGCTGGGGTTGTCGACCCTCTACGGTTTCGCCCGGCAATCGGGTGGCGATGCACACATCCGCAGCGTCGCCCGGCGCGGCACCGAAGTCACCATCATGCTGCCGGCCAGCTCTGACCCCACCGACTGCGAAGCCGAGTCAGCCACCGTCGATCTTCAGGGTGCCGGCGAACATGTATTGATCGTCGAGGACACGCCGTCGGTGCGCATGTTTGTGGCCGAAGTGTTGGTGGATGCCGGTTACCGTTGCACGCAGGTGGGCGACATCGAAGGTGCCCTCGAGCGCCTGCAAAACGATGAGTCTATCGACCTGCTGCTGACGGACGTCGGACTACCGCGCATGAGCGGCCGCGAGCTGGCCGATGTGGCACGGGGCTGGCGCGAAAAACTGCCGATCCTGTTCATGACCGGTTATGCCGAAACCGCGATCAACCGTCAGGTGTTCCTCGGCGATGGCATGGAGATGCTGATCAAGCCGTTCCAGATCAATGAACTGCTGGACAAGGTGCGGCGCACGCTCGACAGCGTTTAAGATCAAAAAATCGCAGCCTTCGGCAGCTCCTACAAAGTATCGGCGTACACCTGGAGCTGCCGAAGGCTGCGATCTTTTGATTTACCCTAGGGTTCTGGCCAAAAACGGTGCGGTCCGGCTCTTTTTGCTGTTGGCGACTTTCTGTGGCGTGCCACTGACGACTATCTTCCCGCCCTGATCCCCCGCCCCCGGGCCGATGTCGATCACCCAGTCACTCTGCGCCACCACGCGCATTTCATGTTCGACGACGATCACCGTATGCCCCGCCGTCACTAGCGTATTCAACTGTTCGAGCAAGCGATCTACATCCCTTGGGTGCAAACCGGTGGTGGGCTCGTCGAGCACATACAGCGTGGCCCCGCGCTGGTTGCGTTGCAGCTCGGTGGCCAGTTTGATCCGCTGGGCTTCACCGCCCGACAGCTCGGTCGCCGGCTGGCCGAGGCGCAGATAACCCAGGCCGATATCGCGCAGCACCTCCAGAGAACGACGAATACCCGGTTGCTCGGTAAACACCGTGACCGCTTCGTCCACCGTCAACTGCAACACCTGGGCGATGTTCAACCCTTGCCAGATGATTGCCAGCGTCTCGGGGTTGTAACGCGCGCCGTGACAGGTCGAGCACGGTGCATAGACGCTGGGCATGAACAGCAATTCGACGCTGACGAAGCCTTCACCTTCGCACGTCGGGCAACGGCCCTTGGCAACGTTGAAGGAAAACTGACCCGCGTCGTATCCCTCGGCCTGCGCCTCGGGTGTGGCGGCGTACAGTTTGCGCACGTTGTCGAAGAGACCGGTGTAGGTCGCCAGGTTCGAACGCGGCGTGCGGCCGATAGGTTTCTGATCGACTTGCACCAGGCGCTTGATCGATTCCAGTCCCGCCGTGACCTGACCGCCGCTGACTTGTGGTGCGTCATCCTCCAGGCTCAACGTTTCCGGTTCGCTATCGCTTGCCGTGCGCCCGAGATGCGCGCCCACCAGTTCCAGCAGCGCCTGACTGACCAGGCTCGATTTACCGGAACCGGAGACGCCCGTCACCGCGGTAAAACAGCCCAGCGGAAACTCGACGCTGAGGTTGTTCAGGTTATTGCGAGTGATGCCTTCCAGCCGTAGCCAATCGTTCGCCTTACGGCTGGCTTGGGGCTGAGTGACCTGCTCGGCGAACAGATAAGCGCGCGTCTGCGAGTTCGTCACCTGCGCCAACCCTGGCGGCGGTCCGCTGTACAGGACTTGCCCGCCATGCTCGCCGGCCGCCGGGCCCACGTCGATCAACCAGTCGGCGCGACGCATGGTTTCCAGGTCATGCTCGACCACGAACAAGGTGTTGCCGGCAGCCTTCAGGCGTTGCAGCGCTTCGAACAATGCTTCGCCATCCGCGGGGTGCAGACCGGCCGACGGTTCATCCAGTACGTAGATCACGCCGAACAACTGCGAACCCAATTGTGTCGCCAGACGCAGACGCTGCAACTCACCGGACGACAGCGTCGGCGTGCTGCGTTCCAGCGCCAGGTAACCGAGCCCCAGATCGGTCAATGTGCTGACCCGTTCCAGCAAGTCCTGAGCGATCCGCTGCGCGGCCAGGCGTTTCTCCACTGACAGGTTCGGTGTGTGGCGTACATCCGGCGCGTTGGCGTGACCACTGGCGCCGTGGGCCACTCGTTGCTCGCGGGCCACGCGGGTCTGGTCGTGCGTCAATACCTCACCCGCCACCTCGGTCTGTTCGAGGTAGCTGTGAGCGGCCACTGGTTTCAAGACTTCGGCCACTTGCAGCAACGGCATCTGCGACAGTTCGCCGATGTCGTAACCGGCAAAGGTCACCGACAACGCCTCGCGCTTGAGCCGTTTGCCATCGCACAACGGGCACGGGCTGCCGAGCATGAATTGCGAGACGCGCTTCTTCATCAGCGCGCTTTGGGAATGGCTGAAGGTGTGCAGGATGTAGCGCCGGGCGCCGGTGAACGTGCCCTGGTAACTCGGTTCCATTTTGCGTTTGAGCGCAATTTTGGTTTCTTCGGGAGTGAGCCCGGCATACACCGGCACCGTGGGTGTTTCTTCGGTGAAGAGAATCCAGTCGCGCAGTTTTTTCGGCAGATCGCGCCAGGGTTTATCGACGTCGTAACCCATGGTCACCAGGATGTCGCGCAGGTTCTGTCCCTGCCAGGCGGTGGGCCAGGAGGCGACCGCGCGCTGGCGAATGGTCAGGCTCGGGTCCGGGACCATCAGCGCTTCGGTGACTTCATACACCCGCCCCAGCCCATGACATTCGGCGCACGCGCCCTGGGGCGTGTTGGGCGAAAAATCTTCCGCATAGAGCATCGGTTGCCCCGGCGGATAACTGCCGGCCCGGGAGTACAGCATGCGGATCAGGCTCGACAACGTCGTCACGCTGCCCACCGAAGAGCGCGTGCTCGGCGTACCCCGTTGTTGCTGGAGCGCCACCGCGGGCGGCAAGCCTTCGATGGAGTCGACGTCCGGCACCCCGACCTGATCGATCAGACGCCGCGCATAAGGCGCCACGGATTCGAAATAGCGGCGTTGCGCTTCGGCGTAGAGGGTCGAGAACGCCAGCGACGATTTCCCCGAACCGGACACGCCAGTGAACACCACCAGGGCATCCCGGGGGATGTCGACATCGACGTTTTTGAGATTGTGTTCCCGGGCGCCACGCACCCTGACCATGCCGGAGGGGGAATTGGAAGTGCGCTTGGATGTCATGAGCGGCCTTAAAGGAATGATGTGGATGAACGCGATACAAATGTAGGAGCTGCCGCAGGCTGCGATCTTTTGATCTTGATCCTGGCAATGTCAAGACCGCCATAAGATCAAAAGATCGCAGCCTGCGGCAGCTCCTACAGGGGGGCTGTTCTCAGCCGTTTAGCACGGTGCGGACCATTTGGGTCAGCGCCTCGGGACCATAGGGTTTGCTCAGCAAGTAAGTGTCGGGGCTGAGTTGGTGATTGCGCGAAATAATGTCACGGGTGTGGCCCGAGGTGAACAGCACGGCCAGCGGCGGCGTCTGCATCTTGGCCCAGGCGGCCAGGTCCGAGCTTTTGATCAGGCCGGGCATGACCACGTCGGTGAAAATCAGGTCGACCACGGCGCCATCCAGCAACATCTGCATCGCGGCGTCGCCGTTGGCCGCCGTCAGCACTTGATAACCCTCTTCACGCAGTAACTCCACCGCTGCGCTGCGCACCGCCTCGTTGTCCTCGACCACCAGAATGGTTTCGTGTCCGCCTCGCTGTTGCGGGTCATGACGTGTCGTTTCGTTGAGCATCGGGCGCAGGCTGCGAGGGAAATACAGCTGCACTCGAGTGCCCTGCCCGACCACGCTGGAAATCTCGATATGCCCACCACTTTGCTTGACGAAACCGAACACCATGCTCAGGCCCAGACCCGTGCCCTGGCCATCGGCCTTGGTGGTAAAAAACGGTTCGAAAGCCTGCGCGAGCACCTGTGGCGACATGCCGATACCCCTGTCAGCCACCGCTACGCAGACATAGTCGCCGGCGACGATGCCCTTGCCTGCACAAAACTTGCTGTCAAGGGCGATGTTCTCGGCGCTCAGGTCAATGGTCCCCTCGCCGTTCATGGCGTCCCGGGCATTGATCGCCAGATTGAGGATGGCGTTTTCCAGTTGATTGTGGTCCACGTAGATGTGCCAAAGAGCTTCCGCAGCGGTGAAGTTGATCTGAATGGTTTCCCCCAGCGCCCGCTGCAACAATTCCCCGAGTCCATCGAAGACCTGCCGCAGGTCGCAGACCGCTGGCGACAAGGGCTGACGACGGGCGAACGCGAGCAATTGCGAAGACAGTTTGGCGCCGCGCTCGACTGCGGCAATCGACGCACTGACGCGGCGCTGCACGTTGGCATTGTCCGGCTCATGCCGCGCCAGCAAGTGCAGGTTGCCGGCGATCACCTGCAACAAGTTGTTGAAGTCATGGGCCACGCCGCCGGTGAGGCCACCAATGGCTTCGAGTTTCTGCGATTGACGCAATTGTTCTTCAGCGGCCAGCCGCGCCTCGACTTCGTCGGCAACGCGTTGCTCCAGATTGCGGGTGAACTTGAGCAGGGATTCTTCGGCGGTCTTGCGTTCGTGGATGTCGATCAAGACCCCGGGAAAACGGAACGGTTCGCCCTGCTGATTGAACTCGCAGCCACCACTCGCCTGCACCCACAGATAACTGCCATCCGGGCGCAGGACCCGATACTCGGCGTTAAAGGGTTCGCCGGTTTCCACTGATTGGTTGATCTGCTCCTGCACCCAGCTGCGGTCATCGGGATGGATCCGTGCTTCGGCGATGTCCGTTGGCAGGTCGGCCAGGTTCTGCTCCGGCGGGTACGAAAAGGTGCGGGCGAAACGCTCGTCACCGGAGAGCGCATTGCCCTTGATGTCCCAGACGAACGAGCCGAGCAAAGCCCCGGCATTGAGCGCCAGGCGCACCCGTTCGTTGTCGGCGTGATAGGCGTCCTCGGCGGCCTGACGACGGCGTTCGGAAATCACATGCTCGGTGGTCTCGACCACTATCGCCATGACCCCGGCCGGTTTCCCGTCGTCATCAGCGACCGGGCTGTAATAGAGGTCCAGCCAGACGTCTTCGGGAACCCCGTCGCGCAGCAACTCCAGGACTTTGTTGCGATAGGACAAGGTGCCGCCGGCCAGGCAGGTATCGACCACATGCCGATTGAAGTCGGCGACTTCCGGCCAACCCAGTTCCACCGGGGAACCCAACAGGTAAGGATGGCGGCCACCGGCGAACGTCGAGTACGCGTCGTTATAGATCATGTAACCCTGCCGGCCCCATAGCATCACCATCGGCAGTGGCGACGCGAGCATCAACTGCACCGCGCTGCACAGGCTTGCGGGCCAGGTGTCCATGTCCCCAAGCTCAGTCAGACTCCAGTCGAACGCGCGGATGCGCCCAGCCATTTCACCGTTCCAGCCTGCACACCCATGGCTATCGTCTAGAAACTGCATCGACTGACTCTGTATCCCTGTAGATGACTGGCTTAAGGGATCGCAACGGCATGAGGACGGTGCGTGCCCGTTTGTTTCGAGCACCGCCTTCGCCAATGGTTTCATAGAGGTTAGCTAATTCACCTCATCCAGGCTTTTGTGGCGAGGGAGTTTGCCCTGCGGACGAACCTTGTAGCAGCTGCCGAGCCTGCGAGGCTGCGTTCGGCTGCGAAGCAGTCGTAAACCCTGCATGCGAGTTTGTCCTGACACACCGAGGTGTTTGATTTCACGACTGCTTCGCAGCCGAACGCAGCCTCGCGCAGCTCGGCAGCTGCTACGGATCTCGCGACTAAACCTCGATCAGGTGCTTGAGCGGGTGGTAGCCGGTTTTCAACGTGGCGGCGACGTCGAGAATGGCCTTCTCGATACCATTCAAATGCATGCAGGTCAGTTCGATCGCAGCGCTCTGATTGCCCGCTTCGATGAACTCGATCAACCGCAGGTGTTCATCATCGCGGCAGGCTTCATGACTGTCGTCATCCAGCGCGGCGGCGTACAGCGAGGCGCGGGAAATCAGCTTGCGGAACCAGTCCAGCAACACCGGGTTGTTCAGGCTTTGCGCGAGCTTGATGTGGAACTCGCCAAGCAGATGAATCAACCGTTCATGGTCGCCGCTGCGGTGCGCTTCATCCTCCAGTAACAGGTGATCACGCAGGTCCTGGGTCACGGCAGTATCACGACGACGACAGAGCTCAGTGACGATGCCGATCTCGATCAGGCGCCTCGTTTCAAACAGCGAACGGATCTCCTCATCACTGGGCAACGACACCGACGCTCCTTTGTTGGGCTCGGTGGTGACCAGGCCATCGGCCTCCAACTGTTTGAGCGCGGCACGAACCGACGTCCGGCTGACATTAAAAAGTTCGGCCAATGAGGCTTCGCCGAGCTTCATCCCGGGACGCAATGAACGTTTGCTGATCGCCTCGTAAACCCCTTGGTAGACGCGGTCGACCGTGGTCTCGAGTTTTTTCTCGGTCATCTGAACACTCCTTTAGCACTAAACAACCGGCCCCAGGCGATGAGCAGCCTTTGAAAAAGGGGGTTGCACGAGCAGATTAATCCGGTTATTTCTAGATTGCATCCAGATATTGCATACAATAATTAGAGGAATGCACCAATATGGGTCATCCAACAGCGATTGAAGTGCGTAACGTCTCCAAGCGGTATTCCGACGATCCGGGGCTGGCTCCAGCCCTCGACAACGTTTCAGTCGACATTGCCGACAATGAATTCTTCACCCTGCTCGGCCCTTCCGGCTGCGGCAAGACCACTTTGTTGCGGACCATCGCCGGCTTCGAACAGGTCAGCGAAGGCGAGATTCGTCTGGCAGGCGAACCGGTCAATGATTTGCCACCGTTCAAGCGCCGGGTCAACACCGTCTTCCAGAGCTACGCGCTGTTTCCGCACATGAGCGTCGCGCAGAATATCGCCTTCGGCCTCGAGATGCAGGGTCTTGATCGCAAGCTCATCCCGCAACGGGTCGATGAGATGCTCGCGCTGGTGCAAATGCAACACCTGGCCCAGCGCAAACCGGCCGAGCTGTCCGGCGGCCAGCAGCAGCGCGTAGCCCTGGCCCGGGCCCTGGCGCCGAAACCCAAAGTGCTGTTGCTCGACGAACCGCTGTCGGCGCTGGACTTGAAGCTGCGCAAGGAAATGCAGGTCGAACTCAAGCGCGTACAGAAGGAAGCCGGGATCACCTTCATTTTCGTCACCCACGATCAGGAAGAAGCGCTGACGCTGTCCGACCGCATCGCCGTGATGTCCGCCGGCAAGATCCTGCAAATCGGCACACCGAACGATATCTACGAACGGCCGCAGCATCGCTTCGTTGCTCAGTTTATCGGCGACATTAACTTCCTCCCCGGTCACCTCAAGCGCGGCCAGCAGAACGAAAAACTGTTCGTGCCGAGCGGCATGCCAGTGGAAATCCCTTGCCCGGCTCAAGGCTTCGACGGCGCCAGCGTGCAACTGGCGTTCCGTCCGGAACGTTCGCAATTGGTCGACCCGGCGCAACCGCATCACCTGCGCGGCGTGATTGAAGCGGTGTTGTATGTCGGCACCGCGACCCTTTACCAGTGCCGGTTGAACAACGACATCAAGGTCATGCTACGCGAGAACAACGAAGGCCTGAACCGCGGCCGGGTGGTCGGCGATCGCATCGCGGTCAACCTGCCGCCCCACGCCTGCCTGTTGATGGAGGCCTGAGATGAGCGTCAGCAGCACTTCTCCCGCCCTCAACCGTGCGCTGTTGCTCAGCCCGGTGGTTCTGACTTTGCTGGCGCTGATCGCCATTCCGCTCGGCATCATGGGCTACATCAGCCTGTTGCCGCGCAATGTGTATGGCGGCGTCGACTGGCAGGCCAACTGGCAATTGCAAAGCTACGTGCAGCTGTTTTTCCAGGAAGGTTTCGACGGTGAACTGGAACTGAACTGGGTCTATGCCCAGGCGCTGTTGCGCTCGGTGTTCCAGGCCGGTGGCACCACGTTGCTGTGTTTCCTGTTCGGCTTCCCGGTGGCCTTGTGGATGTCGAGCCTGACACCACGTCGGCGCAACCTCATGGTGTTGCTGATCACCATTCCGTTCTGGACCAACCTGCTGATCCGCAACTACGCCTGGCTGATCATCCTGCGCGAACACGGCTGGGTCGCCCAAAGCATTAATGCGCTGTTCCCGCAGGCGGGCGGCATCACCCTGCTCTACAACGACTTCGCGGTCAGCGTCGGGCTGGTTTACAGCTTCCTGCCGTTCATGATTTTGCCGATCTACTCGACCCTGGAAAAACTCGACTGGCGCCTGGTGGAAGCGGCTTACGACCTCGGTGCCAATCGCTGGCACGCGTTGCGGCGGATCATCCTGCCGCTGTCGATGCCCGGCGTGATTGCCGGCGCGCTGCTGGTGTTCGTGCCGAGCCTCGGTGCCTTCATCACCCCGGCGATTCTCGGCGGCGGCAAGACGCTGATGATCGGCAACCTGATCCAGCAACAGTTCGGCACCGCGCGTAACTGGCCGCTGGGCAGTTCGCTGTCGTTCCTGCTGCTGGGAATTCTGCTGCTGTCCCTGGTGCTTTACGCCCTTTATAGCCGCAGCACCGCTAAAACCCTGCATCGGGGAGCCACCGCATGATCGCCCTGCACCTGAAAAAACTGCCCCTGACCCGGGAAGTCAGCCTGTTGATCCTGGCCTATCTGTACGTGCCGATCTTCGTGCTGATCGCCCACAGCTTCAACGCCAACCGTTCGGCGACGGTGTGGACCGAGTTCTCGTTCGCCTGGTACGGAAGGATTCTGGCCAACCCGTCGATCCAGACCGCCGCGCTGAACTCGATCATCGTCGCCGGCATCGCCACAGTCTGCGCCACGGCCATTGCGTTGCTCGCAGCGCTGGCGACGTACCGGCCGTTCTATGGACAGAAGATGGTCGAGGGCGGGATCAACCTGCCGCTGATCCTGCCGGAGATCGTCACCGCCGTGGCCACTCTGCTGCTGTTCATGGCGCTGGGGATCAAGCTCGGTTTGCTGACGGTGATTGTTGCGCACATCGGCTTCTGCATTCCTTTCGCCTACCTGCCGATCCGTGCACGGCTCAATGACCTCGACAAGAGCTTGCTGGAGGCGGCGAACGATTTGTACGCCAACCCGTGGCAAGTATTTCGTCGAGTGACGCTGCCGCTGCTGTGGCCGGCAGTGTTGTCCGGTTCGGTGCTGGCGTTCGTGGTCAGCCTCGACGATTTCATCATGACCTTCTTCGTTGCCGGACCCGGTTCGACGACGTTGCCGGTGTACATCTTCTCGGCGATCAAGTCCGGTGTCACGCCGGAGATCAACGCGATCTCGACCCTGATGCTGGTGATTTCCATCGTGCTGGTGGTACTGGCCTTCTGGCTGGGACAGCGCGGCAAAAACCAATGAGCCTTTGTCCTTCGTGGTACTTCTGGAGCGTACATCTATGAACATCAAAAGCATGCGTTTCGCTGTCGCCGGTCTGGCCCTGAGTTGCTTCACGGCGTTCAACACCCAGGCCGCCGAACCCAAGGAATTGTTCTTCTACAACTGGACCGACTATTACCCGGTGGAACTGCTGGCCAAGTTCGAAAAGGAGACCGGGATCAAGGTCACCATGGACGGCTACGACAGCAACGAAACCCTGCTGGCCAAGTTGCAGGCCGGCGGCGCGGCGTACGACGTGATCGTGCCATCGCAGTCGATCATGCGCACGTTGATCAACCAGAACCTGCTACTGCAAATCGACGCGTCGACCCTGCCCAACTTCCAGTACGT
The DNA here is from genome assembly GCF_004136015.1 of Pseudomonas sp. ACM7. Classification (NCBI taxonomy): domain Bacteria; kingdom Pseudomonadati; phylum Pseudomonadota; class Gammaproteobacteria; order Pseudomonadales; family Pseudomonadaceae; genus Pseudomonas; species Pseudomonas sp. ACM7. Next base: position 5,381,963 of record NZ_CP024866.1, on the reverse strand, counting down.
CAAACCGGCGTTCCGTGATCCGAGTTTCGACCCCGGTCGCAAGTTCTCCGCCCCGTACCTGTGGGGCACCACCGGGTTTTCCTATGACAGCGCACGGGTGCCCGGCGGCAAGCTGGACGATTCGTGGAAAGAGTTCTTCGAACCGCGCAAGGAACTCGAAGGCCAACTCGCCGCCCTCGACACCTCCAGCAGTGTGATCAACGCCGCCAGCCATTACCTGAACGTCGACGAATGCAGCGAAAACCCGCAGGACGCCAAGCGCATTCTGGAGCTACTGCAAAAACAGAAACCGCACTTGAAGATGTACAGCTCGGACAACACCGTCGACCGCATGGCCTCCGGTGAAGTGATCATGATGCAGAACTGGAACGGTTCCACCGCCCGGGCCACGTTGCAAAAAAGCACCATCAAGTACGTGTACCCGCGCGAAGGCCTGGCGATGTTCCAGGACAACTTCGCCGTACCGAAAAGCGCCCCGCACCCCGGCAACGCGAAGATCTTTATCGACTGGATGATGAAACCGGAAAACGCCGCCGCCGTGTCCAACGCCATCGCCTACGACAACGGTATCCAGAGCGACAAACTGATCGACGCCAAATGGCGGGTGATGGACGCGATCAATATGCCCGATGAGTTCGCCTCGCGCTTGCGCCCGGAGAAAGAGTGCAGCAACAAGGCGCGTGAGCTGCAGGACCGGATCTGGTCGAAGCTCAAGGGTTGATTGGCTGGCTTTAAACCGAGTCGCGGCCATCGCGAGCAAGCTCGCTCCTACAGGGTATTGGGTTGTTCACACATTCCATGTTCAACACAAAACCACTGTGGGAGCGAGCTTGCTCCGGGCGGCGTTCCGACGATGAGGCCAGCACAGGCACCGATGCTCTAAATTCTGAAAAAGAGGTATGCAATGACTCAACCCCGCTGGCTACGCAACGTGCGCCCCTACGGCTCCACCGCCGAAGACCTGCTGATCGAAAACGGCCTGTTCAAGCAACGCCGCCCGGCATCGGCCACGGCCCTCACCACCACCGACATCGACGGCCAAAACCAGCTCCTCACCCCTGCCCTGGTTGAAAGCCACGTCCACCTCGACAAAACCCTCTGGGGCCAACCCTGGCGTGCGAACAGCGCCGGCCCGACGCTCAAGGACTACATCGCCAACGAGCGCCGCGTGCTGCGTGAAGTCAACGCGCCCATCGCTCAACGCGCTGGCGCCCTGCTGGAAAACTGCATCGCCCGTGGCTCGCTGACGATGCGTTGTCACGTCGACATCGACCCGGAATTCGGCCTGCGCCATGTCGAGGCCATGCAACAGTTGCGCGAAAGTTACCGCGACCTGATCGACCTGCAACTGGTGGTGTTCCCGCAAACCGGCCTGATCAGCCGCCCCGGCACCGCCGAACTGATGCGCGAAGCCATGGCCCTGGGCGTGGAAAATGTCGGCGGCCTCGACCCGTGCGGCATCGACAACGACCCGATCGCCCAGCTCGACTTCGTGTTTAAGCTGGCCAGTGAATTCAAGCGTGGCGTCGACATTCACCTGCACGACAAGGGCGAACTGGGCCTGTGGCAGATCGCACTGATCGCCGACTACACCGAACGCTTCGGGCGTCAGGGTCGGGTGATGATCAGCCACGCCTACTGCCTTGGGATGTTGCCGTGGAGTCAGGTCAAACCGGTGGCCGAGCGTTTGGCGGCCTTGGGCATTTCCCTGATGAGTTCGGCACCGGCCGATTGCGCGGTGCCACCGTTCCTCGCCCTTCGTGAGACCGGGGTGAACGTGTGCCTGGGTTCGGACGGCATTCGTGATGCCTGGTCGCCCATGGGCAATGGCGACATGCTGGAACGGGCGATGCTGCTGGCGTTTCGTTTCGACTTGAACAAGGACGATGAACTGGCGGCGGCGTTCGAAGCAGCGACGGTGAATGGTGCTCGGGCGTTGGGCTGTGAAGGTTATGGAGTGCAGATCGGTGCGCCAGCGGACTTTCTGCTGATGCCGGTGCAGACGCTGGGTGAGGCGGTGGTGTCGCGACCGGTGCGGCAGGTTTATCGCTGTGGTGAGTTGATCGCCTCCGGTGGCCGACTGCTGGAAAGTCGCTTGTGAAAAGGATTGGATTGAAAGCCAGTTGCGTGGTCGGGTTCGACGGCACCCAGCATGTGCTGTGGCGCGACGGCGAAGTGGTGTTCGAAGGTTCGCGCATCGTGTTTGTCGGGCGCGATTATCCGGGGCCGGTGGATCAGTGGATCGATTACGGCAACGCGTTGATCGGCCCGGGCTTCATCGATCTGGATGCGCTCGGGGATCTTGATTCGACGGTGCTGACGCTGGACAACGGCGATGAACGCGACATGGGCCGGATGTGGTCCGGGGACTACCTGGCGAGCGGTCCGCAGGAGAGTTACAGCCCTGATGAAGAAGTTTTCAAATACCGCTACGCCTTCACTCAGTTGATCCGCAACGGCATCACCACCGCCATGCCGATCACCTCGATGTATTACCGCGAGTGGGCCGAAACCTACGACGAATTTTCTGCGGTGGCCGGTGTGGCGGCCGAGTTGGGGCTGCGGACTTACCTCGGCCCCTGCTACATGAGCGGCATGAGTTACTGGCGCGCCGATGGAACCCTCGGGCATCACTGGGATGAAGCGCGAGGCATGGCCGGGCTCGATGCCGCTGTCAGGTTTTTCCATGATTTCGACGGCGCGCACGAGGGTTTGATTCGCGGCGCGCTGCTGCCGGATCGCATCCAGACCTGCACCCCGGCCCTGCTGCTACGCACCGCCGCGCTCAGCCTGGAGCTGAACGCGCCGATGCGTTTGCATTGTTGCCAGGGGCTCGGTGAGGTGGCGATGGTCGAGCAACTGCGCGGTACTTCGCCGCTGGGTTGGTTGCAGCAACTGGACCTGCTGACCCCGCGCAGTCTGCTGCCACACGGCATCTACACCTCAGGCGATGACGATCTGCAACGCGTGGTGGATGGCGGCACGAGTCTGGTGCATTGCCCGGTGGTGTTTGCCCGTGACGGTGAGGTACTGAACTCTTTCGGTCGCTATCGGGCCAAGGGCATCAATTTCGCCCTGGGCACCGACACCTGGCCGGCGGATTTGCTGGAAAACATGCGCCAGGGTCTCAACATCGCGCGATTGATGGAGGGCGGGAACTTGCTCACCAGCACCCTGGATTTGTACAACGCCGCCACCCTCGGCGGCGCCAAGGCCCTGGGTCGCGATGATCTGGGCCGTTTGGCACCGGGCGCCAAGGCCGACATCACCGTGTTCAGTCTTCGCGGCCTGCATTTGGGGCCGCTGTTCGACCCACTGAAAAACCTGGTATTGGCCGGGCGCGGTGACGACTGCATCGCCAGCTACATCGACGGCCGCTGCGTGATGCAAGACGGTCAGGTTCAAGGCGTCGACTACCCCGCCCTGCAACGCCAGGCCCAACAACAATTCGAAAAACTGATGCGCAGCCACAGCGACCGGGCCTGCGGCCAACCGGACTGGAAAGACCTGTTCAAACCGGCCATCCCGTTCGCTGACGACTACAGCGCACGCGCGCCGCTGAGCGCGATTGATCCCCTTCTTTAGAGAATTCTGCCCATGCAAAGCTTCGACTTCAGCCAATTGAGCCCGCGAGACAAATACAAGATTCTGATCGGTAGCGTGGTGCCACGGCCGATTGCCCTGGTCACCACCATCGACGGCGAAGGTCGGATCAACGCAGCGCCCTTCAGCTTCTTCAACGCCCTCTCGGCCGACCCGCCGATCCTCGCGTTGGGCGTGGAAAACTACGGCGACCAAAGCCCCAAGGACACCACGCGCAATATCCAGCTCAATCAGGAATTCACCGTGAACATCGTCAGCGATGCCCTGGTGGAAGCCATGAACGTCTGCGCCGTGCCGTTCGCCCCCGGTTTCGACGAACTGACTGCTGCGGGCCTTACTGCCATTCCCGGGACCACGGTCAAATGCCCACGGATTGGCGAAGCTCCGGTCGCGTTGGAGTGCCGAAGGATGATGGCGCTGTCCATCGGGCAGTCACGGGAGATCATCTTTGGCGAAGTGCTGATGGCCCATGTGCGGGATGAATTGATCGACCCGAAAACCTTGTATATCGATCAGTTGGGGCTGGATGCGATTGGCCGGATGGGTGGGCATGGGTATGCGCGTACGCGCGATTATTTCGATTTGCCGACACGGTCGTTGCAGGCCTGGACGGAGGCGCCGGGGGGTGGGGAGCGGTTTTGGCCAGAAGCCAAATAGAACTCTGCCCACGTACCCAAACCCTGCAGGAGCTGTCGAGTGAAACGAGGCTGCGATCTTTTGACTTTGCTTTTAAAAAACAAGATCAAAAGATCGCAGCCTCGTTTCACTCGACAGCTCCTACGGGATTGCGGACATCAGTCAGTGCCGTATTTCGGCGAACGCGGTCCGTACAGCAACCCCACCGGTTGTCCTGCCGACAGCAGCCGAGCGCTGGTCACACCGGCAATCGGGTGACCGGCATCGGTTGAACTGTTGATCACTTGCTTGACCGCAGCCGTAATCAGCATGCCAATCAAACCACCGCCACCGTTATTGCCACCCTCTTCGCTCGAAGCCCGAGCCGAGCCGGTCCACAGGGTGGTGCCGCTCTTGAGGTCCACCAGTTTCGCGCTGGCCGTAACCACGGTTTCGCTGTTGATGATCATGTAGCGAGTGCCATAGTCCGTCACAGTGATGTACAGCGCAGCATCGGCACCGAAGATTTCTTGCAGTTTGTTGGCCGGTGCCTGATGGATATCCGCCGGTGTGGTCAAGCCATTCTGGCGGAACGTCTCATCGACCAGGGCGATCGGCAGCACGTAGTAACCGGCTTCAGCCAATGGGTACGTGACCTGCGACAACAGGCTGTAGGACGCCTTGACGTCCGGCGAGTTGTTCAGCGGCGGCAGCACCAGAATGGTTTTCGGACGACTTTGCTTGTATGCCGAATAGTCCACGGTCTTGGGACTGACGCAACCGCCGAGTACCGCCAGAGCCAGTAGCCCGGCCATCAGTTTCAATGAGCGCGCGATCATTGGGTGTCTCCGGTCTTGGCGTTTTTAAGCAGAAAGTCCATGTACGGCGTCGACTCGGGGAACAACGTCTTTTCGGTTCTGAATTGCTGCACCATCTGATCGTCCTTGCCCATGCTCAGGTACAACAACCCCAAATGAGCGTGGTAGCCAGGCGGCGGCGTCTTGCCGGTGGACCTGATTTTCTGCAAGTCGCGCTCCAGGGCTTCGGCCTGAGCTTCCTTGGGCTCTTCACCCTTGAAGTACTCGTAGACTTCCGGCTGGTAGCTTTCCCACTGGTAAAGGGTTTTCGGGCCGCTGTTGCAGCCGGCCAACAGGCCACTGACCAGCACGGTCGACGCCATCAGCGCCCATTTCGCATAAATCTTGAACATGCTTGTACCGCTCCTTGTCTTCGACCTTGATCAGTTGCCCGGTTTCCATGCACCGGCATTCATGCCGTCCACCAGACGATTGATCGCCTCGCGCATGGCCAGGTCGAGCACTTTGCCGTTGAGGGTCGAATCGTAGGCAGCGGTGCCGCCAAAGCCGATGACTTCACGGTTGGACAAGGCGTATTCGCCCGCGCCCTGAGTCGAATAAACGACTTCCGAGGTGCTGATGTTGACGATGTTCAAATTGACCTTGGCGTAGGCCACCTGGGTCTTGGCGCGACCGAGAATGCCGAACAACTGGTGATCGCCAGTCTCTTTGCGGCCGAATTCGGTGACATCACCAGTGACCACAAAGTCGGCCCCCTTGAGGCGCTGGGACTGGCCCTTGATCGCGGCCTCCTGCTGGATCTCGCCCATGTTGTCGCGATCCAGCACGCTGAAGCGGTTGGTTTGCTGCAAGTGAGTGATCAGGATGGTCTTGGCCTGACCGCCAAGGCGATCTACACCGTCGGAAAAGATCCCGCGCATGTAGCTCGAACGGTTGTCGAACTTGCCGACCGCCATGGGTACGCGAACGCCCGCATAAGCGAGGCTGGCGCTTTCGACCTTTTCTACCGGCAAGGCGCGCGAGCTTTCGGTCGCACACCCGGCCATCGCGCCCAAAACGGCAACCGCTGCCGCCGATACCAACATCCGAGAGATCATTCTCACTGTGCATTCCTTTTGAAAAACGGTTTATCCCGGCACGGCAATAGCTTGCCACTGCGGGTTGCAGCGGCAAAAAAGCGAGGGGGCATCAAATCGACAATCGACGTGCGGGACGTCGGCGGCCGGCATTATGCCAAAGTGCCACCATGGAGGACAGTGTTTAATTTTTATTGGCGTCAGTGGATTGGCAAACACACATCTGTAGGAGCTGCTACAGAGGGTGTTGTATAGGCACAGATCAGCGGAAATCGCGGCTACGTACGCTGATGCCATCCAGCAATGGACTCAGGTCGCTCAACCGTCCGGCAATCAAATGCCGCACCTCGCCTTCCTTTTCCCAGCGCCCGTCGACCTTGAGCAATTGCGAGCCGACCAACACCTGGCGCTGCCGGTCGGCCAGGTCGCGCCAGACAATGACGTTGACGTTGCCGAACTCATCTTCAAGGGTGACAAAGGTCACACCACTGGCGGTGCCCGGGCGTTGTCGACCGGTTACCAGCCCGGCGACGCTGACCGGTCGCCCATGCTCAACCTCCAGCAGCTCCTTCGAACTGCGGCAGCGCCGGGCTTTCAATTCACCCCGCAATAGAGCCAGCGGATGCGGACCGAGCGTGGTGCCGACACTGTTGTAATCGGCTAGCAGGTCCTCGCCAACGGTGGGTTTGGGCAACGACACCGCGCCCTCCTCCTGACTCGGCAGACCGGCAAACAAGCCGAGCTGTTTCTGCACCCCCGCCACTTCCCAGCGCGCCCGATGACGGTCGCCGGCCAGTCCACGCAGCGCACCGGCATCGGCCAGTTGTTCCTGGGCGCGGGCATCGAGTCGCGCCCGTTCGCCGAGGTCGGCAATGTCGATAAACGCCCCCTTCGACCTCGCCGTTTCGATGCGCCGGGCATCGTCCTCGCGAAAGCCCTTGATCATCCGCAACCCCATACGGATCGCCGGCTGGGCACCGGTGATCGGTTCGAGGCTGCAATCCCAATCGCTGGCGCGCACGTCCACCGGGCGAATCTGCAAATGATGCCGGCGCGCGTCCTGCAGAATCTGGTCCGGGCTGTAGAAACCCATGGGCCAGCTGTTGATCAGCGCACAGGCGAAGGCCGCCGGCTCGTGGCATTTCAACCAGCAACTGGCGTAGGTCAGCAAGGCGAAACTGGCGGCGTGGGACTCGGGGAAACCATAACTGCCGAAGCCTTTGATCTGCTCGAAAATCTGCGCAGCAAACTCGGCCGTGTAGCCGTTTTTCTTCATCCCGGCGGCCAGACGATCCTTGTGCGGCTCCAGCCCGCCGTGGCGTTTCCAGGCAGCCATGGAGCGGCGCAACTGATCGGCCTCGCCGGGGCTGTAGTCGGCGGCGACAATCGCAATCTGCATCACCTGTTCCTGGAACAGCGGCACGCCCAGCGTGCGCTTGAGCACGACTTCCAGTGCCGGGGACGGATAGATCTCGGGTTCTTCCTTGTTTCGGCGTCGCAGGTACGGATGCACCATCCCGCCCTGAATCGGCCCCGGACGGACGATCGCCACCTCGATCACCAGGTCATAGAAGGTCCGGGGTTTGAGCCTCGGCAGCATCGACATCTGCGCCCGGGACTCGATCTGGAACACGCCAATGGTGTCGGCACGGCCGATCATGTCGTAGGTTTGCGAGTCTTCGGACGGGATCGTCGCCAGGCTCAGGTCCCGATGGCGATGACGGCGCAACAGATCGAAACAGCGGCGGATCGCACTGAGCATGCCCAACGCCAGGATATCCACCTTGAGCAGCCCGACGGCATCGAGGTCGTCCTTGTCCCACTGGATGATGGTGCGCTCGGCCATGGCGGCGTTTTCCACCGGGACCAGGCTGTCCAGAGGCTGTTCGGAAATCACGAAACCGCCGGGGTGCTGGGACAGGTGTCGGGGAAAACCGATCAGCTGCCCCGTCAGGCTGAGCACCCGGCGCAGCACCGGGCTTTCGGGATCGAACCCGCCTTCAAGCAGGCGTTCCACGGGCGGTGTTTCATCACTCCAGTGGCCACAGCAATCGGCCAGGGCGTTGATCTGATCCGGCGGCAAACCCAAGGCCTTGGCCACATCACGCACCGCGCCGGCCGCGTGATACGTGCTGACCACCGCCGTCAGCGCCGCGCGGGTCCGGCCATAACGCTGGAACACGTACTGCAGGACTTCTTCACGGCGTTCGTGTTCGAAATCGACGTCGATGTCCGGCGGTTCGTTGCGCTCTTTGGAGAGAAAGCGCTCGAACAACAGCGTGGTGCGATCCGGATCGATTTCCGTGATGCCCAAGGCAAAGCACACCGCCGAGTTGGCCGCCGAACCACGGCCCTGACACAGGATTTTTTGCTCACGGGCGAAACGCACAATGTCGTGAACCGTCAGGAAATAGCTTTCGTAGCCCAGCTCGGCGATCAGCTCCAGTTCTTTGTCGATCTGCGTCAGCACCTGGGCCTGCGGGCCTTTTGGCCAGCGCCACGCGATGCCCTCTTCGGTCAAATGACGCAGCCAGGACGTGGCTGTCTGGCCTTCCGGCACCAACTCTCGGGGATATTGATAACGCAACTGACCGAGGTCGAAGGTGCAGCGCCGGGCGATGTTCAGCGTTTCGTCGAGCAGTGTTTGCGGGTAGATCGATTGCAGGGCATCGAGACTGCGTAAATGCCGCTCGCCATTGGGATGAAGACGCAACCCGGCCTCCGCCACCGGCAGGTGATGACGGATCGCGGTCATGGTGTCCTGCAAGGCGCGTCGCCCACGGGCGTGCATGTGCACGTCACCGCTGGCCACTGCCGGGATTCGCAGCTCCCTCGCCAGAGCCAGCAGTGCGCCCAGTCGTCGGGTATCGTCCTGGCCGCGATGCAGCTGGACGGTCAGCCACAGGCAATCGACGAAGGTCTGTTTCAGCCAGTGGCCCTGTTCGAAGTCATCGACCGCGTCCGGCACCCACAACGCCAACAGCCCCGGCAAAGGTTCGCTGAAGTCTTCCCGCAGCACTTGATACTGGCCTTTCTGCGTGCGGCGCCGCGCTCGGGTAATCAGTCGGCACAGTGTCTGGTAACCCTCGAGACTTTCCACCAGCAACACCAGTTTCGGACCGTTCTCGATGCGCACTTCGCTGCCGATGATCAGCGGCAGCTCCACGGCTTTGGCCGCTTGCCAGGCGCGGACGATACCGGCCAGGGTACATTCATCGGTGATCGCCAAGGCCTGATAGCCCTGCTTTTTCGCCCGCTGAAAGAGTTCGAGGGCACTGGAAGCACCGCGTTGAAAACTGAAGTTCGACAGGCAGTGCAGCTCGGCATAGTCGATGCTCATGCGAACCAGCCTTGCAGCCACAACGGGCCGTCCTCACCGACCGCACGATAGGCCCAGCCCTGCTGGCCGGAACGGGTTTCGATCAGGAAGTAATCGCGGCGCACATCGGCGCCGTCCCACCAACCGGACTCGATGCGTTCCGGCCCCATCAGGATGCGCGTCGAACCTTCGGGCACCGCCAGCGGTTCAGTCAGCAGCCAGCCCGGACGTTGTACGGCAGGCAGCCCTGCACAGCGCTGACTGTCGACACTGGCCTGCCACGCGCATTCCGGCCGGTGATCGGCCTGGAACCGCAAGCCCTGCACCGCGTCATCTCCCAACCGCGCGCGCAAGCGTTCGCGCAGTTGCTCCCACGGCAAGGATTGTTGCGGGCGGTCGTCGAACAGCTCCTGATACTGGGGAACGAAGGCCGGCAAGTCTTCGGCGCGCAGGCGAAAACCGCGCACCGGGGCCTCGACCTGGACGTGCTCCAACCGGCCCCGGGCCAGTTCAAAGAGCATCGCCGGATCACGTTCGGCGCTGAGCAGGCCGACCTTGATGACGGTGTCCGGCAACCCGGCGTGCTCCAAATGCAGGTCAAAACGCTGCACGCCGCTGTCCCGACCGCAAAGAAATGCCGACAGGTCACCGGTCAATCGGCGTAACGGAAACAGCAGCGCCTGATGGGACTGCACATCGAAGTTGAGCTCGATGCGCACATCGAACCGGTCCGCCGGCAGGTAGAACGCCAGCGCCAGCCGCCGTAACCCGAGCAAGGCGTCCAGATGCTTGAGCACCTGGGCCTCGAAACGCCGGGCCAGGCTATGGCGAGGCAACGCCTGAACCTGACTCAAGGTGCGCAGCCCCATGCGCGACAACGCGGTGGCAACGCTGGTTTCCAGCCCGATCCGGTCGATGGGCAACTGCCCTAGATAATGTTGCAAGGCTTGATCGTCGGGCACCACCAGACCGTCATAAGCGTTGGCCAGCACCCGTGCGGCCACCGGGTTGGGCGCGGCAACAATCCGATGGCGAAACCCCAGCTCGCCGAGTTCGGTCCGCAACCGCGCCTCGAATTGCGGCCAGGCGCCGAACAATCCCAGGCTGGACTCGATTTCAAACACCACCGCACGCGGGTAATGCACGCTGACTTGTGAACTGAATCGATAAGCCCAGGCAGCCAGAAACTGCTGCCAGTGCTCGATCTCGGCAGCGTCGTATTCAGCCGTGACAAACCCTTTGCTCAAGGCCTGGGCGGCGGTCATCGACTGGCCCGGACGCAAGCCCAGCGCCCGGGCCGAAGCGTTGACCGCTTGCAACACCCGACGCTGGGCCGGGCCGGTCAGCAGCGCCAGCGGCTCATCGGGATCGGCGCGCTGACGCAGTACCGCGTCCAGCGCCAATTGCGGGAAGAGAATGCAGACCCAGCGCATGGCAACCTCAATGTCCCACGGGGAAGGCAATCAGCGCCGAACGCGCCAACCCGCCCCGGCACTTGAGTACGCGCAATTGCGCAGGCCTGGCATCGATGGCGATGCGCAGCGCCGCTGGCGAAGGGTTGATCGCCTCATTGATCGAGCGGTAGGCAAACGCCAGGGTCGAGCCGGTTTCCGCCGCCACCTGCAAGCGCCGCAACGCCCGGTCATCGGCCTTGTGCGGCCAGCACAGCACGGCGCCGCAACTGCCCGAACGCAGGCATTGTTCCGCCGCCCACAAGGCATCGCGCTCGCTGGCCTGGATGATCGACAACTGGCGCAGATCGACCCCGGCGTTCTGCCAGGCCTGGGGGTATGGCACGTAAGGCGGCGCCACCAGCACGATGCGCTCGCCCGCGGCGGACAACCGCGCCAGCGCCGGCCACACCAGTTGCAGCTCACCAACACCCTGCCCGGCCAAAAGGATTTCGGTCAGCGCCGCTTCCGGCCAACCGCCCGTAGGCAACGCCGCATCCAGCGCGGCATGCCCGGTGGGTTGCGGGCTGACGGCCGGGGGCGCAGGCCGGCCCTTCCAGACCTGGCCGCCATTGAGCAGCGTATCCAGCGCAACGACGGCGCCCATCACCCTTGCCTCACCAGACCGCAGAACACCCCTTCGATGGCCAGGTCCTGATTGGCGTCGACGATGATCGGCTTGTAGGCCGGATTGCGTGGCAGCAATCGGACAACCTCGCCGACCCGTTCGAAACGTTTGATGGTGACTTCGCCGTCGAGCCGTGCGACGACGATCTGGCCGTTGACCGCCTCGGGATTGCGGTGCACGCCCACCAGATCGCCGTCGAGAATGCCGTCCTCGATCATCGAGTCGCCCTGGACCCGCAGCATGTAATCGGGCACCCGCGAGAAGATCGACGGGTCGAGCAGCAAGCGGCTGTGAACCTCGGCATCGGCACCGATCGGCGCACCCGCCGCCACCCGGCCGAGTACCGGAATGTCCAGCAACTCGGGCCGCGCCGGTTGCCCGAGCAAACGAATGCCCCGGGCCTGATGCGCATTGACCTCGATGAAACCGGCCTCGGTCAGCGCCAGCACATGCTTGCGCGCCACGCTGCGGGAGGCGAAACCGAACGCCTCGCTGATTTCAGCGAGGCTCGGGGACTGGCCATGCTCGGCGATTCGATCGCGGATAAAGGTCAGGATGGCGGTACGGCGGGGAGTTAAAGTCGTCATGGAGTACATTTGTACTCTTTTGGCTTTTTTCTGGCAAGGACCGCCAGTCAGCTGGCGGTCGACCACACAACCTGAGGTAAACACCAATTAAATGTGGGAGCGGGCTTGCTCGCGAATGCGGTTCAACATTCAACATTGATGTCGACTGACCCACCGCCTTCGCGAGCAAGTCGAATCGTCGCACCGCCGCTCCCACATTAGATTTCAGTAGGTTCGGGGGTGAGTTGTGCCAGGTAGGGCCATGGATAGATGCCTCGCTCATGGCCATCGCTGAAGATGAGTTGAAGGCCGTAGCCCTGGGCGTTCAGTTCGGTCACTCGAATGCGAGGATCGACTTTCACCCTCAACCCCTGCAACCGAAACGCCCGGCATTGCGAGCACGGGCATTGGCGGCGCAACTCAACGTGGCCCAACAACTGCTCGCGACCATCCGGCCAGTTCAACCGCAGCTGCTGTTTACCTTGGGAATTGCCAATCGCCACCGGGTTCATTGCAGCTGACTCAAGGCGATGCGCACGGCTTTGCGCACTTCCGGGTCGCCGTCATCCTGGGCGGCCTGCAAGGGTGCGATGGCGCCTCGGTCGTTCAACTCTCCGAGCGCCAGGGCGGCTTCCTTGCGCAGGTTGCTGATGCGGTGGCCGAGGGTTTCGATCAACGCTTCAAGGGCCGGGACGTAACGCAAACGACCGAGGCTACGGGTGGCGCGCAGGCGCACTTGCCAGTACGCGTCACTCAAGGCTTCGACCAAGGCCGGCCCGGCGTCGACGTGACCGACCTTGCCCAGCGTGGTGGCGGCTTCTTCGCGCACTTGCCAGGCGGCGTCCTGCAAGGCCTGGCGCAGCGCCGGCAGCACGTGGGCGTCGGAGGCCAGGCCAAGGGCACCGGTGGCAGCGCGGCGGACTTCGGTGTCCGGGTCGTCACTGGCCAATCGGGCAAGGGCCGGCAAGGCATCGAGTTGCTTGAGCCAGCCGAGTACACCAACGGCTTCGCGGCGAACACTGGCGTCTTCATCGGTCAATGCCCCTAAAGCGGCAGCGGCGGCATCGGGAAAGCGCAACTCGCGCAGTGCCCGGAAAGCGGCGATGCGCACGTTGATATCGGTATGCCCGGTCCACGGCAGAATCACCCTGCCCGCCGCCTCGGTCTTGAGCAGGCTAAGGCTTTGCGCGGCGGCCGCTTGCACAGCTTGGGAAGGATCGGTCAGGGCCTGGCACAGCGCTTCGACCACAGGTGTGTCCTCCCAGGCTTCAAGCAAGCGTGCGGCTTCGGCGCGGACTTCTTCGGTCGGGTCTTGCGCAAGGCGATTGACCAGCCAAAGCAAACCGTCCGGCTCTTCAAGGTCGGCCAGTTCGATCAGGGCAATTCTGCGCACGCCGGGATCTTCATCCTTCAGGCGCGGTTGCAGGGCGAGAATGTCGTCGTTATCGGTTACATCAAATAGAGAGGTCATAGGGCAAATCGCGGCAGTTTGTTTTCAAGGGGAAGTCCGAGAGGGTTCAGGCGCGGTAACTGCCGACCGTCTTCGTGACGCAGTAATTCGAGGCAATGGCGCTTCAAGCGGGAGAACTCGTGGCTGGTGACCAGTTCGGTGGTGCGTGGCCGTGGAAAATCGAGGCGCAGGTCTTCGATGATCCGGCCCGGGCGCGAGCTCATGACCAGCAGCCGATCGGCGAGGAACAGCGCTTCATCGATGTCATGGGTGACGAACACCACGGTAGTGCGAATTCGCGTCCAGATGTCCAGCAGCAGCTCCTGCATGTTCAACCGGGTCAGCGCATCGAGGGCGCCGAAGGGTTCGTCCATCAGCAACAGGCGCGGGCGGTTGATCAGCACCCGGGCGATTTCGACCCGTTGCTGCATGCCACCGGAGAGTTGGTCAGGCCAGCGCTCGGCAAACCCTTCGAGGCCCACCAGGGCAAGGATTTCGTCGGCAGCCTGGTGCCGTTCGGTTTTGCCGATGCCGCGCATTTTCAGGCCGAAAGCGACGTTGTCGCGCACGGTGCGCCAAGGGAACAGCGTGTGGTGCTGGAACACCATGCCCCGCTGCGGCGATGGGCCCAGGACCTGCGCACCGTCAACTTTCAGGGTGCCGGTTCGCGGTTGCAGATGACCGGCCAGCGCACCGAGCAGGGTCGATTTGCCGCAACCGGACGGCCCGAGAATGCACACGAATTGCCCCGGCTCGATCTGGCAATCCAGACCTTGCACGGCTTCGAAGGCTTGCTTGTCCTCGCCGAGGACGATGGACAGTTGGCGGATGTCGATCCGTCCTTCAGGGGTTTGCATCACGCTCATCAGGCTTTTCCTCGTGGTCGGTGCCAGGGCGTGAACAGCCCGCCCAGACGTTTGATCAGCAGGCTGCTGCCCATCCCCAGTACGCCGATCAGCAACATGCCGACCACGATGTCGGCGTAGTTCTGGAGGGTGTAGGACTCCCAGGTGTAATAACCGATGCCGTACTGGCCGGAGATCATTTCGGCGGTCACCAGGCAGAACCATGAGGTGCCCATGCCGATCGCCAGGCCGGTGATGATGCTCGGCGCAGCGCCTGGCAGGATCACCTCCAGCAGAATCGCCCGGCGCCCTGCCCCGAGGCTTTTCGCCGAGGCGATCAGCCGTGGGTCGACGCCTTCGACGCCATGCACGGTATTGAGCAAAATCGGGAACAGTGCGCCGGTGAAGGTGATGAAGACCATCGACAGCTCTGACGAGGGGAACATCAGGATCGCCAGTGGAATCCAGGCCACGGCGGGGATCGGGCGCAGGACTTCCAGCGGTGGTAGCAGCAGGTCTTCAGCCCATTTCGAGCGACCGATGGCCAGGCCCAACGCGATGCCGATGATCAGCGCCGCGAAGTAACCGGCGAAGACCCGGCTGAGGCTGCTACCGAGGTGTTGCGCGAGCTTGCCGGAGTCGCCGAGGCCGAGGGCGGCTTCGATGACCGCCAGTGGCGTCGGGACATTGGCGAAGGTGACCAGGCCGAGGTTCCAGTGGTGGCTGGCGGCGAGTTGCCAGAATACAAGGCAGAGCAGCAGTGAAGCGGCTCGGGGGATCCAGCGTAAATAGGATCTGTACACAATACTTCCTCTCAACCGAGATCCTGTGGGAGCGGGCTTGCTCGCGAATGCGATGGATCAGTCGACATCAATGTTGAATGAAAAATCGCATTCGCGAGCAAGCCCGCTCCCACAGGGGATTGCGGTTTCCGGGGGTTAGCGGACGGCGACGGCCTGGGTGGTAGCGTCGGTGAAGTCGAAGACTTTTCCGCCCTGTGCCGTGGCGAATTGTTGGGCCTGGCCTTTGAGCAGAAACGCGCTGAGGCGCCCTTTCACATCACTGGCAAACCACGCCTGATCCGCCAGCAACTTGATCCCGCTGTCACTCGCCTGGGCATACACCGCGCGGATGTTTTTGCCTTCCTGCTTCAGGCTGGCCAACGCGGTGAACGCCGACTCCGCCGAGGCGTACTGCCGAACCTTCGGCTCGCCACGCACCCAGATCTCTGCCACATGACTGAAATCGGTGATGGCTTTGCCGCTCGACGCATCCACCGCCTTGAGCGGCGTCTGTCCGTAGTTGGCCAGTTGCGCGGTGTAATCCAGATTCGAGGCCTTGAATGCAGCGCGGATGTATTGGTCGTCGATGAAGGTATTGAGGTCCAACCCGCGATCAGCCTTCTTCAACAGCTTGAGGGTATCGATGGCCGTCCCGACGGCCTGACGGTATTCCGGCTTCCAGCTCAGGTCGCGGGTTTGCACGCCCAGCGGACCGTGGAACAGGTAATTGACCTCGGCATCGACGCCGGTGACCTTGGCGATCAACTCGCTGTATTTCTCCGGTTCAGCCGCGAGCAACTGGTTGGCTTCAATGCTTGCACGCAGGTAAGCCACCACAATTTCCGGGTACTTTTTCGCGTAGGCCTGATCCACTAACGCACCGTGAAAAGTCGGCGCATTGGCCTGGGCGCCGTCATAGATCTTGCGAGCGAAACCACGGCTGGGGAACAGTTCGGCGAACGGCACGAAGTCGGCGTGGGCGTCGATCTTCC
This sequence comes from Pseudomonas sp. ACM7, assembly GCF_004136015.1. Taxonomy (NCBI): domain Bacteria; kingdom Pseudomonadati; phylum Pseudomonadota; class Gammaproteobacteria; order Pseudomonadales; family Pseudomonadaceae; genus Pseudomonas; species Pseudomonas sp. ACM7. Next base: position 5,365,818 of record NZ_CP024866.1, on the reverse strand, counting down.
CGGCCTGCAAGGCCGAGCCGGCAACTTCCGGCGGCTGGGCGATGATGTTCACGTCTTTCAGCGGGTCCCAGCCTTGGGCAGCCACGGCCCGCAGCAACATGCCGTGCGCCGTCGAGGCGAACGGCACGGAAATGGTCTTGCCCTTGAGTTCGGCCAGCGACTGCACACTCGAGGCGCTCGGCACCACGATGCCGTTGCCACTGCCCTTGATGCTACCCGACAGCACGCTGATAAACAGGCTGTGCTTGCCCGCCGTTTCGAACGCCACACCGTTGAACGAACCGGGGAAATCGGCCATGGCGCCGAAGTCGAGTTTGCCGGCGACCATCTCGTTGGTCAGGGGCGCGCCGCTGGTGAAGTTCTTCCACTCCACATCGTACTTGGCGTCTTTGTAGGAGCCGTCGTGGGGCAGGTATTTGTCCAGCAAGCCCAGCTCGCGAATCAACAGGCCGCCGGCGGCGCAGTTGATGGTGGTGTCCTGGGTGCCGATGGCAATGCGGATGGTTTCGGCCGACGCCGACAGGGTGAATGAGGCCAGTACCAGACCGGCAAATGCTGCACGCAGCAATATTGGCAAAGACATAGGTAAATCCCCTCGAATCATTTATAGGATGTTCGTCTCCGCCACGATCAGGGCGCGGTGGGAAACGAGGGGTGTTTGAATCAGGCGTCCGGTGGTTGCCGGATGGCTTTGTGGTTGTCTGGACTGGCCTCTTCGCGGGCAAGCCCGCTCCCACAGTGATTTGTGCTGAATCCAAAATTTTGCAGACACCAAAGAAACCTGTGGGAGCCGGGCTTGCCCGCGATGGCGTCCTGTCAGTCAACGCAGGAGATAAGGGATTTCGACTTTCACTGCGCCCGTCGGGCAGTCCTTTTCGCACGGCATGCAATACCAGCATTCGTCAAACGCCATGTAGGCCTTTTGCGTGGCCGGGTTGATCGCCAGCAGGTCCATCGGGCACACGTCGACGCACACGGTGCATCCTTTGTGGGCAATGCAAAGGTCCTCATCGACCGTGACGGGCGCGTTGGAGCGGAAGAAGATTTCCTGGGGTTGATAGGCCATTTTCGCGGTCTCTCTTTTGGTGAGGCTCAGGCAGCAAAGGCACCGACTCGCAGCCGGTCGTAGGCCTGCATTTCATCGGCGCCCAGCGGGATGATGTAAGGCTCGACGGCTTTCTTGAAACTGGTCATCAGTCCGTTTTCATCCTTCTTCAGGTGGCAATGGCAGAACCAGTCGCTGTCGTTGCGTTGCGGGTGGTCGACCCGATAGTGGTAAAGCCCCCAGCGGCTTTCGGCGCGGAACAGCGAAGCACGGGCGGCCATTTCGGCGCAGTCGCGAATCATGCTGACTTCCATGGCGCGCATCAGTTCGTGGGCGTTGTGGGCCTTGATCTGATCGAGATCGCGCTGGATATCGCTGAAGCGTTGCAGGCCGATCTGCATTTTTTTGGTCACTTTCGGCGGTTGCAGGTAGTCGTTCACAAAACGTCGCAGCTTGTACTCCACTTGCGCTGGCGGCAGACCGTGTTCGCGGTCCAGCGGTGCGTAGACCCGGGCCTTTTCTGTTTCGATCTGCTGGGCATCGACCGCTGAAAATTCGCGACCGGCGACAAAATCCGCCGCGTTGGTGCCGGCAAACCAGCCGTAGGTGAACGCGCCGAGCATGTAGTTGTGCGGCACCGCGGCCATGTCACCCGCCGAGTACAAACCCTTGACCGAGGTTTCGGCCTTCTCGTTGACCCACACACCCGATGCCGAGTGACCGCTGCAAAAGCCGATTTCCGAGATGTGCATCTCGACCATTTGCGTGCGGTAGTCGGTGCCGCGATTGGCATGAAACTGGCCGCGACTCGGACGTTCGTTGCTGTGCAGGATCTCTTCAATGTTCTGGATGGTTTCCTCGGCCAGGTGATCGAGTTTGAGGAACACCGGGCCGTTGCCGCTTTCGAGCTCCTGGTGGAACTCCCACATCATCTGGCCGCTCCAGTAATCGCACTCGATGAAGCGTTCGCCCTTGTTGTTCGCGGTGTAGCCGCCCAACGGACCGGTGACGTAGGCGCAGGCCGGGCCGTTGTAATCCTTGATCAACGGGTTGATCTGGAAGCATTCGAGGTTCGCCAGTTCTGCCCCGGCGTGATAGGCCATGGCGTAACCGTCGCCAGCGTTGGTGGGGGTTTCGTAGGTGCCCATCAGGTAGCCCGAGGACGGTAAACCGAGACGTCCGGCGGCGCCGCAGCAGAGGATCACGGCTTTGGCCCTGATCACGTGGAAGTCGGCGGTGCGGCAGTCGAACCCCATCACGCCGTTGACCGCGCCCTCTTCGTCCGTCAGCAAGCGTGTGCAGACCAGCCGATTGGTGATGCTGACCCGCGCCCGTTTCAACTGGCGATACAGGACTTTTTTGATGTCGTGACCTTCCGGCATCGGCAGCACGTAGGCGCCCATGTGGTGGACCTTTTTCACCGCGTAGTCGCCGGTTTCGTCCTTCTCGAACTTCACACCCCAGCGGTCCAGTTGCTCGATGGTTTCGAAGCTGTGGGTCGCGTAGGCATAGACCGCCGCCTGATTGACGATGCCGTCGTTTGCGATGGTGATTTCCTTGGTGTATTGCTCCGGCGTCGAATGGCCGGGAATGATCGCGTTGTTCAGGCCGTCCATGCCCATGCTGATCGCACCGCTGCGTTTGACGTTGGCCTTGTCGATCAGCAACACGCGCAAATCGCGGTTGCGTTCCTTGGCCTTGATTGCCGCCATCGGTCCTGCGGTGCCGCCGCCGATCACGACGATGTCGTATTCCTGTTCGAGCGTCTTTCTAGTCATTGAGCCGTGAGTCATGCCTGCGCCCCTTTTTGCCGGTCGATCCGCAGGCGGTACTGGAAGGCATCGCCGCGATAGTAAAGGTGTTCGAAGTCCACGGGCTGGCCGCTGGCGTCGTGGGTCAAACGCTCGATGCGCATGATCGGCGAGCCGGGCTCGACGTTCAGCGCCTGGGTCAGGTCGCTGTCGGCCAGCACTGCGTCGATGGCCAGATCCGCGTGACCGAGCGCCAGGCCGCAGTCGTTTTCCAGGATCAGGAAAATGTCGCGAGTGACCAGATCGGCCTTCTCCAGGCGCTCGCCGATGGCCTTGGGCAGGTAGGTGATCTCCAGGGAAATCGGCTCGCGGTTGATCAGCCGCACGCGTTTGATCTGCGCCACCGTCTCGCCTTCGGCGACGTGCAAGCGCTCGGCAACGAGTTTGTCGGCGGGAATGAATTTGAAACTGCGCAGGCGGTTGATCACCTCGTAGCCGCGACCGGTCATGGACTCGGCGAGGCCTTGCAGGGTGCTGACGTTCTGGAAGGTTTTCGGCTTGGCGACGAAGGTGCCCTTGCCGTGGATCTTGAAGATCAGCCCTTCTTTCTGCAGATCCCCCAAGGCCTGGCGCACGGTGATGCGGCTGACTTTGAACAGCGCGCCGAGTTCGCTTTCGGAAGGCATCTGACTGTCTTGCGGGTATTCGCCGTCGAGGATGCGGGCGCGCAGCACATCCCGCAGTTGGGTGTGCAGCGGGACGCTACTGAGGGAGAGAACGTTATCGGTCATGGCAGATCACTTGTTATAACGAGTTATGACGTGATCTTAAAGTTCTAATGGGAGGCTTGAGAAATACTGTTTGAGCATAAGGTTAGATTCGCCGAACGACCGCGGACTTGTAGCAGCTGCCGAGCAGCGTGACGCTGCGTTCGGCGGCGAAGCCGTCGTGAAATCAGGCAACTCGGTATGTCAGTACAACCTCGCATTCAGGGTTTACGACGGCTTCGCCGCCGAACGCAGCCTCACGATGCTCGGCAGCTGCTACATCGGCGGGGCGTTCAGTGAGCGTTAGCGGCGTTTGAGGATCTGGTCCATCACCCAATCGGTTTTCAATGCCTGCTCGGCCACGGCTGGATGCTGCGCTTCTCCACGGATATGGGCGTTCATACCCTGTACGTGATGCCATTGAATGTGGTGGTGATTTTCGATGTGCAGGCTGAGGGTTTCATCGGCTTCAAGCTGAACCGGATGTTCATCGAATACGGAAAAGCTGATCCGGCCTTTGCTGCCGATCAGCTCGACCCGATCTTCACGTCGGTCCGCAACGAAATTCCAGCACCCCATACCCAGGGCGCCCGAAGCAAACCGCCAACTGGCGCTGACGGCATCCTCGGCGGTATACAAACCGGCCTGGTGCGCGGTAAACCCGGCGACTTCGACGATGTCACCGAGCAGGTACTGGAACAGGTCGAAGCCATGACTGGCCAGGTCGGCGAAATAACCACCGCCGGAAATTACCGGGTCGGTGCGCCAGTTATCAGTACCGCCAAGATCGGTCGGAGATGGCGCTTTGGTCAAGGTCCAGGTCAAGTGCCGGACCTCGCCGATCCGCCCTTCCTCCAGCCATTGCCGCACTTGCTGGAAGCGTGGAAGTGAACGCCGGTAATAGGAAACAAACAGGTGCAGCCCGGCATCGGCAAAGACCTTTTGCATCTCACGGCTTTGCCCGGCATTCAACGACATCGGTTTTTCGACGCAGCAATGTTTGCCGGCGGCGGCCACCCTCAAGGTGTAAGCGTGATGACTGTCAGGCGGCGTGGCGATGTATACCGCGTCGACCTCGGGATCATTGATCAACGCGTCCACATCGGTGTAGACCCGAGCGATGCCGTGGCGCGCGGCGTAATCCGTCACTGCCTCCAGACGCCGGCCCATTACCGCCACCAGCGCCGAGCCGGGCGCCTTGTAGAAGGCCGGCCCGCTCTTGCGTTCAGCGACGCTGCCACACCCGATCATGCCCCAACGCACCACGTTCATACTCACTCCCTGATGTTTAGCTGATGCGCAGTGCGCGCAGGTCCAGATGACCGTCCTTGAGCGGCGGGCACCAGTAGTAGCCGCCGGTGATCGGCCGGCTGATGCGGTACAAACCATCGGTGATGCCGTCTTCCAGACCGCTCATGCGGCGTAGTTGGGCTTCGAAGGCGTCGAGGGAGAAACCGAAGGCCAGGAACATCAGGCCGGCGCGGTCGCCTTCGATCCAGGGCATGGAACGGCGCACCACGAATGCCTCGGGGGCGAAGCTTTCCTGGGCGGTGCGTTTGACGTGAGCGGAGATCGGCGCGTCGTCTAGCTCTTCGTTGTCGCTCAAACGACGGCCCATGATGTTGTCCTTCTCATGGGACGGCCTCGCGTGGAAACCTTTCAGGTCGTGCTGCCACTGCTGGATCGCGGCGAAACTGCCGCCGACCATTCCGTCAGCGCCGTCACTCACCAGCGCAGCGGCGACGGCGGCTTCGTCGTGAGGGTTTTCGGTGCCGTCTTCGTAACCGGTCAGGTCGTGGCCGGTGAGGTGGCGGAAGGTTTCGTTCATCTGCACCAGGCGCAGGGCCGGGGCCAGCGCCGCTTCGATGGCGTTGCTGCGGTTGAGCAATTCGCCACGGTCGACACCGTGCAACCAGCACCAGAGCGCGTGCTGGGTCGACGGGTTATCGACGCCGACACCGGTCAACGCTGGAAAGGCGCGCAGGCCTTCAATCTGCCCCTTGAGGGCCTTGACCAGGGACTCACCGAACCCAACCACTGCCGACTTCCCGTCCACCAGCCCCTGCAGGTTCTCCAGCGCGGCCGGCAATGCAGCGGCGGATTCGAGTGCGAAGAACATATGACGGGCTTGAGGCGGAACTGGGGTGGCGAGAATGCCCGGCTGGTAGTAACTCATATGAACTCCTTTAGAAAGAGCGCGAAGTTTAACCGCAGCATCGGCCGTTGTGTGTTTTCAGGTCAAAAACCACCACTTTCATCCCTCTTTCAACCGATCAAGACTGCGTGTGCTGTAGGTCATGACAATCCGTGTTGCCATCTGGTAAAACGATTCAGCTATGCTGATCGAGCGCGCAGTCTGTAATAGGCAGCCTCTCGCCACCACTTTCGACACCCGCGTTGTGATCAGGCCTTGACCTGATGGCAGTGCGTAGCGATAACAGACCTTATCCGCATCACCCAATCCAGACGGGGTAGCGACATGACCACAGCACACATCCTTGGCAACCTGTTTCCCGACGCCACCGACATCCCGGAAAAATACCGCCTCGACGGCCAGACCGAGCAGCGTGAATACCTGGTCGACGGCGAGCTGAAAACCTGGTCCGGGCCCCTCGCCCAGGTCCGCAGCCCGGTGTACCTGACGGGTGAAAATGGTGACGAACAAGTGATCCTCGGCAGCACGCCGCTGCTCGATGCCGACACCGCATTGACCGCCCTCGACGCCGCCGTCCGCGCCTATGACCGGGGCCAGGGCCTGTGGCCGACGATGCGCGTGGCCGAACGCATTCAGCACGTCGAAGCCTTCCTCGGACGCATGCGTGAACAGCGCGAAGCCGTGGTCAAGTTGCTGATGTGGGAAATCGGCAAGAACCTCAAGGACTCGGAGAAAGAGTTCGACCGCACCTGCGACTACATCGTCGACACCATCAACGCGCTGAAGGAGCTCGACCGCCGCTCCAGCCGCTTCGAACTGGAACAGGACACCCTCGGCCAGATCCGCCGCGTACCGCTGGGTGTGGCGTTGTGCATGGGACCTTACAACTACCCGTTGAACGAAACCTTCACCACGCTGATCCCGGCGCTGATCATGGGCAACACCGTGGTGTTCAAACCGGCCAAGCTGGGTGTGCTGCTGATTCGTCCGTTGCTGGAAGCGTTCCGCGACAGCTTCCCGGCCGGGGTGATCAACGTGATCTACGGCAGCGGCCGCGAGACCGTCAGCGCGCTGATGGCCAGCGGCAAGATCGATATCTTTGCGTTTATCGGCACCAACAAGGCCGCCAGCGACCTGAAAAAACTCCATCCAAAACCGCACCGCTTGCGCGCGGCGTTGGGCCTGGATGCGAAAAACCCTGGCATCGTGCTGCCTGAGGTGGATCTGGACAACGCCGTCAGCGAAGCACTCACTGGCTCGCTGTCGTTCAATGGCCAGCGCTGCACCGCGCTGAAAATCCTCTTCGTCCATGAAGACGTGGTCGATTCGTTCATCGAGAAATTCAACGCCAAACTCGCCAACCTCAAACCCGGCATGCCGTGGGACAGCGGCGTGGCGCTGACGCCGTTGCCGGAAGCGAGCAAGGTCGATTACCTGCACTCGCTGGTGGCGGATGCCGTGAGCAAAGGCGCCACCGTGGTCAACCCCAACGGCGGTGAAGCCCGCGCATCATTCTTCTACCCCGCCGTGCTGTACCCGGTGACGCCGCAGATGCGCGTCTATCAGGAAGAACAGTTCGGCCCGGTCGTGCCGATCGTGCCTTACCGGCATCTGGACACGGTGATCGATTACGTCCTGGAATCGGACTTCGGCCAGCAGTTGAGTATCTTCGGCACCAACCCCGTGGCTGTCGGCCGGCTGGTGGACACCTTCGCCAACCAGGTCGGGCGGATCAACCTCAACGCCCAGTGCCAGCGCGGCCCGGACACTTTCCCGTTCAACGGCCGCAAGAACTCCGCCGAAGGCACGCTGTCGGTGCATGATGCGCTGCGGGTGTTTTCGATCCGGACACTGGTGGCAACCAAGTTCCAGGAAACCAACAAAGAACTCATCAGCGAGATCATCAGCGGACGCAGTTCGAGTTTCCTGACCACCGATTACATCTTCTGAGGAGACCAGCCTGAGCACATTCAGAGCCAATCGACTGCCACCGTTAATGCGCCGACTGCTGCGTCCGTTGCTGGACCCGTACCGGCGCTATCGCCACGCCAGGGTGATCCACGCGGTACGTGTGTCGCTGGGGTTGCTGGCAACGATCCTGCTGACCACCGGCATCCATCTGCCCCACGGTGAGTGGGCGTCGGTGACGATGCTGGTGGTGATCGGCGGTTTGCAGCACCACGGCAACATCGGCAAAAAAGCCGCCGAGCGCGCCATCGGCACCTTGATCGGTGCCGGTGTGGGCTTGCTGCTGGTGGCGCAACAGGCCTGGCTCGGGATGCCGTGGCTGACCTATTTCGCGATGGCCGTGGTTTGCGGGTTCTTCTCGTACCACGCCATCGGCAAGGGCGGTTACACCGCGTTGCTCTCGGCGATTACCGTGTTTATCGTCGCGGGGCATGGCGACAATCCGATTACCGACGGGTTGTGGCGTGGGGTGGACATCCTGATCGGCATCGCCCTGGCCCTGGCGTTTTCATTCGCGCTGCCGCTCTACGCGGTTTATTCCTGGCGCTACAACCTGGCCGATGCCTTGCGCGACTGCGCGACGATTTACGGGCGCATCATCAATGGCCAATCGGTCACCGATGACGAACACCATAAACTCGTGGGCCGCCTGAACACGGTGATGGTGCAACTGCGCTCGTTGATGCCATCGGTGTCCAAAGAAGTACGGATCTCCATGACCGAACTCGATGCCATTCAGCGTCATCTGCGGATGTGCGTCAGCACCCTGGAAATCCTCGGCAACACCCGACCTGACGCCAGTGACCCCGATGCCATGGCCCATCTGCAATCGGCCTTGAAAGCCGAGCATCGGCTGATTCGGGTGCAACTGATTGGTATGGCCCGGGCGCTGAAATCCGGTGCGTCCCAGCGGCTCAGTCGGCCCGTCGAACTGCCGTCGGATTCAAGCCTGACCGCGCCGGTTTACAATCCGCTGGACGGCTACCGGTTATTGGTCCGGCAGTTAGCCGTCAACATCGGCGAGATGCGCCAGCGCTTGGCCAAGACGGCACCGCGCTGGAACATCTGAGGTTTCTTGACGGCTTACTGCGTCGTCACCGTCCGACGAAACTTAAGGCTCCAACCCTGTTGCATGCCGGCAGCGGCCAACAGAATCGCGGCAACACCGATCCATTGCAGCGGCTCCAGGCGATGGCCGAAGGCAAACCAGTCAACGAAAATCGCCGCAATCGGATAGATGAACGAGAGTGCGCCGGTCAGTGCCGTCGGCAGTTTTTGAATGGCGCCGTAGAGCAGCACGTACATCACGCCGGTGTGGACAATGCCCAGGGTGACCAGACTGGCCCACGCGCTGGGCGCTTGCGGCAGCGCCGAAAAGTGCGCGAATGGCGCGAGTAACAGCACGCCGGTGAGGACCTGAATCAGCGCGATCAGATGCGGCGGTGTGCCGGTCAGGCGTTTGATGATCAACGCGGCAATCGCGTAAAGGAATGCCGCCCCCAGCGCCAGAGCGATGCCTATCAGGTAATCATTGCCGCTCTCGCCCTGCCCGCCATGTGCGCTGACAATCGCCAGCATCCCGAGAAACGAGATGCCCAGCCAGAACAGTTTCTGCAGGGTGATTTTCTCGTTGAGGAACAACGCGGCCAACCCCACCAGCATGAACGGCTGAACGTTGTAAACCGCGGTGCCGATGGCAATCGAGGCGCGGGAGTAAGAAGCAAACAACAGCACCCAGTTGCCGACAATCGCCACGCCGCTGAGCACGGCCAGCAAAAATGTGGTGCGGGTCAGAATGCCGGGGCGCAGGAAGCCGAATGCCGCGCAGATCAGCAACAACGTGCCGGCGCCGAACACGCAACGCCAGAACACTACGTCCAGCACCGGTTGCCCGGACACCAGCACGAACCAGCCGATGGTCCCGGAAATCAGCATGGCGGCGGTCATTTCGAATGACCCGTGACGTATTGTTTTGTCCATCATCAGACTCCTGTGTTTGAGCCCAAAGTATGCCAATCCGCCGAGGGGCTTCTCCAGCGCAAAAAGCAGGCTAAACTCGATTTCTGCCTTTTTTATCAAGGCGGTTTGAATTAATTGCCTAATAGGGGTTTCGCCATGACCGACGATATCGACCAAGTGCTGATTACGGCATTGATGGAAGACTCACGCCGCTCGCTCAAGGCTCTGGCGCAGATCAGCGGCCTGTCCTCGCCCAGCGTCGCCGAGCGTTTGCGCCGCCTCGAAGAGCGTGGCGTGCTCAAGGGTTACACCGTCGAGATCGACCCCAAATGCTTTGGCTATCAACTCCAGGCCATCGTCCGTATTCGTCCGCTGCCAGGCCAGTTGCAGGAAGTGGAACGGCAGATTCAGGCCATTCCCGAATTTACCGAGTGCGACAAAGTCACCGGCGACGACTGTTTCATCGCACGCCTGCATGTGCGTTCGATGGAACAACTGGACACCCTGCTCGACCGTCTAAACACCCACGCCGAAACCAACACTGCAATCGTCAAGAAAACCCCGGTCAAGCGTCGCTTGCCACCGATGGCGTGATCCATTACTCAAATCGCAGGCAAGAAAAAACCCGCCGAAGCGGGTTTTTTCCTCAAGGCTGACGATTAGTCATCGCGGCTCATGATGCCGAACAGCTGCAACAAGCTGATGAACAGGTTGTAGATCGATACATACAGGCTAATGGTCGCCATGATGTAGTTGCGCTCGCCGCCGTGAATGATGGCGCTGGTCTGGAACAGAATGCAGACCGAGGAGAACAGCACGAAACCTGCGCTGATCGCCAGTTGCAGACCACTGATCTGGAAGAACAGGCTCGCCAGCGTCGCACCCAGCAGCACGAAGAAGCCTGCAGTGATGAAACCACCCAGGAAGCTCATGTCCTTGCGGGTAATCAGCACATAAGCCGACAGACCGCCGAACACCAGCGCAGTCATCGCGAAGGCCGAACTGACCACCTCGGCGCCGCCCTGCATACCCAGGTAACGGTTGAGGATCGGGCCGAGCAGGAACCCCATGAAACCGGTCAGGGCAAATGCCGACACCAGGCCCCAGGCCGAATCACGGAGTTTGTTGGTGAGGAAGAAAAGGCCGTAGAAGCCGATCAGCACCACGAAAACGTTCGGGTAGCCGACACGCATCTGCTGAGCGACAAACGCCATCACGCCGCTGAATGCGAGGGTGAGAGCGAGTAAGCCGTAAGTGTTGCGCAGGACGCGGCTAACCTCTAGCTGCTCAGCCTGCACGCTGTTATTAACTGCGTAATCCTGTTCGCGCATGGCGACACTCCTGTTGGTTTGAAACGTTCAGTCGCAAAGATCATAACAGACGCTCTGTAACAAGCTATGCAGAGAGTTTGACAGTGTGTTTCATTCAGGTATTATGGCGCCCGCAACGCAAACGGAGGTGTGGCCGAGTGGTTTAAGGCAACGGTCTTGAAAACCGTCGACTGTAACAGGTCCATGAGTTCGAATCCCATCGCCTCCGCCATATTTGTACCGACAAAGCCCTGATTAGTCAGGGCTTTGTCGTTTCTGGGGTTTGGTGGAATCATCGTCTTTCGGCATGTCTTCCATCACTATTATGGAAAGCGTTCTGTAATTCAGTCCGTTTCACCCCCGCTCCGGCGTCGACAACGACTTTCGAATCCCCGAAGCGAAAAAGCCCAGCAGTTGCACTGGGCTTTCTCGTTTCGGGGGTAGGCTCAATGGAGCTGGCGTTGTCTCTGCAGCTCTGTCTTCAGCCAGGTGCTCGTCGGCTGGACGCCTGTTGAGCAACGCACTTCGTAGGCTTTGCCACTCATGCTGCTTTTAGTGGCAGCGAGATCGATGAAGTCTTCTGCGCTGCTCACCAGGTTCTTGCCTTCGAGATAATCCAGCTTCTTTTCGAGATGTGCCCGAGCCTGGGGCCCAGGGTATTCACTGCCGTTGCGCACGAACTTGCACTCACTGCGCTCCACAAAATCCAGCAAGCCCTTTATCTCCTGGTTCGCCTGTGGCGTGGTTTGAGCCTGCGCACCGCCCGCCACTGCAAAAAAGCCGATAGAAGCAGTGATCAGCCATTGGCGGAAAATGGGTCGAGTCACTGCTACTTTCAAAATACACATGATACTTCCTTGTCCTGAAAGGGGTGACTGTAGCGCGGCGTCACCCGAGCAACCAGCAGAACGCTGTGCGATGTTGTTCGTCGAAAGGATCAACCTGAGGAAGAGAAAGGTGATCAATGAGCCCAATACCTCTGTGCGCGAGCAGTTGGCCAAAGTCGCAGTTACTTATCCCTGTATCGGCATCAGACTCATTGATCGTTGCCCAGCTCAATGTTGGGCGATTTCCATCTAACCGAATGGAGATGCATTGGCGCGCCAATAGCAGCCATGCACTATTTTTTTAACAAAACAACTTCGGCACGTCTAATCACCTTTTTCCCCGGCCTTATAGGCTCAGGAAATATCCCCTTAACAGCCAACCGCTATGGCGGCACCACCATTCGTCGCATCAAAAACGCTGCGCGATTTTTTTGACTATTCCTGGCTTAAGGTTTGCAGAAGACGCTCGTAGCAGCCCCAGAACGACGTAATTCTGACGCGGCAGCACTTTAATTAACGCTTAGGACGCCAGCGATGCGCTTGGTCAGTCACCGGGAGATGTAACGTGTCAACTCTCAATGAAATCGCAGCGAACCACGCGAGAATGGCCAAGGCTCTTATCGAAGAGTCGACCGGGCTGAGTGAGCGCCCCACCCCGATAGTGGAGAGTTTCGAAGTTCCATCCATGGATGCGCAACACATGCCTCTGCACCTTATCGCCGGAGTGCAGGACAACCATTTCGGGCAAGCGACGGCCTACTCGCTCTGACGATGCTTGATCCGGGCAGCCTGTCGGGCAGGCGGTAAAGGACTACCTGTCGGCGCGCTAACGATCGAGTACCACTTTCTGGCCTAAACTCAACTGACTAGCCCGTTGGGGAGCTGCCGGAGTGGCATTCCCATGTTCGAAACTGTAGAGATGTCGCGCGTGAAGCACTTCGCCGCAAATGTTGCCGGCCGAGATTTCGCGGTCGGTGATATTCATGGCCATTTCACTGGGGTGCAGGCCGCACTGGATGCAGCCGGGTTCAACCGCTTGGTAGATCGGCTATTCAGTGTTGGCGATCTGATTGACCGCGGGCCCGAGTGCCGTGACGCGCTCGATTGGCTGGACAAACCATGGTTCCACCCGGTGCGAGGCAACCATGACGACTACGTGGTGTATTTCGATACCTGCGACATCGACAGCTGGATACTCAACGGGGGCTCATGGTTCACGGGCCTGTCGTTGATCGAGAAGCAAGCATTCGCGGCGCAGTTCGCCAAGCTCCCTATCGCGATCGAAGTCGAAACGGCACACGGCCTGATCGGCATCGTGCACGCCGATTGTCCATTTCCATCATGGCAGCAGCTGCGAAAGGAACTGGAGTCGCCGGAAAGCAACAGGCGTCTGCAGGAAGCGCAGCACTACTGCATGTGGTCACGAAGGCGGATCGATCAGCAGGAAACGCATGGCGTTGAAGGCCTGCGCGCACTGGTCGTAGGGCATACGCCGCTTTATATGCCCGTCAGCCTTGGCAATGTGATTCACATCGATACGGGTGGCTGGCGGCCGGACCGTGGTTATTTCACCCTGCTGGATCTCGAAACGCTCCAAACCATCCCCGCAAGCTGACTCAACACGGATCGACCAACGCCATTCACTCAAAAAAAAACCCGGCCTCATCAGCCGGGTTCTTCATTAGCTATTCAGGTGGCCTCACTGCCACCGACCATCAACAGCACTTCGGCCCAGCCTTGCTTCCGTAACGAGCTTCCTGGCGTTCCCGAAAGAACACCTCGTAACTCATCACCGGCTTGTCCGGGTGCTTGGTTTGCATGTGCTCGACGTAGGTGTCGTAGTCGGGCATGCCGACCATCAGGCGCGCGGCCTGACCGAGGTATTTACCGAGGCGACTCAGGTCATTGAACATGCTGCAATCCTCGATCAAGCGTCCGGCAGTGCCTGGAATGGCGCTTCTTTATCCGTACGTTCTTTAGTGCCCCAAGCGGCGATACCGACCTTGAGTGCAAAGAACAGGATGCTGAAGACCACCAGCAAGAACAGCGCGGTCAGCGTTGCGTTGGTGTAGGCGTTGTAGATCACGTGCTGCATCTGGTCGATGCTCTTGGCCGGGGCGAGGATCTGACCGTTGGCCAGGGCATCGCTGTACTTCTTGGCCAGGGCCAGGAAACCGATCGCCGGGTTGGCATCGAACAGCTTGATGAAGCCGGCGGTGGTGGTACAGATCAGCAACCACACGGCGGGCAACATGGTGACCCAGACATAGCGCTGGCGTTTCATTTTGATCAGCACAACGGTCGCCAACATCAGCGCGATACCGGCCAGCATCTGGTTGGAGATACCGAACAACGGCCACAAGGTGTTGATGCCACCCAACGGATCGATCACGCCCTGGTACAACAGATAACCCCACATCGCCACACAACCGGCGGTTGCGATCAGGTTGGCGGTCCAGGATTCGGTGCGTTTCAGCGCTGGCACGAAGGAGCCCAGCAAGTCCTGCAGCATGAAGCGTCCGGCACGGGTACCGGCGTCCACAGCCGTCAGGATGAACAGCGCCTCGAACAGGATCGCGAAGTGGTACCAGAATGCCATGGTGTTTTCACCCGGCAGAAGGTGGTGCAGTATCTGCGCGATACCGACCGCCAGGGTCGGCGCACCGCCGGCACGGGCCAGGATGGTGGTTTCACCGATGTCCTTGGCCACCGCTTGCAGCGCTTCCGGGGTAATCGCAAAGCCCCAGCTGCTGACGGTCTGAGCCACCGAAACAGCATCGGAGCCGACAAGCGCCGCCGGGCTGTTCATGGCGAAGTACACGCCCGGTTCGATCACCGACGCAGCAACCATGGCCATGATGGCGACGAAGGATTCCATCAGCATGCCGCCGTAACCGATGTAACGGGCATGGCCTTCGCTGGCCAACAACTTCGGCGTGGTGCCGGAAGCAATCAGCGCGTGGAAACCGGAGACCGCGCCACAGGCAATGGTGATGAACAGGAACGGGAACAGACCGCCCTTCCACACCGGTCCGGTGCCATCGATGAACTGGGTCAGCGCCGGCATTTTCAGGTCGGGCATGGTGATCAGGATGCCGATCGCCAACGCCACGATGGTGCCGATTTTGAGGAAGGTCGACAGGTAGTCCCGCGGCGCCAGAATCAGCCACACCGGCAATACTGCCGCGACGAAACCGTAGCCGATCAGCATCCAGGTGATCTGGATCCCGGTGAAGGTAAAGGCCTTGGCCCAGACCGGATCAGCGGCAATCTGCCCGCCCAGCCAAATCGAACCGAGCAGCAGCAACACGCCGACAACGGAGATTTCACCGATGCGACCCGGGCGGATGTAGCGCATGTAAATGCCCATGAACATCGCGATCGGGATGGTCGCCATCACTGTGAAAATACCCCACGGGCTTTCAGCCAGGGCCTTGACCACGATCAGCGCCAGCACCGCGAGGATGATGATCATGATCAGGAAGCAGCCAAACAGCGCGATGGTCCCGGGGATGCGGCCCATTTCTTCACGGACCATGTCGCCCAGGGAACGACCGTTGCGGCGGGTGGACATGAACAGAACCATGAAGTCCTGAACGGCACCGGCCAGCACCACGCCGGCAATCAGCCACAGCGTACCGGGCAAATAGCCCATCTGCGCCGCCAGGACCGGACCGACCAGCGGCCCCGCGCCAGCGATGGCGGCGAAGTGGTGACCGAAGAGTACGTGTTTGTTGGTCGGCACGTAGTCCAGACCGTCATTGTTAACGACAGCGGGCGTGGCACGATTGGGGTCGAGTTGCATCACCTTGGTGGCGATGAACAGGCTGTAGTAGCGATAAGCGACAAGATAGATAGCGACTGCTGCGACTACGATCCAGAGGGCGTTGATCGCTTCGCCGCGGCGCAGGGCCACGACACTTAGCGCAAACGCTCCCAGGACAGCCACGGCAAACCAGGCGAGGTGTTTAGCCAGACGGGGCATAGCGTGTCTCCTGCCGACAGCCAGTGGACTGCGGCGGTAATTTTTATAATTGTGTCCGCTGTGCGGAGCTGGCCCAATATCCCCGCATGCCGTCTACAAATAAATCCGCGTTACTACGTACATGGCGTCTACGTAGTTCTACGTAGATGACGCTGATCTTCTTGTAAGAGCGGCGGTGCGGCGATCCGACTTACTCGCGAAAGCAATCTGTCATTCAACATTGATGTCGTCTGATACACCGCCATCGCGAGCAAGCTCGCTCCCACAACGGATCGGCGTACACCTTTCGCTCCTCACCACTCATCAGGCCGAGCGTTAGCTCGCCTGCAGCTCCTGATCTTGATCTTGATCCACCCGCCCCTTCGGGAGGCTGAGTGGAGGTGTTCATCCGGGGAGTGGCGCGCAGCGCCGTTCGACGCAGTCGAACACGCTGCATGTAGGTCGTCGCGCAGCAGACCGGAGGGCAGTGTCCCCGGATGGATACCGGAGCGAAGGAACGCCGAGCCTAGGCGAGGGGCCGGACGCTCGGGGCGAGACCTTTGGTTACTTTGGGGCGTTTGCCAAAGTGACACGCCGTAAGGGCGGAACCATAGGTGGCCGTTACCGCAGAAATGGATATGTACTCAGTCAACAACAGCATGGTCGGCCCAAAGGCCGCCATCGCACCGATGCGGCGACCCGACAAGCCAGCCACAGGTCATTCCGTCCAGCACCGCTACTGGACGCGCGTATCTTTGGCATATGATGCCGGGCCTTCGCCTTCCCTCGGTCCGGACAGGAGCAGAGATGCAGCTCAAACACAAAATCGTCGCGCTCGGGATTCTGCCGCTGGTGTTGGCCATCGCCGTCATCTGCGCGCTGGTGATTTCCATGAACCGGCAACTGGGTGAACAACAGGCACAACTGATCGAAGACAGCATTCTGGCGAGCAAGCGCGCAGAACTTAAGAACTACGTCGAAATGGCGCAAAGCCTGATCGAGCCGCTGTACGACGACGGCCACGGTGACGAACACGCCCAGCAACAAGTGCTGGAAGAACTGCGCAAGCTCAGCTTTGGCATCAATGGCTACTTCTTCGTCTACGACCACGAGGGTCGCAGCCTGATGCACGCCCGCCAGTCCGAGCTGGTGGGCAAATACCTGTGGGACATGAAGGACCCTCACGGTTTGCCCGTGATCCAGGCGCTGCTCAAAAGTGCGCAATCGGGCGAAGGCTTTCAACGCTATGCCTGGAACAAACCCTCTTCCGGCCAGGTGACCGACAAGCTCGCCTATGTGGTGATGCTGGATCGTTGGGGCTGGATGCTCGGCACCGGCATTTACCTTGAAGACGTTGAGCGCGCGACCCAGCAGGCGCGTGACGAAGTGGCCCAGGGCATTCGTAAAACCATGCTGGCGATTGCCGCGGTGGCCCTCGTGGCGGTGCTGTTTGTCTTCGCCAGCGGCATGACGCTGAACGTCAGCGAGCATCGTCTGGCCGACAAAAAACTTCAGCGCCTGACTCAGCGTATCGTCAGCTTGCAAGAAGAAGAGCGCTCACGGGTTTCCCGTGAACTGCACGACGGCATCAGCCAGCTACTGGTCTCCATCAAGTTTCAGTTCGAGCTGGCCAGCCATCTGCTCGAGAATGGGCAAGCACACGACAAGGGTTTGAGTACGCTGAGAGACGCCACGGAACGCCTGGGGGAAGCGATTGGCGAGGTGCGCAGCCTCTCCCATGACTTGCGTTCCTCGCTGCTCGACACCCTGGGCCTGCCGGCAGCGATCGGTCAACTCGCCGCAGAATTCGAGCAACGCAGCGGCCTGGTGGTGACTTACAACGACAACGAATTCGACTGTCACCTGGTTGATGGGGCAGCGGTCTCGCTGTTTCGCATCGTGCAAGAAGGCCTGACTAATATTGAACGACATGCCCAGGCTAAAAACGTCTCCATTACCCTGCACGGGGCCGAAGATTCCATACGGTTGACGGTGGTCGATGACGGTATCGGTTTCAACGTCGCCCAGGTCGAACGTCGTCACGCGGGCATTGGCCTGCGTAATATCCGTGAGCGTGTCGAGCATTTTGGTGGACGATTCGACCTGATCTCGATGCCGGGACGAAGTGAGCTGGACGTTTGGCTGCCAATGAAAATGCCCGGTACAACACGCTGACTCGCCCCCTGACAACAAGAGTGAATACCCGCGATGAACCTGCCCTACCCGATCCGCGTCGCCCTGGTCGACGATCACGCCCTGGTCCGCGACGGGATCAAAGCACTGCTGGCGGTCATGGCCCCCCTGGAAGTGGTGGGCGAAGCCGAGAGTGGCGCGGATGCCATTGAAATGGTCGGGCGCTGCCAGCCGGACCTGTTGCTGGTCGACATCAGCCTGCGGGACATGAACGGGCTTGAGCTGACCCGGGTGTTACGCAGCCAGTACCCGTCGCTCAAGGTGCTGGTGCTCAGCATGTACGACAATAATGAATACGTGAGTGAGTCCGTTCGCGCGGGGGCCAGCGGCTATGTGCTGAAGAACTCACCGTCGCGGGAAATCATCGCGGCGATCGAAGCCATCGCCAGTGGCGGCACGTTCTACAGTGCCGAGATCGCCCAGCGGCTCATCGCCGATAAAAATACCGACAACGAGCTGACACCGCGCGAGAGCCAGGTGTTGTACAAGATGGCTCAAGGGCTGAACAACAAGGAGATGGCCCGCGAACTGGACATCAGCGTTCGCACTGTAGAAACCCATCGTTTGAGCATCCGTCGCAAACTCAACATCGACAAACCGGCGGCCCTGGTCAAATACGCGATCGATCACGGGATCATCTCGCGGTAGCAGGCATTAATACTCAATGGAAAACCCGGCCTTATCAGCCGGGTTTTTTTGGTTTTTTATTGGCAACAGCCATTCCTTCTTCCCTTTTCACCACCGTCCGACCAGAAACTCATTTCAGGGACTTGCGCTGCCGGTATTATGGTATACCATCAGACGCACAGACACTCTCACCCTATACGGAGCAGCTCATGAGTTTCGAAATCCGCAAGATCGTCAGCTATGTCGAAGAAACCTTTATCGAAGGCGGCAAGGCCACCGATAAGCCAGTGACCATGGTCGGGCTGGCCGTCGTGATGAAAAACCCTTGGCTGGGTCGCGGCTTTGTCGAAGACCTGAAACCGGAAATTCGCGCCAATTGCTCCGACCTCGGTGCGCTGATGGTCGAGCGTCTGGTCGGCATCATCGGCGGCGCCCAGAAGATCGAGGCTTACGGCAAGGCTGCTGTCGTGGGCGCCGACGGTGAAATCGAACACGCCTCCGCCGTCATCCACACCCTGCGCTTCGGCAACCATTACCGCGAAGCGGTGAAAGCCAAGAGCTACCTGAGCTTCACCAACAAGCGCGGCGGCCCGGGCACTTCGATCCAGATTCCGATGATGCACAAGGACGACGAAGGCCTGCGTTCGCACTACATCACCCTGGAAATGCAAATCGAAGATGCACCGCGTGCCGACGAAATCGTGGTGGTACTGGGTTGCGCCGATGGCGGCCGCCTGCACCCACGTATCGGCAACCGTTACATCGATCTGGAAGAGCTGGCCGCTGAAAACGCCCAGTAAGCAAGGTCGGTAACAACAACAAAAAGGCATGCAGGAGCGCTCCATGATTCGGCTCACCGCTGAACTCACCCCGGCTGGCACCAGTTACCTGGCGACCGGCCAAGGCCAGCCCGTGGTTTTGATCCACGGCGTGGGCCTGAACAAAGAAATGTGGGGCGGCCAGGTCGTTGGCCTGGCCACGAAGTACCGCGTAATTGCCTACGACATGCTCGGCCATGGCGCCAGCCCGCGCCCGGAAAGCGGCACTCCCCTGCTCGGCTATGCCGACCAGTTGCTGGAGCTGCTCGATCACCTGCAATTGCCCCAGGCGACGGTGATCGGCTTTTCCATGGGCGGACTGGTGGCCCGGGCATTTGCCTTGCATTACCCGCAACGCCTGCAAGGCCTGGTGGTGCTCAACAGCGTGTTCAATCGCAGCCCCGAACAGCGTGCCGGCGTCATCGCCCGCACCGCTCAAGCGGCCGAGCACGGACCGGATGCCAACGCCGAAGCCGCCCTGTCGCGCTGGTTCAGCCGCGAATATCAGGCCGCCAACCCGGCGCAGATTGCGGCCTTGCGCCAAACCCTGGCAGACAATGACCCGCAGGGTTACCTGACCACCTATGAGCTGTTCGCGACCCAGGACATGTACCGCGCTGACGATCTGGGCAGCATTCAGGTGCCGACTCTGATCGCCACCGGTGAGCTGGACCCGGGTTCCACACCGGTAATGGCCGAGCAATTGGCCGCACGCATTCCCGGCGCGACAGTTGCCGTGCTCGCCGAGCAGCGGCATATGATGCCCGTAGAATCACCGCGCCTGGTCAACCAGCTGCTGCTGGAGTTTCTCGACACGGCGCACTCCCGACAAAACCAAATAAAGGGGATCGTTGCATGACACTCGCACGCTTCCAGATGTGCATCGGCGGTGAATGGGTCGATGCCCTGTCCGGCAAGACTTTTGAAAGCCTGAACCCGGCGCTGGCCCAAGCCTGGGCCGAACTGCCCGATGCCGACGAAGCCGACGTCGAGCGCGCCGTACAGGCTGCGCAGACGGCTTTCGACAGCCCGGCCTGGCGCGGTCTGAACGCCACCGCCCGCGGTAAACTGCTGCGGCGCCTGGGCGATCTGATCGCTGAAAACAAGGAACACCTGGCGCAGCTGGAAAGCCGTGACAACGGCAAGCTGATCCGCGAAACCCGTGGTCAGGTCAGCTACTTGCCGGAGTTCTTCCACTACACCGCGGGCCTGGCCGACAAACTCGAAGGCGGCACCCTGCCCCTCGACAAGCCGGACCTGTTTGCCTACACGGTGCACGAAGCCATGGGCGTGGTCGCCGCGATCATTCCGTGGAACAGCCCTCTTTATCTGACCGCGATCAAACTCGCCCCGGCCCTGGCGGCGGGCAACACCATCGTGATCAAACCGTCGGAACACGCTTCGGCAACCATTCTCGAACTGGCGCGTCTGGCGCTGGAAGCCGGCATCCCGCCGGGCGTGGTCAACGTCGTCACCGGCTATGGCCCAAGCACCGGCGCGGCCCTTACCCGTCATCCGCTGATCCGCAAAATCGCCTTCACCGGTGGTGCCGCGACGGCGCGGCACGTGGTGCGCAGCAGTGCCGAGAACTTCGCCAAGCTGTCGCTGGAACTGGGCGGCAAATCGCCGAACATTATCTTCGCCGACGCCGACCTCGACAGTGCGATCAACGGCGCGATTGCCGGGATCTACGCGGCCTCCGGCCAGAGTTGCGTCTCCGGCTCGCGATTGTTGGTGCAGGACGAAATCTACGATGAATTCGTCGATCGTTTGGTCGAACGCGCCAAACGCATCCGCATCGGTAACCCGCAGGAAGACAGCAGCGAAATGGGCCCGATGGCCACCGCACAGCAACTGGCCGTGGTCGAAGGCCTGGTCGCCGATGCCATCGCCGAAGGTGCGCGCCTGCGCCTGGGCGGCAAGCGTCCGCAGAATCTGGGCGATGGCTGGTTCTACGAGCCGACCCTGTTCGAATGCGACCGCAACTCGATGAAGATCATGCAGGAAGAAGTCTTTGGTCCGGTGGCCTCGGTCATCCGTTTCAAAGATGAAGCCGAAGCTTTGGCGATTGCCAACGACTCGCAGTTCGGCCTCGCCGCCGGCATCTGGACTCGCGATTTGGGCAGGGCTCATCGCCTGGCCCGGGACGTGCGCTCCGGGATCATCTGGGTCAACACCTACCGCGCCGTGTCGGCCATGGCGCCGATCGGCGGCTTCAAGAACAGCGGCTATGGACGCGAGAGCGGTATCGATTCGGTACTGGCCTACACCGAGCTGAAAACGGTGTGGATCAACCTCTCCCAGGCGCCAATGCCTGATCCGTTTGTGATGCGCTAGGAGATTGACGAAATGATCGAACCCGGCATTTACAAAGACGTCATGAGCTCGTTCCCATCCGGGGTCACGGTGGTCACCACCCTGGCCCCGGACGGCGGCATCGTCGGCATTACCGCCAGCGCTTTCAGTGCGCTGTCGATCGATCCGGCACTGGTGCTGTTCTGCCCCAACTATGCCTCTGACACGTACCCGATCCTGCGCGACAGCAAGCAGTTCGCGATTCACTTGCTGTCCGCCGACCAGACCGCCGAAGCCTATGCGTTTGCCGGTAAAGGCAAAGACAAGGCCAATGGCATCGACTGGCACTTGAGCGCGCTGGGCAATCCGCTGCTGGGCAACGCCACGGCGATCATCGAGTGCGAACTGTGGCGCGAATACGACGGCGGTGATCACGCGATCATCGTCGGCGCGGTGAAGAACCTGATTCTGCCCGAGCAACCGGTGACGCCGATGATCTATCACAAAGGCAAGCTGGGTCCCCTGCCCGCTTTGGCCTGACGGGTTTACTCAAAACCCTGTGGGAGCGGGCTTGCTCGCGAATTCGGTCGCACATTCAACATTGATGTTGACTGACACACCGCTTTCGCGAGCAAGCCCGCTCCCACAAGGGATCTGCGGTGAGAGGATGATGATGAACAATGAACAGTACGAAAAAGGCCTGAAAATCCGCACCCAGGTACTGGGCGAAGCCTACGTGAAACGCTCCATCGAAAACGCCGACGACTTCACCCGGCCACTGCAGGAAATGGTCACCGAGTACTGCTGGGGCCACGTCTGGGGCCGTGAGGGTTTGTCGCTTAAAGAGCGCAGCATGATAAACTTGGCCATGATTTCGGCCCTCAATCGGCCTCACGAACTCAAGCTGCATGTACGTGGCGCCTTGCGTAACGGACTGACTCGTGAACAAATACGCGAAATTCTGCTTCAGGTCGGTATTTATTGCGGTGTCCCCGCTGCCGTAGACAGTTTCCGGCTCGCCCGTGAAGCGTTCGCCGAAGCCGATGCCGAGGCCTCCAGTTAACCCTTGGCTGTTTGATCTGACCGAGCACGGAGATTCTTGCGATCGAAGTGCTCTTTTTGCATGGACAGCCACACTCAGAGCGGACCCCATGAAACGCCTGCCACTCGACGACAGCTTCAAGGTCAATCGCAACCCCGTTACCCTGCGCGAAATCGTGCTGGATAAACTGCGAAGCGCCATCATGAACTTCCAGCTCCTGCCGGGAGACCGTCTGGTCGAGCGCGATCTGTGCGATCGCCTGGGCGTCAGCCGCACGTCCGTACGCGAAGCCTTGCGTCACCTGGAATCCGAAGGCCTGGTGGAATTCGCCGATGCCAAGGGCCCACGGGTCGCCATCATTACCCTCTCCGATGCCGGTGATATCTACGAGCTGCGTTGCGTGCTCGAAGGCCTGATCGTCCAGCTGTTCACCCTGCGCGCCAAGGCCAAGGACATCAAGGCCCTGGAAAAAGCCCTCGAGGAAAACCGCAAGGCCCTCAAGGACGGCGAGCTGCAACAGGTCATCGATTCGGTTCAGGGTTTCTACGATGTACTGCTCGAAGGCTCCGGCAACCATGTCGCGGCCACTCAGCTGCGTCAGTTGCAGGCACGGATCAGCTACCTGCGGGCGACGTCGGTGTCCCAGGAAAACCGTCGCGGCGCGAGCAATCAGGAAATGGAACGCATGGTCGAGGCGATCAAGAGTGGCGATCCCCTCGCCGCCCACCAGGCTTGCGTCGATCACGTGCGCGCCGCCGCGACAGTCGCCCTCGATTACCTTAAGGGCAAGCAGGAAGAAACGGGCACGATCCCGAAAATCACCCTGCCGATCGCGCTTAAAGAACCGCGCATAGGTCGCTAAAGATGTTCAGCCCGAGCTTTTGCCCAAAGTGCGGCGGCAGTGACCTCGGTCACCAGCTGCCGCCGGGCGATACGCACGAGCGCCTGATGTGCCACGGTTGCGGCTACATCCATTACATCAATCCGAAAATCATTGCCGGCTGCATCATCGAGCAGGACGGCAAGTATTTGCTGTGTCAGCGCGCCATCCCGCCGCGCCCTGGTACCTGGACGCTGCCGGCCGGCTTCATGGAAGGCGGCGAGACCACCGAACAGGCAGCGCTGCGCGAAGTCTGGGAAGAGAGCGGCGTGCGCGCGGAAATTCTCTCGCCCTACTCGATCTTCAGCGTGCCGAAGATCAGCGAGGTGTACATCATCTTCCGCGCCATCGCCCTGGAGATCACCGGCCAGTACGGGCCGGAAACCCTCGACTACAAATTCTTCGCGCCCGAGGACATCCCTTGGGACAGCATCTATTACCCGGCGATCCGGCAGATCCTCGAACGCTATATCGAGGAACGCCAAGCCGGGGTTTACGGCATCTACATCGGCAACGACGATACCGGCAAGATCCACTTCATTCGCTAACTCCCTCAGGGCGCCACGCCCTCGACAATAATTATCTGAGCCCGAGCCACGCCCTCGCGGTGCCGTTTCGCCTGCTGATATTCCTCCGACTGGTAGCAGGCCAGCGCCTGTTCGTACGAGTCGAACTCAATCACCACGTTGCGCTGCGGC
Source organism: Pseudomonas sp. ACM7 (assembly GCF_004136015.1). NCBI lineage: Bacteria > Pseudomonadati > Pseudomonadota > Gammaproteobacteria > Pseudomonadales > Pseudomonadaceae > Pseudomonas > Pseudomonas sp. ACM7. The sequence continues at coordinate 5,341,519 of NZ_CP024866.1, read as the reverse complement.
GTGGGCCCGCCTTCCAGCGCTTCGCTGCGCCCGCCCCGGGCCAACATCCGCCCGCCATACAACGCGAAGGCTGCCGGTGCCCGCTGGGTGTATTGGCTGTATTGATCGGGGTCGGTGACATCTACATGAGCAATCCAGTACGCCTTCATAGTGACCTCTCGGTTTATTTTGTATTATGGTATACCACAAAATATTTCCATCAAACACTGAGAATCCCAGCATGGCCTTCAACAGCATCGAAGAAATTATCGAAGACTATCGACAAGGCAAGATGGTGCTCCTGGTCGATGACGAGGATCGGGAAAACGAAGGTGACCTGCTGCTGGCCGCCGATTGCTGCACGGCCGAGGCGATCAGCTTCATGGCCCGGGAAGCTCGCGGCCTGATCTGCCTGACCTTGACCGACGACCACTGCCAACGCCTCGGGCTGGAGCAGATGGTGCCGAGCAACGGCAGCGTGTTCAGCACCGCTTTCACCGTGTCCATCGAGGCCGCCGTGGGCGTGACCACCGGCATCTCCGCCGCCGACCGGGCGCGTACCGTGGCAACTGCGGTCGCCGTTAATGCGGGGCCCGCCGACCTGGTGCAACCCGGTCATATTTTCCCGCTACGCGCCAAGGAAGGCGGCGTGCTGACTCGCGCCGGTCACACCGAAGCCGGATGCGACCTGGCACGCCTGGCAGGCTTCACCCCGGCCTCGGTGATCGTCGAAGTGATGAACGATGACGGCACCATGGCCCGCCGCCCGGACCTGGAAGGGTTCGCGCGCAAGCACGGGATCAAGATCGGCACCATCGCCGACCTGATCCACTATCGCCTCAGCACCGAAAGCACTGTGGTGCGTATCGGTGAACGTGAACTGCCCACAGTGCATGGCACTTTCCGGCTGATCACTTTTGAAGACCGCATCGAAGGCGGCGTCCACATGGCAATGGTCATGGGCAAGTTGCACCGGGACGAACCGACGCTGGTGCGCGTGCATGTGATCGATCCGCTGCGCGATCTGGTAGGCGCCGAATACAGCGGTCCGTCCAACTGGACGTTGTGGGCGGCGTTGCAGCGAGTGGCCGAGGAAGGTCGTGGCGTGGTGGTGGTGCTGGCCAATCATGAGTCGTCACAGGCGCTGCTGGAGCGTGTGCCGCAACTGACCCAGCCGCCACGGCAGTTCAGCCGTTCGCAGTCGCGCATCTATTCTGAAGTGGGTACCGGGGCGCAGATTCTGCAGGATCTTGGCGTGGGCAAGCTGCGTCATCTTGGCCCGCCGTTGAAATATGCCGGCTTGACCGGTTACGACCTGGAAGTGGTGGAAAGTATCCCTTTCACCGAATGATTCCTGGCTTCTTTCTATAAACGTGAAGGCCACTACCCGTGGCCTGACGTTAAAAAAAACCTTTTTTGGCTGATAGCCGGTAAGGCAAAGTGCTTGCACAAAGTTTGGAATACCATAATATGATATTCCATAGACCGAACGACTCAGCCAAGTGCCCCCGCCAGGGAAAGCACTAATAACAGCCCTTGGCACGGTCGCCTTTAGAGACCAGATGGACCTACTGCTCCCGATAGGCGGGCATTACCAAGCCCGCTCAAAAACACAACAAATGAGGGCGTGAAAATGGTGTTGAACAAACGTGCAACCGCAGTACTGTTCGCGGGTTTACTGGCCACGGCCAGTCACGTGGCAATGGCGGCCGAAAGCGTCAACTTCGTCAGCTGGGGCGGTAGCACCCAGGATGCGCAAAAGCAGGCCTGGGCCGATCCGTTCAGCAAAGCCAGCGGCATCACCGTGGTCCAGGATGGACCGACCGACTACGGCAAACTCAAAGCCATGGTCGAAAGCGGCAATGTGCAGTGGGACGTGGTCGACGTCGAAGCGGACTTCGCCCTGCGCGCCGCCGCCGAAGGCTTGCTCGAACCCCTCGATTTCTCAGTCATCCAGCGCGATAAAATCGACCCGCGGTTTGTCTCCGACCACGGCGTTGGTTCGTTCTTCTTCTCCTTCGTCCTCGGCTACAACGAAGGCAAGCTCGGCGCCAGCAAACCCCAGGACTGGTCCGCGCTGTTCGACACCAAGACCTATCCCGGCAAACGCGCCCTCTACAAATGGCCAAGCCCGGGCGTGCTTGAACTGGCGCTGCTGGCCGATGGCGTAGCCGCCGACAAGCTCTACCCGCTGGACCTGGATCGCGCCTTCAAGAAACTCGACACCATCAAGAAAGACATCGTCTGGTGGGGCGGCGGTGCGCAGTCGCAACAGTTGCTCGCCTCGGGCGAAGCCAGCATGGGGCAGTTCTGGAACGGCCGGATCCACGCCCTGCAGGAAGACGGCGCACCGGTGGGCGTGAGCTGGAAACAGAACCTGGTCATGGCCGACATTCTGGTCGTGCCCAAAGGGACAAAAAACAAGGCCGCGGCCATGAAGTTCCTGGCCAATGCCAGCAGCGCCAAAGGACAAGCTGACTTCTCCAACCTGACCGCCTATGCGCCGGTCAACGTTGACAGCGTGGCGCGCCTGGATTCGGTGCTGGCCCCTAACCTGCCGACTGCCTACGCTAAGGATCAGATCACTCTTGATTTCGCGTACTGGGCCAAAAACGGTCCGGCCATCGCGACACGGTGGAACGAATGGCTGGTCAAATGAAAATGACGGCAACCGCGTCCCTCCAACCCACGCAGATCGGGAGCGCCACTGGCGCTGCCGGCTCGGCACTCGGCAAGGCGGCTGCGATGAACCAATCCCCTTCCATGGCACAGCGCTGGCGCGGTTCAAGCAACCTGATCCCCGCCCTGCTGTTCCTCGGCCTGTTTTTTCTGGCGCCGCTGATCGGGCTGCTGCTGCGTGGCGTGCTGGAGCCGGTACCGGGGCTGGGCAACTACGAGCAGTTGTTTGCCAACTCGGCGTATGCACGGGTCTTGCTCAACACCTTCTCGGTGGCCGGACTCGTGACCCTGTTCAGCCTGCTGCTCGGCTTTCCATTGGCCTGGGCCATCACCCTGGTGCCCCGGGGCTGGGGTCGTTGGATCCTCAACATCGTGTTGCTGTCGATGTGGACCAGCCTCCTCGCCCGGACCTATTCCTGGCTGGTGTTGCTGCAAGCCTCCGGGGTGATCAACAAGGCGCTGATGGCGATGGGCATCATCGATCAACCGCTGGAAATGGTGCATAACCTCACCGGCGTGGTGATCGGCATGAGCTACATCATGATCCCGTTCATCGTGCTGCCGCTGCAGGCGACCATGCAGGCCATCGACCCGATGATCCTGCAGGCCGGCTCGATCTGCGGCGCGAGCCCCTGGACCAACTTCTTCCGGGTGTTCCTGCCGCTGTGCCGGCCGGGGTTGTTCTCCGGTGGCCTGATGGTGTTCGTGATGTCGCTGGGGTACTACGTCACCCCGGCGCTGCTGGGTGGTGCGCAGAACATGATGCTGCCCGAGTTCATCATTCAGCAGGTGCAGTCGTTCCTCAACTGGGGCCTGGCCAGCGCCGGTGCCGCGTTGCTGATCGTCATTACGCTGGTGTTGTTCTACTTCTACCTGAAGCTTCAGCCGGAATCCCCGGTTGGCGCCAGCAACGCGAGGTAAGCCGTCATGCTCCTGACCCCCAATGCCATGAGCCGGCGCATGCGCTTCGGCCTGTACTTCACGACGGGTTTGATCGCGCTGTTTTTGCTGTTGCCGATCGTGTTCATCGTGCTGCTGTCCTTCGGCTCCTCCCAGTGGCTGGTGTTCCCGCCGCCGGGCTGGACGCTGAAATGGTACGGCCAGTTCTTCTCCAACGCCGACTGGATGAACGCGGCCGTGGCCAGCCTCAAAGTCGCGGTACTGACCACGGTCTTCGCCGTGGCGCTGGGCCTGCCGACCGCTTTTGCACTGGTGCGCGGGCGCTTCCCGGGCCGCGAATTGCTCTACGGTCTGTTTACCCTGCCGATGATCGTGCCGCTGGTGATCATCGCGGTGGCGGTGTACGCACTGTTCCTGAAACTGGGCTACACCGGGACGATGTTCGCCTTCGTGGTCAGCCACGTGATTGTTGCGTTGCCGTTCACCATCATCTCGATCATCAACTCGCTGAAGCTGTTCGATCAGTCGATCGAGGATGCCGCGGTGATCTGCGGCGCCTCACGCCTGCAAGCGGTGTTCAAGGTGACCTTTCCGGCGATTCGTCCGGGCATGGTGGCCGGCGCGCTGTTTGCGTTTCTGGTTTCCTGGGATGAAGTGGTGTTGAGCGTGATGATGGCCAGCCCGACCCTGCAAACCCTTCCCGTGAAAATGTGGACCACCCTGCGCCAGGACCTGACGCCCGTGATCGCCGTCGCCTCGACGCTGCTGATCGGCCTCTCGGTACTGGTCATGGTGATCGCCGCCGCCCTTCGCCGGCGCAATCCAATCAGCGCCTGAGCGCCAGGAGTACGACATGAGTGCAGTGATCAAAGCCCAACAAAGCGACCAACCGTTAGTAAGCCTGCGCAACCTGAACAAGTACTACGGCGATTTTGCCGCCGTGGACGACATCTCGCTGGACATCAAGGACGGTGAATTCCTCACGTTCCTCGGCTCCAGCGGCTCTGGTAAAAGTACAACGCTGTCGATGCTCGCCGGCTTCGAAACCCCGAGCAGCGGCGAGATCCTGGTCAATGGCCAGTCGCTGGTCAACGTACCGCCGCACAAGCGCGACATCGGCATGGTGTTCCAGCGTTATTCGCTGTTCCCGCACCTGTCGGTACGCGACAACATCGCGTTCCCGCTGGCCATTCGCAAACTGGCCAGCGCCGAACGCGAGCGCCGGGTCGATGCGATGCTTAAGCTGGTGCAACTGGAACAGTTCGCCCATCGCCGCCCTTCGCAACTGTCCGGCGGCCAACAGCAACGTGTGGCGATTGCTCGGGCGCTGGTTTATGAACCACGCATCCTGCTGATGGACGAACCGCTCGGTGCGCTGGACAAGAAACTGCGCGAAGACTTGCAGGATGAACTGCGCCAGCTGCATCGGCGCCTGGGCATCACCATTGTTTACGTGACCCACGACCAGGAAGAAGCCATGCGTCTGTCCCAGCGCATCGCGATCTTCAGCCACGGCAAAATTGTCGGTTTGGGCAGCGGCTACGACCTGTACCAGAATCCGCCGAATGCGTTTGTGGCTTCGTTCCTTGGTAACTCGAACTTCCTCAAACTCAAGGCTCAGGGCAATGCGGTCGCTACGTTTGAAGGGCAATCATTGTCGATTCGACTGACCGCAGGATTGCAAACCAATCAGGATGTGCTGCTGATGGTTCGTCCGGAAAAAGCCTTGGCATTGAGCGTTGAGCAAGCGGCTCGGGAACCGCTGGCGGCAGGTTGGAATGAAGTCTCGGCGATTGTCGGTGAAGTGCTGTTCCTGGGTGAAAGCCAGACCTGCACGGTCATGACTTCGGGCGGCACCTCGATGACTGTCAAGGCGCTCTCCGCTGCCGGCATGCCGCTGAAGACTGGCGATCCGGTGCGCGTGCGCTGGGCTACTGCGGATGCTTGCGTTTATACCGAATGGGCTGAGAGTGATTTGAACAAGGCTGCTGGGGCTCATTGATTTGGCGCCGGCCCATGCCAGTGGGCCGTGATTTATCTGTCACCCTCGGGTCGCCGCAACGTCTGGTTGCGGCGGCCTTTTTTTTTTGCTTTTTGGGTTGGGGGCATATCCATTGTTTTGGTAACGGCGGCTGGCGGTTTCGCTTTTACAGCGAGTCACTTGGAAATACGGAATGCCGCCCAACCCCAAGTAACCAAGGGCTCTTGCCCCGCCATTCGGTGCCTCGCTTAGGCTCGGCATGCCCTCACTCCGGCATTGCTCCGGGGCCCCGCCGCCATCGGCCATCCATGGCCGGGGGCGGTTACCTCGGCATCCATGCCGAGGTGCCCCCTGCGCAACGCCTGCGTTCGGCCTCTGGAAAAGGGGCGGCAGATCTGAAGCCAAAGCAAAGCAACAGCAACGGCAACGGCAACAGCAACAGCAAGATCAAAAGATCGCAGCCTCGCTTCGCTCGACAGCTCCTACAGGGAAATGCGTTCGCTTGAAGTCAGGCCGGCCGGTAGGCCGCCTCGCTTTGGCGTTTGCGGTGCACGCCCCCTCGAGAGGCCGAGCGCAGGTTCTGCGCAGTGGGCAACCCGGCATGGATGCCGGGTTAGCCGCCCCCGGCCATGGATGGCCGATGGCGGCGGGCCCACGGAGCAGGACCGGAGCGAGGGCATGCCGAGCCTAGGCGAGGCACCGAACGAAAGGGGCAAGAGCCCTTGGTTACTTGGGGCTTTTCCAAGTGACCCGCCGTAAGGGCGGACCCCTAAGCAGCCGTTACCGAAGAAACGGATATACACACACCCTAGCGCAAAAAAAAAAGCCCGGCAGAAGCCGGGCATTCCAGACGCGAACTCAAGTCGGGCGCTAGTGTGTGTAACCCAGTTTCGCTGCCTTGCTCTCTTGCCCCTGCCCACGCGTAGCCAGGCAGTAATACAACGGACAAGTCACCACCAACCCCACCAGCCACGACAAATCAGCCCCGTCCACCAGATTGGCATAAGGCCCGACATACAACGACGTATTGGCAAACGGCAGCTGCACGATAATCCCGATGAAATACGCAACAATCGCATGCAGATTGAACCGCCCGTAAACCCCGCCATCAGCACGGAAGATCGAGGCAATGTCATAGTTGCCACGCTTGATCAGATAGAAATCAATCAGGTTGATCGACGCCCAAGGCACCAGCACCAGCAACAGCGCCAGAATCAACCCGATGAACTGCGAGATGAAATCCGCCGAAGCGCCCAATGCGATAAAACAGCAACCCGCCAGCACGACACTCGACAACACCACACGCACTTTGATGCTCGGCGTCCACTGACTGGCGAAGGTCTGGATCGAGGTGATGATCGACAGCACCGCGCCATATAGATTCAAGGCGTTGTGACTGATGATGTTGAGCAGAAACAGCACCATCAGAATCGGCCCCAGCCAGCCAGTGGATTGCTTCACCGCCGCCATCGCCTCAGTACCTTCCGGTGTGGCCAACACCGCCACCGCGCCGAAAGTGAACGACAGAATGGTGCCCAGGGTCGCGCCCAGATACGTGGCAAAAAACGGACGGGCAATCCCGATATCCGCCGGCAGGTAACGCGAGTAGTCCGACACATAAGGCGAGAAGCTGATCTGCCAGATGATCCCCAACGACACCGTTGCCAGCCAGCCCGACAGGTTGAAACCGCCGCGAGTGAAGAAGTCCGCCGGCAGGTCATGGGCGAAGATGTAAAGGAAACCGGCAAGCAAGGCACTGCCCATGACCCAGGTTCCGATGCGATTGAGGGTGTGAATGAAGCGGTAGCCGATCACCCCGATCGCGGTGGCACTGAGGGCGCCGATGAGGATGCTCGCCGGCACCGGAACCGAAGGCGCGATGCCGACAATCGACTTGCCCGCCAGCACGATGTTGGAGATGAAAAAGCCGATGTAGATGATCGCCGCAAAGAACACGATCAGCAGCGCACCATAACGGCCGAACTGGCCGCGGCTCTGCACCATCTGCGGAATCCCCATGCGCGGCCCTTGAGCCGACGCGAGGGCAATCACCAGACCGCCGACCATATGCCCGAGCGCAATTGCCAGCAGGCCCCAGAACAGGTCGAGGTGGAACACTTGAACCACCATGGCGCCGGTCACGATGGGCAGCGGTGCAATGTTGGTACTGAACCATAAAGTGAAAAGGTCGCGGGCCTTCCCGTGGCGTTCCGCGAGCGGGACGTAATCGACCGTGTGATTCTCGATCAGGGGGTCTTGCCGGGACATCTGGGACATGTGCATGAACTCTAGTTTGTCTGATCTTATAGTTGTACGAAGCCAAACCGGGGGAACTCTTTGGCTGCCCCTCAGATGCCGGTCATATTATGGTATTCCATCTTTTTAACAAGACTGATCCGGTCTTTTAGCGCCCATCTGAGCCGCAATCCTCAGGCATCAGCGCCCGCTTAAACGGGCTGAAAGCCCCGTAAACATTGGCTACAAACCAAAAATGTACGTTTATCGGGCCAAAAAAAAAAGCCCTTGCAAAATATGTATTACGGTATACCATCAGACCTATAAACACATAAAAACCCGCATTACACCGCCAGAGGACCGTCCCATGATCGATGCCGCCATCTACAAACAAGTGATGGGTTCGTTTCCTTCCGGGGTGACTGTGATCACCACGCTGGATGACGATGGCCACATCGTCGGCCTGACCGCCAGCGCCTTCAGCTCGCTGTCCATGGACCCAGCCCTGGTGCTGTTCTGCCCCAACTACAGCTCCGATTCCTATCCGGTACTGATCAAGAACAAACGCTTTGCCATTCACGTCCTGTCCGGCGGCCAGCAGAGCGAAGCCTATGCCTTCGCGCGCAAAGGCAAGGACAAGGCGCAAGGCATCGAGTGGACCTTGAGCGAGCTGGGCAACCCGATTCTGGCCAATGCCACAGCGGTCATCGAATGCGAGTTGTGGCGCGAATATGAAGGGGGCGACCACGCGATCATGGTCGGCGCGGTGAAAAACCTGATCGTGCCCCAGCAGAACGCCGGACCACTGGTGTATTGCCACGGCAAGATGGGCGCCCTGCCCGTGCTCGCCTGATCCAGAAAATATTTTGCGCATATTGCGAATTTCGATACTCCAATAATCAGCCAGCCGACTCCCGATCGACAGGCCAACAATAAAAGATCCGAGGTAAGCGTCATGAAGTTTTCCCTGTTCGTGCACATGGAACGTTGGGACGAAAGCGTCAGCCACCGTCAGCTGTTCGAAGACTTGACCGAACTGACCCTGATGGCCGAAGCCGGCGGTTTCAGCACCGTCTGGATCGGCGAACACCACGCCATGGAATACACCATCTCGCCGAGCCCGATGCCGCTGTTGGCCTACCTGGCCGCCAAAACCACCACCATTCACCTCGGCGCTGGCACCATCATTGCGCCGTTCTGGCACCCGTTGCGGGTCGCTGGCGAATGCGCACTGCTGGACGTGATCAGTAACGGTCGCATGGAAGTCGGTCTGGCCCGTGGCGCCTATCAGGTGGAGTTCGACCGCATGGCCGGCGGCATGCCCGCCTCCTCCGGCGGTCAAGCGCTGCGCGAGATGGTTCCGGTGGTGCGCGCCCTGTGGCAAGGCGATTACGCTCACGATGGCGATATCTGGAAATTCCCGAAGTCCACCAGCGTACCGAAGCCAATCCAGAAGCCTAATCCGCCAATGTGGATCGCCGCTCGCGACCCGGACTCACACAACTTCGCCGTGGCCAACGGCTGCAACGTCATGGTCACGCCGCTGATGAAAGGCGACGAAGAAGTCCTCGACCTGAAGAACAAGTTTCAGGCCGCGCTGGATAACAACCCGGACGTGCCACGCCCGCAACTGATGGTGCTGCGTCACACCCACGTCCACGCGGCGGATGACCCGGAAGGCTGGAAAGTCGGGGCCAAGGCGATCTCGAAGTTCTATCGCACGTTCGATGCCTGGTTCGGGCAACAAGGAAGTGCCGGTCAACGGCTTCCTGGCGCCGAGCCCGGAAGAGAAGTTCGCCGAGCGCCCGGAGTTCAAACTGGAGAGTCTGCACAAGACCGCCATGATCGGCACCCCGGAAGAAATCATCCCGCGCATCAAGTATTACCAGGAACTGGGGGTCGACGAGTTCAGCTTCTGGTGCGATAACAGCCTGCCCCACGCGGAGAAGAAAAAATCCCTGGAGCTGTTTATCAAACACGTGGTGCCAGCGTTTCGCTGAGTCCACTACCCTGCCCCTCGGACGCGAAGCCGGGGGGGGGGCTGACTGACGTGTAGGGTCGATTCCAATGATCAATGATCGCAGCCCATCACTCGCCCTTCCCTCCGGCGCCTAGCAGGCTTACCTGCGCGGCGAATGGACCGCTTCGCATCTCCATTTCAAGCGCCTGCGCGCCAGCGTTACTGCCAAGCAGAACGGCTTCTGGCAACTCGTTCCCTGAGCCCACCCGAACTGGAATTCACGCACCCCACGTCTCGTTATCGCGAAGCGTGTCCGGTGCATTGTGCTTCGCCCATGATCAGGTTTGCTCTATGAACAATAAAAACGCGCTGTTGATCATCGACATGCAACAGGAGGACGGTTTCGTCCTGGAACACTTCGACACTGTGGCGGCCAACACCGCCGCCCTGCTCGAGACCGCCCGCCGTCAGCGGGTGCCTGTTATCTATACCCGTCACATTAATCAGGCCGACGGCAGTGATTTGCCGCGCGGCGAACCGCGAGCGGGCGATGGCGGCCCCAGCAGCTATCGCGCCGGCACCCGGCAAGTGGAAATCATCGAACGTCTGGCGCCGCAGCCTGATGAACTCATTATCGACAAGGGCCGTTATAGCGCCTTCCACCGAACCGACCTGGACGCCCGACTCAAGGTGCTCGGGGTCGATACCCTGATCGTCTGCGGCGTGTTGACCGATGTCTGTGTGCTCAGCACGGTGTTCGATGCCTTCGCCCTGGGTTATCACATTCGGCTGGTCAGCGACGCCTGCACCACCACATCGATTTCATCCCTGAGACCGAACGCCATGGCCAACCCGGCTCGCTGTTTTTCATCTGGTTCGGTGCCAACATGAACGGGCGTATCAACTGGATCGCTTGCGGCAGTTTCGTGCTGGCGATCGCCCTGGAAATCCCCTTCATGAACACCACGTTGGTTCGGTCCGGTGGCCAATGCCCTGGATGGCGTAGACCTGGCCTGGATCGTCGGGCTGCTGGTGCCCGCCCTGAGTTACTACTGGCTGATGAGATTCGCCAAGCGTGCGCCGATGGTGGGTCAAGCGCTGCCGTAGATCACTCAAAGACACAGCGCCGGTCAAGGCCGGTGCTGTGCCTTGCCATTCATCGATAAAACTCAACTATCGAAAATGCTTGCCGATAGTCAGGACAATGCCCCATCGTCTGGGGATCCTGGCATGTGTAGCAGCGGGTTAAAGCTGATGAAAGATATCTACCTACTGATCGAGCACGGCATCGATCAGGGCGAAGTGTATGTACTGGGCTATTTCGATGATGAACGCAGGGCTAAGGAAGTCGCCGAGGAGAAGGAGTGGGAGGCGTATCGCGCCAGCTTGAAAGCCGAGCATGTATGGTCCAGCCACAAACCGTTGGCCCCGGACAAAACAGCTTATCGGCGTTTCTGGATCAAAGCGGTTTCCAGGTTTGAGCGCATGCCTGTTCCGAGATCCTCAGCGGTCCACTGAAATTGAGCAAATGCCGAATTTCAGGCAAAAAAAATCCCAGGCAGCTGATGGACGCCTGGGACTCAAAATGCATAAACCGTGGTGGTGAACGCGGGGCGAATATTACTTAATATTTCTGCCTGTAACAAGATATTTTGATTCACTATCCAGTTACTAAAACGTCTAACTCATTAAATATCCACACATTTTTTATGGTCGAGCGTCGACAAGGACTGATTTAGAGGTACCAGCGATACTCCCGCGCACTGATGTCCTGCAGGAACGCCAAATGGTCCTGGCGCTTGTTTTCGCAGTAGACATCTACAAACTCCGCCCCCAAACCCTCGCGCATCTGCGCGTTGTTTTGCATCGAACGCACGGCCTCCAGCATCTCCAACGGGAATTCGATTCCGCTGCCACGATCTTCGTTGAGAGATGCAATCGGTTCACGACCCACTTCCAGCCCTTGCTCCAGCCCGACCAGAATCGCCGCCAACACAAGATAAGGATTGGCATCCGCGCCCGCCAGGCGATGTTCAATGCGCAGATTTTTAGCGTCCGACTCAGGCACCCGCAGACAGGCGTCACGATCTTCAAAGCCCCAACTGGCGCGCGTCGCGACATTCACCGTGCCGCTCAAGCGACGCATTGCGTTGTGATTCGGTGCAAAGATCGGCATGCAATGCGGCAACACTTCAAGGCAACCGGCCACCGCATGGCGCAGCGCCTGCTGATCGTTAGCCGCCAACAGGTTGGTTCCCGCCTCGTCGTAAAGGCTCACATGCACATGCATGCCGCTACCGGGGTGCTGCAAGTAAGGTTTGGCCATGAAGCTGGCGCGGTGGTTGTGCTTGAGGGCCACGCCCCGTGTGCTGCGGCAGAACAGGGCCGCCCAGTCGGCCGCACGCAGGCCGTCGTCAAGGTGACCGAAATTGATCTCGAACTGGCCCGGGCCCAGCTCCGCAGTGATCACCGTGGCATCGATGCCTTGCGCCCGTGCCGTCTCGACCATGTCATCGAGTACCGGTGAAAATCTCGACAGCCGTTCGATGTGCATGTTCGGCTGATCATCGGCATCGTCGGTCAGCTGATCGCGAGGGAACTGTGGCAAGCCGTCACGTAATTGGCGATCGAACAGATAGAACTCCAGTTCGAACGCGACCACAGGGAAAATCCCTTTTCGGCCGAGGCGCTCGAGCACCTGCGCCAACACTTCGCGCGGCTCGAAGACGATAGGCTTTTCAGTACCGCTTGAGGTAATCAGCATTTGCCCCAGCAGTTGTTTTTCCCAGCTCACGGGCTTGAGCGTACCGGGCACCAGGTGGCGTAAAGCATCCGGGTCGCCGTCGTTGAAACAGTAGTCGCCGATTTTGAACAGACCTCCCTGCGTGCCCAGCAACACACAGTTTTGCGGTAGCTTGAGCGCGGTGCCTGCGGCGACCTTCTCGAGCATTTCTATCGGGTAGCGCTTACCGTAAAAATGCCCGGGGATATCCAGGGAAATCAGGTCAACGTAACGCACCTGCGGGAAGCGCTGACGAAACGCGCGAACCTCAGCAACCAGATCAGAGCAGACAGCATCCATCGTTAGTGTTCCTTGATGTTTTTATCAGGTGTAAACCCAAAGCACCCGGGCGAGCTGATCCGAGAGGTTGCCGTAGCGACAATGCGTATGACTGGCCAGCTGAAAACTGTCGCCGGTGCGCAATGTCACCGGTTTATCGTCATCCAGCCACAGCGTCAGCTCACCCTCGAGGACATAGCCACCCTGCTCCGAGCTGTCGTTCATGTGCCGATCACCACTGCTGGCGCCGGGCTCCAGTTGGCTTTCAAGCATTGAAAAGGACGCCCTCATTTTCGGAGAGACGAGGATGTCGGTAATCCCGTCGGCGTAATACAGCGTGCGTCGCTCATCCGGGCGGGTCACCCAAGGCAATGCCATGGGCTTGGGCAGGCTGTAGAAATAGGTGGTCGGCACGCCGAGTGTTTCGCTGATGGCGGTCAAGTCCGCCACCGTGGGACGTGACAACCCCCGCTCGACTTGCGAGAGAAAGCCGACCGAACGACCGATTTTGTCCGCCAGGTCTTTCAGCGTGTACTTTTTGTGTTTGCGCAGGTCCTGGATCAGGATCGCCAGCGCCGAGATTTCTTCTTGCATGTCCATCTAAAAGCTTCCCGAAATTGATGCTTCAAATACTGTCGCGCAGCCGATACCAGGCCTTGCCGATGGCTTCCATCGGTGCTGCCAAATACTTTCCACCGGGAAAACTGCCGTTGATCAAACCCTGATACAACGCCAGCTCATCCGGCTGGCCAAGTATCGCGTCGGACACGGCACGCGCCCCGGCCAAAGTCGGCAGCACGCCATGCCCGGAGTAACCCTGTAGCCAGTAGAGATCGCCACATCGACCGATGTCAGGCGTGCGCTTGAGGGTCAGATCGATGTGTCCTCCCCAGGCAAAGTCCAGTTCGACGCCCTTGAGCTGAGGAAACACGCGTTCCAGATAGGGCCGAGTCGCAGCGGCGATGTCCTTCGGCATGCCGCCCAAATAGGTGCAACCACCGCCGAACAGAAGACGGTTGTCCGGCGTACGGCGGAAATAATCGAGAACAAACTGGTTGTCGGTGACGCATACATTGCTGGGTAGCAACGCTGTTGCCTGCTCCTCTGAAAGTGGCGCGGTGGCCACCTGATAGGTGCCAACCGGTAACACGCAACTCGAAAGCTCCGGATCAAGCCGATCAAGGTAGGCGTTGCACGCCAGCACTAGCACGTCGGCGCGAATGCGACCGCGCTCAGTGGTGACCACGTAACGATCGCCTTCTTCGTGATAACTCAACGCCTTGCTCTGTTCATGAATACGTCCACCGGCCTGTTCAATCGCAGCGGCCAGGCCGAGCGCCAATTTCAGCGGATTCAAATGCCCGCCTTCAGGATCGAACAGACCTGCCTGGTAACGCTCACTGGCGACCCAATCAGGTAATGCCTCGCGCGAAATGAACTGCAAACCATCGTGGCCCCACTTGTGGCTGGCCTCGTGTTGCCATTCTGTCAGCAGACTCACCCGACGCGGCATCACCGACGTCCAGAGGTGACCAGGCCGATAGTCACAATCAAAACCATGGCGCGCGGGCAAGTCTCGCAACTCCCGTGCCGCCCAGCGCATGCTGTCCCATAACCGGCGCGCGCGCTCATAACCCAGCGCTGCCTCCAACGGCGGCATGTCACACGACCAACCTAGAATGGCCTGACCGCCATTGCGCCCCGAGGCGGCCCAGGCCACCCGACTGGCTTCCAGCAACGTTACGCGCTTGCCGGCGAGTGCCAGACGCAACGCCGTATGCAATCCACTGAAGCCGGCCCCGATGATCAACACGTCAGTGTCCTGCTCGACCTCCAACGCGGCTCGATCGAACAGACGATCGGCACAGGTGTGGGCGTAATAGCTGGCGACGTGCTGGGTAGATTGCTGAAACATGCAGGCCTCGTGAATTTTTATACTTATATTTTCATGAAAAAGTACACGTTAAATTTCACGACCGCAACCGTTCAAGGCGCAAAAAAAATCCCGCCCAAGAGAACCCGGGCGGGATTTTTTCTAAGCTGGCAGCGTTATCGAGATAACACTAACGACTTTTAGGCAATCGGAATCAACGGATCCGCCGCTGCCCATGCAGTTTTGCGATTGGCCACCGGAGGGTAGATCCACTGGGTGTTGATTTGCGTCTTGAGCGACTTGCCTTCCTGTTTGACCAGCTTGACCTGGCGATCCCAACCTTCAGTGTAAACCGCACCCCAAGCTCCCAAATCCAGACAGGTCACGTATTTAGGCTGGCTATACGGAGTCGGATCCACGCCCAGAATCTGCGCAGCAACGTTATTGCCGGCATGGCGACCCAATACGATAGCGTGCTGGCAGGTCATCAGTGCGAAGTTGCCGATGTCATCGGTGGCGGCGTAGGCGACGTCGCCGGTGGCGAAGATGTCTTCCTGGCCAATGACTTTCAAGTGAGCGTCGACGTGCAGACGGCCCAGGTGATCGCGTTCGGCCGGAATCTGCTCGGTCAACGAGCTGGCGCGTACACCGGTGGTCCAGACCACGGTTTTGGCATCGATGCGCTGACCATCGGCCAGCGTCACACCGTTTTCATCGACGGCGACGACCGACGATTTCAAGCGCCATTTCACACCCGTTTCAATACTGGCTTCAGCGATCGACTTGGCGATCTCGGCGCCCATGGACCCGCCAACTTTCTCGCCACGATCAACGATGATCACTTCGATGTCGGCGCGATCACCCAGGATGGCACGCAGCCGCGCAGGCATTTCAGTCGCGGTTTCAATCCCGGTGAAGCCACCGCCGGCCACCACTACGGTGTTGCGAGCTTGGCTTTCTGGCAGGTTCACCAGGGACTTGAGGTGATTTTCCAGGCGTACGGCCTGTTCGATCTGGTCCACGTCGAAGGCGTGTTCTGCCACACCTGGCGTGTTCGGCAATGCCAGGCGGCTGCCGGTCGCCAGAACGAGTTTGTCGTAGCTGCACACTTGCTGGTTGCCGGATGCATCGAGGTAGCCGACACGTTTTTGCTCAACGTCGATGGTTTCGGCAGAGCCCTTGATGAAGTTGACGCCGACCGCATCGAACAGTTCGCCGATCGGTGCGGCCAGTTGGTGAGCATTCGGTTCGTAGAAGCGCGGACGGACTCGCAGCTCGGCCTGAGGGGCCAGAACGGTCACTTCAACGTCGTTGTGACCATGAATGTCGAACAGACGCGTGGCGCTCAAAGCCGTCCACATGCCACCGAAACCTGCGCCGATAACCAAGATGTGCTGTTTCATTTTTAACTCCGGGGAGAAGACCAAGTGATGAATTCGTTAAAGGTCACGCTCTTCGGTAGCGACTGCTTACCACTGCTGACCGGACAACGGCGACTATATTGATCCTAGTTACTTGAAACAAAACGAAATTACTGATGGTTAGTATCGAAAAGTTTGATTTGTCCAGAAAAGGCTATAAACAGCCAACTCTGCCGCACAACGAGCAGTGAATACGCGACCGGATGCGTTGCTCGGCTCGCTTTCCGCTGTTAACATTTACGACACCTTTAGTCGGAGATTGATATGTCTCTTTACAGCGCAGGCGTTGAGTACGGCATTCATTGCCTGATTTTTTTGGTGGGCAATGGCGGCGACACCCGTGAAGCGAGCGTGCGTGACCTTGCTGAGCTGCAAGGCGTACCACAGGACTATCTGGCAAAAATTTTCACCAAACTGGCCAAGGCAAAACTGGTGGTCGCCACTGAAGGCGTGCGCGGCGGGTTCAAGCTGGCCCGGCCTTCTGACGAAATCAGCCTTCTGGATATCGTCAATGCCATCGACGGCCAGAAGCTCATCTTCGATTGCCGAGAGATTCGGGGGCGTTGCGCCTTGTTCGAAGGTTCCGCGCCGGCGTGGGCGCTGGCAGGTCAGTGCTCGGTGCATGCCGCCATGATGACCGCGCAGAAACGCATGGAAGACGCTCTCGCCCAGCAGACCATTCTTGATCTCGCCAGGAAGGTTGGACGAAAAGCGCCGGCGCAATTCAATGCTGAGGTGGACAACTGGATGAACGATCGTCGGGAAAAGAAAATCGGTGCGAGCGCTCAGGCAAGCGACGACCCGATCATCCAGGTGACCGATATCACCGACTAGACCTTACAGACAATCACGCACTGCCTGACGCAACGCCCCGGATTTCGCCCAGGGCGGCCCCTGATAAAGCGATACGTGGCTGCCATCCTTCGATTTCACGATATCCACGATCTCGTCGGCCGTGATGATGCTCGGCGCCGTGACCCTGTAGCCATTGGAAATCGCCGATTGGGTCGTGCTGGGTATCTCCCGCTGCCACGCCGGAAGAACGCACGCGGCATAGTCTTTTGGCGTCTTGTTGCTGTACTTGCTGAGATTGGGCTCACCTGGCACCAGGGACGCGGGCAACGAACAGCCCGCCAGCAACGCCAACCCTACTCCCCCAATCAAATTGCGCATGACGCGTCCTTATCCCGAAAAAAGGAAATGTAGCGCGTCGCTGCCCGGACATCCATCCGTTACACAGAACTCAGCACGGGGCGTTGTGATCCCCGGGATCCGGATACGACCTCTCGTTCAGATAAGTCATCCATCTTTCATACGCTTCATGCTGCCATTGAGTAACCCGTTCCCATTCCGGGCCGCTCAGCTGATGCGCAGAAATCAGTTTCATCATTTCCGTGGTGGCCGCGTCCAGATCAACCATCAGCTCATGGGCATGAAATCTAAAATCATCGGTAGCCGTCATTTGAAGTTGCCTCGCCCTAGCAAAAATTCACTACCTCACTACGACATCAGAACTGCGGGTTCGCGTTCATTTTCCCGACAAAAGGCTGCACCCACGGCCCAGACGAACAAAACTCCCTGACCTGTGAAATGGGACTAAAATTTCGTAGCGGGGATTGGCAGGAGGTCATCATGTGGCTTAACGAATCTGAAAACGAACTTCGGCGTAACCTGCAAAGCGTTGCGTCGGATTTGAGATGGTCAGCGGTAGAGCTTTTGCGCATCGCAGAGCAGCTACGCTTGGCCGGCAATGATGTGGATGCGCAAGCAACCCTAAAACTGTGCGAGTTATTTCAGGGAGATGAAGAACGACTGAAGGGTTATGCCGAGGAAGTGAAAGCCAAGTTTATCACTCGAACGAAAGCTCATTAGCAGGAGCGCTGCCATGCACAAGCCTCTATGCGCGCTGGTCGTTGTACTGGCAGCGTCGGGTGGCTGCAGCACCGAGTCGCGTGTCTATCGGGATCAGCCGTTGGTCGCAAAGGTCGAGACCGGCATGAGCAAGGATCAAGTCCAGCAGATTGGCGGCCAGCCCTTATCCATAACGGATCGCACCGTTGAGCCTGGCACGTGCTTTGACTACAAGCTCACGCAGGCCGGCCATCAGCAGACGTACAACGTCAGTTTCGATGGCAAGGGCAAGGTCGACCATACAAGCTTCATGACTTGCGCGGAATGGAGCCACGCGCAACAAAAAGCCCGAGAGCCTTCCCGCAGCACCGGCGGCGGTTATTAGCCCGGGACCTCAGCGCCCAGCGAAGAAAAGCCCCTGCGAACCGGGGCTGCAAGTGCGCTATTTATCTGATTTCTGGCTGCGTGCAGGCCGACTTGCTTTGGCCTTGTAGCCGGGAAGAGCGGCCGCAAAGGCCAGTGCTTCCTCTCTACTGCCAAAGGCTCCAAGCCGGTCACCTTTGGTGCACACTCGCCATGGGCCGTTGTTCACGCTGAGTACGTCATAACCGTTCATGTGCATTTTGGTCAGCATTGGAACGCTCATAGTCACCTCCATTTCGGCAGTGATGATCCTAGATTCACTTGAATACCTTACACCCGACCTTCCATGAAGTGCCGACCAGACGTCGCGCCAGAATTTCGGCATCCGGTTGCACTTTCAACCTCGACCATCACTCCAACCCTTGAGACAGACACCCCGGCTCGAATATTGCATTTTTATGACTGATTTATGACAAACGGCAATCAGGTAACACATGAAAGTACGCGCGACCGTCATTTGCGAGCAGGACCGGCACATTCTCCTGGTGCGCAAGCCAAGGAGTCGCTGGATGCTACCCGGCGGAAAGGTTGAGCGCGGTGAAGCCATTGCCGACGCCGCCACGCGAGAGCTTCAGGAAGAGACAGGGCTTGGGGTCGACGGGATGCTGTACCTGATGGAGATGCAAACGGCCAGCACCCGACACCATGTGTACGAGGCCTTTGTGACGAACCCGGGCGAGGCCCGCCCGCAAAACGAAATTTTCGATTGCATCTGGTATCCGCTGGACGCGGTACAGAACCTGAACACAAGCGACGCCACGCTCAGAATCATCAAAGCGTTTCAGCGTCGCCTGTAAGGCTCTCTATCCTGCGGCCAACGCCGTCGCGGCCTTATCGATGAACGCTGCAATCTCGACCGGCATCGACGCCAGGGACGCATGGCTGGCGTTCAGGGTCAGGATCTCCCTGGCGTTCAGCCGCTCCGCCATCCACTGCTGATTTTGTGGTGCGATCATCCTGTCATCTGTGGAAACCTGATACCACGACGGCTTCTTCTTCCACGCCACCGTGTTAATGGTGTCGCCGAAGGTGCTGGCCAGTGGCGCTTTCTGGGTGATGCCCATCACCCGCGATGACTTTGTTCCAGTGGGCAGCACCGCCCCAAAAACCATGGACCAGCACGATCGTGGGTTTGTCGCTCATCACGATGACTCCGATTGAGGATGGGTTGTTGGCCAGTCGCGTCAGCCCAGGTCGCCGCCACCGACCGGCATGATCATGCCGGTGATATAGGACGCTTCGTCGCTGGCCAGAAACAGAATAGCGCTTGTCTGTTCATCCAGCGTGCCATAGCGCTTCATCAAACTGCTGTCGAGCGTCTGGTCGACAATCTGCTGATACCAGACCTTCTCCTGCTCGCTCTGATCGGCGCTGTTGCGCGGAATCACCCGCGGCGGCGCTTCGGTGCCACCGGGTGCGGTGGCATTGACCCGAATCCCGCGACCGGCGGTTTCGAAGGCCAGGCAAGCGGTCAGCGCGTTGACCCCACCCTTCGCCGCACCGTACGGCACGCGATTGACACTGCGCGTGGCGATGGACGAAACGTTGACGATAGCGCCACTCCCCTGCTCAAGCATGAACGGCAGCGCGGCATGACAGCACCACAGCGTCGGGAACAGCGAACGGCGCACTTCGGCCTCGATCTGCGACGCTTCGTAATGCTCAAAAGGCTTGGTCCAGATCGTCCCGCCTACATTATTGACCAGCACATCCAGACGCCCGAAACGCTCGACGGCGGTTTGCATCACGCGGCTGCATTCGCTGTATTGCTCAAGATCTGCGGTCAGCGCCAGCACCTGGCTGCCCTGCCCCAATTGCTGCTGAACCTCGAACACCAGCTCGGAGCGATCGACCAGAATCAACCGCGCCCCTTCCGCCGCCATGCGCTCGGCAACGCGCCGACCGATGCCTTGGGCGGCGCCGGTGATCAGCGCGACTTTTTCGTGGAATCTGTTCATACATACCTCGTGTTTGCGCCAACCCCTCCGTAGGAGCTGTCGAGTGAAACGAGGCTGCGATCTTTTGATGTCGCCCTTATAAAGATCGCAGCCTCGTTTCACTCGACAGCTCCTACAGGGACAATGCCGCAGAGAATTCTTACGCCGCGCTGGCGGCAAATTTCTCGTAGTAAAAGTTTGTCGGCGCGATGCCTTTTTCACGAATGAACTGGCTGACGGCCTCGACCATCGGCGGCGGGCCGCACAGGTAAACATCGACGTCGCCTTCGTTCAAATGCTGCGGTTCGATGTGTTGGGTCACGTAGCCCTTGAGCGGGTGCTGACTGTCCGGGTTGGCCACGCAGGCACTGAAGCTGAAGTTCGGGATTCGTGCGGCGAAGGCTTCGAGTCGATCCATCTCCACCAGATCGAAATCGTTGGTCACGCCGTAGATCAAATGCAGCGGATGCTCACTGCCCTGCTCGGCGATTTTTTCCAGCATCGCCGTGAACGGTGCCAGTCCCGTACCACCGGCCAGCAGCAACAACGGACGGCGAATGTCGCGCAGATAGAAGCTGCCCAACGGCCCGGCCAGGCTCATGCTGTCGCCGGCCTTGGCCATGCCGGTGAGGAAGCTGCTCATCAAGCCGCCGGGCACGTTTCGGATCAGGAAACTGACCTCGCCGTCGCGCTGCAACGAGCTGAACGAATAGGCGCGGGTCTGCTCGCTGCCGGGAATCCCGAGGTTCACGTATTGCCCCGGCAGGAACGCCAGTTTGCTCAGGGCTTCGCCTTTGATCGACAGCGCGATGGTGCTGTCGGACAACTGGCGCACGGCACTGATGGTCGCGTCATAACTGGCCTGACGTGTGCGGCACACCTCGGATGAGGTCGGCACGCGCACCACGCAATCGCTCTGGGCGCGCATCTGGCAGGTCAGGACAAAACCTTGCTCCGCTTCTTCCGCGCTGAGCGCGTCTTCGATGTACTCCTCGCCCAAATCATAACGGCCGGCCTCGGCGAAGCATTTGCAGGTACCGCAGGCGCCGTCGCGGCAATCCAGTGGAATATTGATGCCCTGGCGATACGCGGCATCGGCCACGGTTTCGCCGGCGTTGGCGTCGATAAATCGGGTGACGCCGTCTTCGAAATTGAATGCGATGGAATGAGTCATGACGGCTGCCTCACAGGTGGTAAACATCGATGACCTGGCGAACGTAGTCGTTCTTCAGGATCACTTTCTTGGCCTTGATCAGCGGGTTTTCACCGCGCACATCGAGGGTGTAGAAACTGCTGCCGAAATAGCTGTCGACGGTCTTGTAGCGAAAGCTCAGGGTGTGCCAGTTGAAGCGCACCTTGCAGAAGCCGTCGGCCTGCTCGAGCAGCTCGATGTTGCTGATGTTGTGCGAGGTGCGGGTGTCCGGCATGGTGGCGCTGGAACGCTCGGTCTTGATGCGGAAGACGCGGTCTTCCAGGCCAGTGCGGTTGCCGTACCAGATCAGCGAGATTTCCCGCTGCGGGTCTTCGGTCAACTCGTCGTTGTCGTCCCAGGACGGCATCCAGAACGTTGCGTCCGGGGCGTACAACTCCAGCCATTCGTCCCATTGCCGATCATCGAGGTAGCGCGCTTCGCGGTAGAGAAAATCGCGCACGGTGTCATAGGTGATGGTCATTGCACGGCCTCCACAGGAATCAGTTCGGACTGCTCGGCGGCTAGGGCCTTGAGCATGGTCTGCTGCCAATACTTGTGTTGCAGCACGAACAGGCCTTCGTCTTCGGTGCGCACGCCGCTGAGCAGCGGATGCAGGTCGATTTCCTTGGCCGCCTCATCGGCGCCTTCGATCCAGTGTTCGGCGCCACGGGACATGTCGTTCCAGGCGGTCACGCTGCCCTGATAACTGGTCTGGCAGGAACGAAACTCTTCCAGATCATCCGGGGTGGCCATGCCGCTGACGTTGAAAAAGTCTTCGTACTGACGAATCCGGCTCGAACGGGCGTGGTCGCTTTCGCCTTTGGGGGCGATGCAGTAAATGGTGATTTCCGTACGGTCGACCGAGATCGGCCGGGCGATGCGAATCTGTGAGCTGAACTGGTCCATCAGGTACACGTTCGGGTACAGGCACAGGTTGCGCGAGTTCTCGATCATCCAGTCGGCGCGGGCCTTGCCGAAGTCCTGGGCCAGTTCGTCGCGACGCTCGTACAACGGGCGATCTTCAGGGTTGGCCCAACGGGTCCAGAGCAACATGTGGCCCTTGTCGAAGGAGTAGAAACCACCGCCCTGCTTGGCCCAACTGCCGGCACTCATGGTCGGGTTGCAATCGCCGGCCTCGCGCTGCTTGCGCTGGTTCTGGGTGGCCGCGTAGTTCCAGTGCACGGAGCTGACGTGATAGCCGTCGGCGCCGTTTTCGGCGGTGAGTTTCCAGTTGCCTTCGTAGATGTAGCTGGAGGAACCGCGCAATACTTCCAGGCCATCGGCGGACTGGTCGACGATCATGTCGATGATCTTTGCCGACTCGCCCAGGTGTTCAACCAACGGCACGACATCAGCCTTGAGGCTGCCAAACAGGAAGCCGCGATAGGACTCGAAACGCGCAACCTTGGTCAGGTCGTGGGAGCCTTCGCAGTTGAAGCTCGCCGGGTAGCCCGCTTCGGCCGGATCCTTAACCTTGAGCAGCTTGCCGGAGTTGTTGAAGGTCCAGCCATGGAATGGGCAGGTGTACGAACTTTTGTTGCCGGACTTGTGCCGGCACAGCGTCGCGCCACGATGGCTGCAGGCGTTGAGGAACGCATTGAGCTCACCGTCCTTGTTGCGCGCGATGAAGATCGACTGGCGCCCCATGGTGGTGGTGTAGAAGTCGTTTTTGTTGGGGATCTGGCTTTCGTGGGCCAGGTACAGCCAGTTGCCTTCGAAGATGTACTGCATCTCGAGATCGAACAGCCGCGGGTCGGTGAACATCTCGCGCTTGCAGCGATAGATGCCCTGTTCTTTGTCATCTTCGAGCAGGGAGTGAAGGTATTCGGGTCGCAGGGACATGGCCGCCGCCTCCATTGTTTTTATTCAGGCAGGGCCATGCTAGGACGGGCGGAAGTGGCGGACTATCCGCTGGGTGCAGACCCGTATCCGTTTACTGCAAAATGCAAGAACCCCGTAGGAGCTGCCGCAGGCTGCGATCTTTTGATCTTGCCTTTAAAAAGCAAAATCAAAAGATCGCAGCCTGCGGCAGCTCCTACGGGGTCCGGTGTTTCAGTGGCGGCGTTTGAGGGTGTCCGACGGCAGTTCGCCAAACTGTTTGCGGTAACTGTCGGAGAACCGGCCCAGGTGCAGGAAGCCGTAATCCATGGCCACTTCCGTGACGTTGCGCACGTTGCAGGTCGGGTCGCTCAGGCAGGCGTTGATGCGCTCAAGGCGTTTTTGCCGGATGTAGTTTTTCGGCGTGGTGCCGGCGTTGCGTTCAAACAATCCGTACAACGAGCGCAAACTCATCCGCGCCTGGCGCGCCAGTTCTTCGCTGTCGATGTCCTGTTTGAGGTGGCCCGCGATGTAGTCGGCAATCACCTCGAACGTGGCCGTCTGTGAGCCGAGACTGATCCGGCTGACATTGGTCTTCATCAGGCTGAGCATCTTGCTGACGATGATCTGTGCGTAGTGCTCCTGCACCCTGGGAATCTGCTCGGTGGCCTCAGCTTCCTGGCAAATCATCGCCAGCAGACCGACAAAGCCTTCCAGTTCATCGAGCTGATAACGGTTCTCCAGAAACCGCACGCCCTGCCCCGGATAGCGCCAGCGCTGTTCATCGCACACGGATTCCAGCAACGGGGTAGGGACTTTCAGAATGAATTTTTCGCAATCGTCGGAATACGTCAGGTCCACCGGATCGTCGGGATTGATCAGCAGCAACTCGCCGGGCGCGAAGTAGTGTTCCTGGCCGTGGCCGCGCCACAGGCAGTTGCCGCGCAGCAGAACTTGCAGGTGATAGATGCTTTCCAGCGCACCGGAAGTAACCCGTACGCTGCCGCCATAGCTGATGCGGCACAGGTCGAGGCTGGCAAACTTGCGATGATTGAGACTGGCCAGCGGTCGCCCGGCCCGGGGCATCAGAATGCAATGGTTACCGACATGCTGATTGACGTAGCCAGACACCGCGTAAGGGTCGGCGTGGTCGAATACGGTGCTGCGCTGACTCAACAGTTGCGCTTGCATCATCGGGTAACTCTCATTGTTGTTATAGGTAACGTCGGGCCATTCTAGAACAGTGCGCGCAACGGTGTGTCAGTAGGCCGACGTGCTGCCAGTCAGTTACCGAAACCCGTGTGGGAGCGGGCTTGCTCGCGAAGGCGGTGTGTCAGTCAGCGTTGATGCTGAAGCTGATGGCCCCTTCGCGAGCAAGCCCGCTCCCACAAGGTCGGGTTCGCTCACATCCCGCGATCAGTCCTCGAGTGCGCGGACCCGTTCGTGGCGTTGCTGCTCGTCGGGTTGCGCGGAGGTCTGCAAGGTGAAATCGAAATCGATTTCGGCAAATCGACCGCTGACACCGTGCGCCGCTGCACGCTGTGGATCGTCGCTGAAGGTGATTTTGGCAATCAGCTCGTCACGGGTGGCATAGGCGAAATCGTCGTGCAGGTATTGATCGCCATCGAGGTTGATCTGGGTGGTCAGGTGACGATGATCCGGCGCGGAAATGAAGAAGTGAATGTGCGCCGGCCGTTGACCATGACGGCCCAATTGATCGAGCAGTTGCTGGGTCGGACCGTCCGGCGGGCAGCCATAGCCCGACGGCACGATGCTGCGCAAGCGATAACGACCTTCGGCATCGGTGACGATACGACGACGCAGGTTGAACTCCGATTGAGTGGTATCGAAGTAGGAATAAGTGCCGCCGGTGTTGGCGTGCCAGACATCCACCACCGCGCCGGCCAACGGTTCGCCGGCGGTGTTTTTGACCTGGCCCTGCATGAACAGCACCACACCCGGATCGACGCCGTCATCCAGTCGCGCTTCGCCTTCCGACAGCGGCGCACCCGCCACGTACAGCGGGCCTTCGATGGTTCGCGGTGTGCCGCCGGCCTTGCCGGCCTGCTCGTCTTCGGCGTCCATCAGCAGGTCGAGGTAATGCTCCAGACCGAGCCCGGCCACCACCAACCCGGCCTCTTGACGCGCACCCAGCACGTTGAGGTAGTTGACGGCTTTCCAGAACTCTTCCGGGGTCACGGCCAGGTCTTCGATGATGTTCACCGAATCACGCAGGATGCGGTAGACCAGGGCCTTGACCCGCGGGTCGCCGGCGTCGTTGAGCAGACCGCTGGCCTCTTCGAGAAACTTCTGGACACTGGCAGTGTGGGAAATCTTGACGTTCATTTTGGTGGGTTCCTCATCTTGTAATTATTAGCGTAGCGAACTGAACAGGCTGGGTTCAGCGGTCATCCTCGCGGATGGAAGAAGGATGCCGGCACATCGCGTCGACCTCGATCGCCATGTACGGAAACAGCGGCAATTGCATGAGCAGGTCGTGCAGTTCCTGCACGCTGTCGACGTCAAAAACGCTGTAATTGGCATAGTGCCCGGCGATGCGCCACAGGTGACGCCACTTGCCTTGCTCTTGCAGGCGCAGGGCCAGGGCTTTTTCGTCAGCCTTCAATTTGGCGGCTGCTTGCGGATTCATGTCGACCGGCAGATTCACGGTCATTTTTACGTGGAACAGCATAATGCTCTCCTCAGGCGTGATGAATGGCAGTAGACGTTTTGTCACGACGGAAGAACGCCAGACGTTCTTCATCGAGGCTCAGGCCCAGGCCCGGTGTTTTCGGCACGTGCAACTCGAAATCGCGATAGACCAGCGGCTCGCTGAGAATGTCTTCAGTCAGCAGCAGCGGGCCGAACAGCTCGGTGTCCCACGCCAGCTTGTTCAGCGTGACAAAGGCATGGGCCGAGGCCAGGGTGCCGATGCCACCTTCGAGCATGGTGCCGCCGTACAGGCCGATACCGGCCGCTTCGGCAATCGCAGCGGTTCGCAGCACGGCACGCGGGCCGCCGTTCTTGGCGATCTTCAAGGCAAACACCGAGGCCGCGCCTTCACGGGCCAGATTGAACGCATCTTCCACGCACTCGATGGATTCGTCGGCCATGATCGGCGCCGGGCTCACGGCGTTCAGGCGCGCCATGCCGGCGCGGTTATTGCGAGAGATCGGCTGTTCGATCAGGTCGATGCCGTTGGTTCCCAGGATCCGGCAGGCGCGCAGCGCAACCGCTTCATCCCAGGCCTGATTGACATCGACCCGCACGCTGGCGCGGTCGCCCAGGGCTTTTTTGATCGCAATGACGTGGGCCAGGTCGCGGTTGACCTCACCCGCGCCGATTTTCAGTTTGAAAATCCGGTGGCGGCGCAGGTCGAGCATTTTTTCCGCTTCGGCGATGTCCTTGTCGGTGTCACCACTGGCCAGGGTCCACGCCACTGGCAGGGCATCGCGAACGCGGCCGCCCAACAACTCGCTGACCGGCAGCCCAAGGCGCTTGCCCTGAGCGTCGAGCAAGGCGGTTTCGATACCTGATTTAGCAAAGGTGTTGCCACGGATGCTGCGCTCCAGGCGCAACATCGCGGCATTCACATTGGCGCTGTCCTGGCCCAGCAGCAGCGGTGCGAAGTGTCGGTCGATGTTGGTCTTGATGCTGTCAGGGCTTTCGTTGCCGTAGGCCAGGCCACCGATGGTGGTGGATTCGCCAATACCTTCAATGCCGTCGGCGCAGCGCACGCGAATGATCACCAGGGTCTGGTTCTGCATGGTGTGCATCGCCAGCTTGTGCGGGCGGATGGTCGGCAGATCGACGATGATCGTCTCGATCGATTCAATGGCTGTTGCAAGCATGTCGATACCCGTCAGGTTCTTAAAGTTCTGGAACCGATTCTGGTACGGCTTTTTTCGGGAAGCCAATATAGAATTGGTCTGACTTGATACCTTTAAGGTATGAAACCGACTTGCATCTGGAGGCTCCATGGAACTGCGTCACCTGCGGTATTTTCAGGTGTTGGCTCAAACCCTCAACTTCACCCGCGCCGCCGAGCTTCTGCACATTGCCCAACCACCCCTGAGTCGGCAGATGCAGCAATTGGAGGATGAACTCGGGGTGTTGTTGCTGGAACGCGGGCGGCCGCTGAAGCTGACCGACGCCGGCCGATTTTTCCATGAACACTCCACCGCCCTGCTCGAGCAACTGGGCAAGGTGTGCGACAACACGCGACGGATCGGTCTCGGCGAAAAGACCTGGCTGGGCATCGGTTTTGCCCCGTCGACGCTGTACGGCGTGCTGCCGGAACTGATTCGCCGTTTGCGCAGCGGCGAGCCCCTGGAGCTTGAACTGGGGCTCTCGGAAATGACCACGCTGCAGCAAGTTCAGGCGCTCAAGGCCGGGCGTATCGATATCGGTTTCGGCCGCATCCGCATCGACGACCCGGCGATCATCCAGACTGTTTTGACTGAAGACCGACTGGTCGCCGCCCTGCCCGCCGGTCACCCATTACTGGCCGGGCCGATCAGTCTTCGCGAACTGGCGAAAGAACCGTTCGTGCTGTACCCCGGCAACCCGCGGCCCAGCTACGCCGATCACGTCATCGCGTTATTCGAATCCTATGGCGTGAGCATCCATGTGGCGCAATGGACCAATGAGCTGCAAACAGCCATCGGTCTGGTGGGAGCGGGAATCGGCGTCACCCTGGTGCCGGCCTCGGTGCAATTGTTGCACCGCGACGACATTGGTTTCACGCCGCTGCTGGAAGACAACGCGACCTCGCCGATTATTCTCAGCAGGCGCGTGGGCGACGTATCGCCGGGGTTGAATCATTGCTTGCAGATGATTGATGAACTGCAGCCGCGGAAGTAATTGCAGTTGTAACGCGATCCGCAGCTGGCGAAGCCTGCGTTCGGTTCGGGCCGCGTTCGGACGAAGCAGTCGTAAAACCGGTATCCGCAGTTCACCTGAAACACCGCAGTGCCTGATTTCACGACCGCTTCGTCCGAACGCGGCCCGAACCGAACGCAGGCTACGCCAGCTGTTACATAGATCCACTTCAGCCGGCAAACGCCCGACGACCGGCGCGCATCTCGATGCGCAACTCGCCAATCAGATTGGAGATATCGCGAACGGTGGTCAGCCGTGCTGGCGATACTCCAGTAATCAACAGATCAATTCGCCCGGCGGCGGGTTCGTAGACTTTGATCCGTAACGTTCCGTCCGGATTCACCGTGCAGGCACAGGAACGCGGTTGAAAACCGGACTCAACAATGCGGCAAAGCTCAGGAACTGAAACCATGACAGGCGCCTCCGTGGCCATTAATCGGATCCAACTTGCTCAGCATAGATGGGCTTTTCCCATCCTGCGCTCGCCAATGCTGAAAATAAGTGTTAGCTGTTTCTCACTTTGGCGACCTTTCAGTGAGAATCCCCACCCCAGATCCAATTCCAGAGCCCCGGCAATTTAACCGGCTGTGAACTGTCGCGAACGGTACGCGCCATGGCGGCCCGTTGCAGCGCTGCCGTGTCGTCGTAAAAGGGCTTTTCGGCGGTTTTCACACCGGCAGCCTGTGCACTGTCGAGCAGGATTTGCAGGTACTCGCGAGTATGCCGGGCGGTATAGCGATTGAGGTCATGGAAGGTCACCACCACCGGAATCACCCCGTCCACCACCGGTAATTCGCCAAGGGCGATGCGCTCGCGCACTTCGGACATTGTGCGCAAGAAGTGGGCCCGCCGCCGGGGGCTGGCGTTGAAGCCCCAGATCTTGCCGTCATTGGCGCTCAGGTCGGTCAGCAGCACATGCATGCCGTGTTGCTGATAGGCGGCGAAGACCCGTTTGTCATAGTTCCAGAATGGCGGACGTACCAGGGTCGGCGGCGCGCCGGTGATCGCGGCGATGTCAGCGCTGCCCTTAGTCAGCGACTGCTCCAGGTCCTCCGGGCTCAGAGACCGATGATTGGTGTGCCCGTGAGTGGCCGTGTGGAAGCCCAGTATCTGCCCTTCTGCGTGTTCACGGCGCATGACCTCGCGACCGATTTCGCTGTTGCCGGCACGTGGCGCACCGGTCTGCACGAAGAACACCGCTTTGAGGTTCGGTTGCACCGGGTTTGTGGCCAGACTGTCGAGCACCGTCATCGTCGGATTCCAGAAACTCGATGCGCTGGGACCGTCGTCGAAGGTCAGCAGGAAACGGATCGGTGGTTGCGCACTCAGACGCTGTTCGGTCTGCGGCGTCATTTCGATGGGAGAAGCGATGCACCCAACCAGCCCTGTGGCGATGATGAATGCAGATAGAACCTTGAACAGCTGTTTCATGTTTTGCCTTGGGCCAGACCGTTACGATCAACACTTCAAAGGGCAAAAATCCTTCGCCCGTTCATCCTTCGTCGGCCCGCAGGTCGCTGCGGGCCGAGGTTGGATAAGGGTACACAGTGTTTGGTTCCAGTGCTGCCCGGCATCGTGGGTTACTGGTCAAACGCCTGCTGAAACGAGCTGTCGATAATCGGTGCAGTCGCCAACGCAGCCGGCAGCGCTTTTACCTTGAACAGGAAGTCCGCGGTGCTTTGCAGATCCTTTGCGGCCTGCGCATCCACCGGGCCGACGGTCATGTGGGCCTGGCGCAACCAATGGCGCGAGACGTTCTGGTCAAGGTTGGCTTTCTTCGCCCAGAGATCGGCGTACTCGTCGGTGTGATTGTCGACCCAAGCCCGGGCCTTTTTCAGGCGCACCAGAAAGTCGGCAATGGCTTCGCGTTTGCTGTCGATCGACGGCGTCGAGGCGGCGATGGCGCTCAGGCCGGGCATCAGGTTCTTGGCGGTGAGGATCGGCCGGGCGCCGGAGAACAGAATCTGCTGAGAGATGTAAGGCTCCCAGACCGGGAACGCGTCGATGCTGCCCTGAGGCAACGCGGCGGCGGCATCGATCGGCATCAGTTTGATGAAGTCGACATAGTCTTCCGGCAGGTCGGCTTTTTCAAGGGCGCGCAGGGTCAGTTGCTGGCTCCAGGCACCGGGCCAATAAGCGACTTTCTTACCCTTCAGATCGGCGATGGTTTTGACCGGTGAGTCCTTGGGCACCAGCAAGGCGATGGTGTCGGGGTTTTGCCGCGAGACGCCGATCAGTTTCACCGGCGCCTGCTTGGCGGCGAGGAACAGAAAACCCGAATCGCCGAGAAAACCCAGATCCAGCGCGCCGGTGTTCAGCGCTTCGGCCAGTGGCGCGGCGGCCTGGAAGTGCTTCCAGTCGACAGTATAAGGCGCGTCTTTCAGTACGCCCGATGCCTCCACCGAAGCGCGAACGTTGTAGTAGTTCTGATCACCGACGTGCAGGACGACGGGCTCGGCGGCGTAAGCCAGTGGTGCGGCGAACAGTGCGCTAGTCAGCAGACTGCGCACGAATCGGGACAGGTTCATCGGGGGCTCCTTGAGGGTTATTGCGATAGACCATAACGCTCTTACAAGAGGCTTTTAAAATTCGATTTATGCATAAGCTCATGACCAGCAGCGAACAGTGTTTGCCCAGCAACAGCGACTAAACAGACTGTTTTCCCTTGAACATTTCTCTGCCCCTGCTTCAGCTCCAAGGCCTTGAAAACACTCGTCACGTAAAACATGGCACAGAGCATGCAATATTCCTTTTATGCAGGAAGCATTTATAAAAAATGTTTTTTTGGAAATAAGAACTTCGCCGCCTTGCCTGGAGCTGTCCCATGAAAACCACCTTCCGTTTTCCCCACGTCAGGTCTCTGCTCAGCGCTTGCGCCCTGGCGCTGAGCCTGCTACCGCTTGCCCAGGCCGCTGAAGCGCCACCGGCCGAAGTGCATCTGGATTACGCCTATTACTCGCCCGTGAGCCTGGTGCTCAAACACTTCGGCTTTCTGGAAAAAGCCCTGCCACAGACCAAGGTCAGCTGGGTGCTGAGCCAGGGCAGCAACCGCTCGCTGGAATACCTCAACAGCGGCGGCGTCGACTTCGCCTCCTCCGCCAGCCTCGCCGCCGTGCTGAGCCGCGCCAATGGCAGCCCTATCAAATCGGTTTACGTCTACAGCCGCGCCGAATGGACGGCGTTGGTGGTGCGCAAGGATTCGCCCTACAAGACCGTGGCCGATCTGAAAGGTAAAAAAATCGCCGCCACCAAGGGCACCGATCCGTACCTGTTTACCCTGCGCAGCCTGCAACAGGCAGGCCTGGGCAAAGACGATGTGGAACTGGTGCATTTGCAGCACCCGGACGGTCGCACTGCGCTGGAAAAAGGTGACATCGACGCCTGGGCCGGACTCGATCCGCACATGGCCGCGAGCCAGGTTCAGGCCGGCTCCCGGTTGCTCTATCGCAACACTCATTTCAACAGCTACGGCGTGGTCAGCGTCACCGACAGCTATGCCAAAGAACACCCACACACCATCGACACCGTACTGAATGCCTACGAGCAAGCTCGCGAGTGGGCGGTAAAAAATCCCGAGGAACTGGCGAAGCTACTCGCTGGCGAATCCGGTCTGCCGCTGGAAGTGGCCAAGCTGCAATTGTCGCGCACCGACCTGAGCAGCCCGCAACTGACCGCCAAGGATGTGATCGCCTCCAAGGCTGCCGCACCGATCCTGGTTTCCGAAGAACTGGTTCGTCGTGGGGTGAATGTCGATCAAGTGATCGACCAACTGATCGACATCGGCTTCAAAGAAACCGTGGCTCGTGTAGGAGCTGTCGAGTGAAACGAGGCTGCGATCTCTTGATCTTGATTCGTCGTGACCGGAGAACCCAATGACCAGCAAAAGCAAACACCTGTCCGCCCCGCTGGCATTGCCCGCACTCCGACGCCTCAACAACGCCTGAAAACTCCGCCTCAAGGCCCTCGCCCTACCGGTGCTGATCCTCCTCGTGCTGGAATTCGTCGTGCGTATCGGCTGGTTGCCGTCCTACCAAATGCCGGCCCCCAGCGAGATCGCGCTGACCTTGAGCGACCTCGCCGAAGGCGCGCTGTGGAAGCACATCAGCGCCAGCCTGTTGCGGGTGCTGTTGGGTTTCGCCATCGGCGCCGGTCTGGCCCTGGTGTTTGCTGCGTGGGTCGGTTTGAGCCGCGAAGCCGAAGCCTGGCTGGAGCCGACGTTCGCCGGCCTGCGCTCGATTCCAAGTCTGGCCTGGGTGCCGCTGTTGCTGCTGTGGCTGGGCATCGACGAAACCTCGAAAATCGTCTTGATCGCCATCGGTGCCTTCTTCCCGGTGTACCTCAACGGCGTCGCGGCGATCCGCGACATCGACCGCAAACTGGTGGAAGTCGGGCAGATGTACGGTTTCAGCCGGCCGCGACTGGTGCGCCGAATTTTGCTGCCCGCCGCCCTGCCCGGTCTGTTCACCGGGTTGCGCAGCGGCATGAGCCTGGCCTGGATGTTTTTGGTCGCCGCCGAACTGATCGCCGCGACCAAAGGCTTGGGGTATCTGCTCAGCGACGGTCGCGAGACTTCACGCCCGGACATCGTGCTGGCGGCAATCATCGTGCTGGCGCTGTTGGGCAAACTCAGCGACGGCATCCTCGCCGGCCTGGAGAAACGTTTCCTCGCCTGGCGCGACACCTTCAACGGCCAAAACGCAGAGGATTGAGCCATGACCGACCACCTGCTGGACATTCGCGTCGAGCGCAAAACCTTCGCCGCCACCACCGTGCTCAAGAACATCCATTTGCAACTACAACCCCGGGAGGCCGTCAGCCTGCTGGGGCCCAGCGGTTGCGGGAAAAGCACGTTGCTGCGCATCATCGCCGGCCTGGAAAAGGACTTTGAGGGCGAAGTGTTCAGCAGCGCCGGGGAAGTCGCTTTTGTGTTCCAGGAGCCGCGACTGATGCCATGGCTGACAGTCGAACAGAACATCGGTTTCAGCGCCGACAACCAATACGACAAAGCCTGGGTCGCGCAACTGATCGACGAAGTCGGCCTCGGCGGTTTTGCTCAAGCCCTGCCCAAAGCGCTGTCGGGTGGCATGGCGCAGCGGGTGGCGATCGCTCGCGGCCTCTACTCGCGACCGCAGGTGCTGTTGCTCGACGAACCCTTCAGCGCGGTGGACGCCTTTACCCGAATGAAACTGCAGGACCTGCTGCTGCAACTGGGCGAACGTCACGCCATCGCCCTGCTGCTGGTGACCCACGACGTGGATGAAGCGCTGTACCTCAGTGATCGGGTGCTGGTGATGGACAATCGCCCCAGCAGCATTCGTCAGGAGCTTGCGGTGCAACTGGCCCATCCTCGTGACCGGCGCGACCCGCTGCTCGCTCGCCTCAAGGCCTTGTCGTTGACCGAGTTGCAGCGCGCCCATGTGATCTGAGCAACTAAGCTGAAATCTCCAGTCAGAGTTCTTCAATCGGAGCTCTTCAATGGGAGTATCGGCCTATGTGCGGACGCCTGTCGCAGTACCGTGGCATTCACGATTTTGTCGCCGTGCTGAGCATCCCCGACGCGTTGATCAACCACGTCGGTGATGAGCCGCTGGCCCGCTACAACGCGGCGCCCACCACGCAACTCGCCCTCCTGCATCTGGAGAGCAACGGCTTGCACGCCGATTTTCAGCGCTGGGGATGGCGGCCGCACTGGGCGAAGGATCGGGCGGCACCGATCAATGCACGGGTCGAAAAAGTCGCCCACGGCGCCTTCTTCCGGGCGATCTGGCCGCACCGCGCGATCGTGCCGATCGACAACTGGTTCGAATGGGTCGACACCGGGGATTCGACGAGGCAACCGTGGCTCATCCGCCGACGGGACCGGGCGCCGATTTTATGCGCGGCGATCGGACAGTTTCCCGGCGCGGGGGGTGAGTCGCGGGCCGACGACGGTTTTGTGATCATCACCGCCGACAGTGCGGGCGGCATGCTCGACATTCATGACCGGCGCCCCGTGGTGTTGTCTGCGCCGCTGGCGCGGGAATGGCTTGACCCGGCCACCCCCAAAGAACGCGCAGAGCAGATGGCGCTGTTGCAGGGTGAAGTCAGCGAGGTTTTCGAGTGGTACAAGGTTGACAGAGCAGTGGGCAATTCAAGAAATCAAGGCGTTGCACTGATTGATGAAACACCCTGAACGTATCAATACAGACATAAATGCAGGAATAAGCAACAGTTATATATACATATTCAACACTTAATCGTTACACATGTCGTCTCATCCAAGAAACACTTGCCTTTGTTTGGCGATTTAACTATTAACCGCCTGTCTGACATTTCAATACATTCAGAATAACTATGGATAGCATGCTCGCCGCATTCCCTCGGCACCCCGCAATTGACCAGAGAGTCAATAAACCAAGGAAATCCTTACAGCAACAAGCCTTGCAGAGAATTAAATTGCGCGACGATTTCATAATTAATCAAGTCGATGGTCTGGCGTGTGTTTATCTTTCGAAGACAGAACATTACCCACTCGACTGTTTTATCGGGCAATACATAAAGACCCGCAACCTGCATTCAATTGCCACTATCGGCGACCTCCTGCGTACAACCCTCGAACGCTATCCGGGTAAACCTCCAGTCATGGTCAACGAGCTGAACGCCTGGATCGACAAGACCTTGGGTTATCGGGCCTCCCACCCCGATTTTCTGACGCTGGAAGAGGTTTGAGTTGATGGACCGGGTTCATTCCGCCAAAGAACTGAACGAACCCGACATCGAGCCACTCTCAAAAACTGAGCTTCGGCCCAAGGAGGAGTATATGAGCAAACTCATCCCCTATGCCGTGCACTATATGTTCGACGGCGTTCGTCAGCACTTTTTCAAACTGGCCGAACAGTTTTCCGATGTCGAGGCGATACATTCGGCGTCCGCCCATGCTTATCCCGACTCCGACCGTCAAATCGCCGCACACGCCAACCTCGAAACCGCGCGCATCAAAGCGCAACAATTGGGTATTACGCACATTCGCTGGAATGAAGCGATCTGATTTAATAATCGCCCAATGAAAAGCCCCGCTTGATAGCGCAATGCTGTTCACTTAAGCGGAGCAGCCTTGCGGTTAACCGGATACCGGGTTTTAGACATCTTCACCGCCCTAGGCCTCGCAGGCCTGGGGCGTTTTACTATGAAGAGCACACCAATGCTGCCGCGAAGCTCGTCCAGGCGTCTTGGCGTGTGTGAGGGCGAGACCGCTCCGGCCATGACCACTAGATGGCTGGCGATGTGCTGACAGGCAAACTTGAAACTCACCTCGCTGGGAGCCCGCTTATGAGCTACAGCCGCCTGACTGGCTTCTCGACGCACTACGTTATAAGCCAGT